>PBAO01000062.1 GCA_002715985.1 Lysobacterales bacterium | reverse complement strand
CGCGTTTTGATGCGCCTTATCCCTCGCGCGCGGCGATCGGTGTGGCTGCCCTGCCCAAGAACGCAGCCGTCGAGGCCGATGCCATCCTCGTCGTCGACTAGGGCCGCCCCGGCACAATCCCCGGCACTGACGGCTGATGCGCCGGTCCGGCGACTGTCTGGCGTGGGGCCGAAGGTCGCCGAACGTCTGGCGGGGTTGGGTATCCATGCGATCGGCGATGTGTTGCTGCATCGCCCGAGCCGTTATGAAGACCGCACGCGGATCACCCCATTGGCCGAGTTGTTGCCGCAGACGCCGGCGCTGGTGGTCGTGCGCGTCGAGCACGCCGAAGTACGCATGGGCCGGCGTCGCAGTCTGATGGTCTCGGCCTCGGACGGCAGCGCCTGGCTGGGCCTGCGTTTCTTTCATTTCGGCTCCGGCCAGCAGGCACGGCTGGCCCCGGGCACCTGGCTGCGGGTATTCGGCGAGCCGCGCATGGCCGGCTTTCAGCTGGAGATGGTCCATCCCGAGATCGAGGTCGTGGCCGACAGCGCCGCCGGCCATGCGATCACCCCGCGGCTGCTGGCGATTTATCCCACGGCCTCGGGGGTGACCCAGGCTCGCCTGCGTGACATGGCCGATCAGACGCTGGCGCTGATGGCGCGCGATGATTTCTGGCCCGAGATTCTGCCGCGCGATCTGAGCGGCCCGGCTCTGGCCATGACCGCGCGCCAGGCCGTCGAGCGTATCCATCGCCCGCCCGTGGATGCCGATCTGGCCGCGCTGGTCGACGGCCACGACCCCGCCTGTCGGCGCCTGGCCTTCGAGGAGCTTCTGGGCCATCAGCTGGGGCTGCGGGCTCGTCGACGCCAGATCCGTGCCGACAAGGCACCGGCCATGCGCGATGCCGGGCGTGGCCTGGCGCCGTTGTTCGAGGGGCTGGGGTTTTCGCCCACCGGCGCCCAGCGCCGCGTGATCGGCGAGATCCTGGCCGATATGTCGGCTGCTGCCCCCATGCTGCGTCTGGTGCAGGGCGACGTCGGCTCGGGCAAGACCGTAGTGGCCGCCGCGGCACTGCTGACGGCCGTGGACAACGGCTGGCAGGGCGCGTTCATGGCGCCCACCGAGCTGTTGGCCGAGCAGCATCACGCCGCGCTGACCGGCTGGCTGGCTCGGCTGGAGATCCCGGTCTGGCTACTCACCGGGAAGAAGAAACACGACGCGGCTGCGCGCGAGGCCATCGAAGCCGGGCAGCCCGGTGTGGTCGTGGGCACCCATGCGCTGTTTCAGGAATCGGTGGTCTTCGGCGCGCTGGGACTGGCCGTCATCGACGAGCAGCATCGCTTTGGCGTGGATCAGCGTCTGGCACTGCGGAACAAGGCCGCCAAGAAAGGCCGGGCAGCCACGACGGCACACCAGCTGATCATGACCGCCACGCCGATTCCGCGCACATTGGCCATGTCGGCCTATGCCGATCTGGATACCTCGGTGATCGATGAGCTGCCGCCGGGGCGTACCCCGATCAAGACCGTGGCCATTCCCAACACCCGGCGCGACGAGGTGATCGCCCGGATCGGCCAAGCCGTGGCCGACGGGCGCCAGGTCTATTGGGTCTGTACGCTGATCGAGGCCTCGCAGAAACTCGAGGCCCAGGCCGCCGAAGCCGCTGCCGAGGCCCTGGCCGATGCCCTGCTGGGGGTGCGGGTCTCGTTGGTCCACGGGCGCATGAAGGCTGCCGAGAAAGCCAAGGCCATGAATGCCTTCAAGGCCGGGGCTATCGATGTGCTGGTGGCCACCACGGTGATCGAGGTCGGCGTGGACGTGCCCAATGCCTCGCTCATGATCATCGAGAACGCCGAGCGCCTGGGCCTGGCTCAGCTGCACCAGCTGCGCGGGCGCGTCGGGCGTGGCTCGGTGGCCAGCCACTGTGTGCTGCTCTACAAGGCGCCGCTGTCCGATACCGCGCGGGCGCGCCTGTCGGCCCTGCGCCAGACCAGCGACGGATTTGCCATCGCCCGAGCCGATCTCGATCTGCGCGGGCCCGGCGAGGTCCTGGGCACGCGCCAGACCGGAGCCGCGACGTTTCGTATCGCCGATCTGGCGCGCGATGCCGATCTGGCCGAGGCAGCACTCGCCGTGGCCGACGATGTCCTGGCCTATCACCCACGCGAGGCCGAGGCGCTGATCACACGCTGGACGAGTGCGGCGCAGAACTATGCCCAGGTCTGAGCGCCGCCGTGATGCCCGGGTTAAGCTCGACGCCGTCCTTTACTGAGTGATCCGCTCATGAAACTCCTTCGTCGCGGCATTGAGCTGGTGAGTTTCCAGCTCGAACAGTTCATCGTGCGGGGCACGCTTTCGCGTTTGATCGTCATCGCCCTGGCGATGGTGCTGATTGCCGTGGTGGCCGGGCTGATCGCCTATGCCGTGTTGCCGCGCGCCGACTACGCCGATCGCGGGGCCGCCATGTGGTGGGCGTTTCTGCGTCTGACCGATTCGGGCTATCTGGGCGATGACGAAGGGGTATGGCTGCGAACGATCTCGACTGCGCTGACGGTACTGGGCGTGGTGCTGTTCGTGGGCGCGCTGATCGCAACCATGACCCAGTGGCTGAATGACACCATCGAGACCCTGGAGGCCGGCTATACGCCGATCGCCAAGAACGACCATCTGCTGATCCTGGGCTGGAACAACCGTACGGCCGAGATGGTCGAGCAGCTGTTGGTGGCCGAGGGGCGGGTCGCCCGATTTCTGCGAGCCCGTGGGGCCAAGCGGCTGACGGTGGTGGTACTGGCCCAGAAGGTCTCGCCTGCGTTGACGGCCGAACTGCGCGATGTTCTGGGTCGGCGCTATCGTCGTCGCCAGATCATCCTGCGCTCGGGCAGCGCGCTACGCACCGAGCACCTGAAACGCGTCGACTATACCCACGCCGGCGCCATCGTGCTGCCGGCTGCCGAGTTCGATGCCGGCGGGGCGCCGGATGAGCGCACCATCAAGACTCTGATGAGCGCGGCCTCGGCCAGCGAGGACGTCGAGCCGGCCGATCTGCCCTTGATCGTGGCCGAAATCTTCGATGCCGATCTGCTCGAAACCGCGCGCCAGGCCTATCCCGGCCCGGCCGAGATCATCGGCACGGCTGAAATCATTGCCCGCTTGATCGTTCAGAACACCCGCTATCCGGGCCTGGCCGAGGTTTACAACGAGTTGTTGGCCGGCCATGACCGGGCGAATGCCAACCGGCTGTTCGTGCCCGAACCGACCAGTGCCCAGATCGGCCAGCCGCTCGCGATGCTGGCCGGCTGTTATTCCGCGGCGATATTGATCGGCGTGGCCCGTGGCGGACGGTTCCTGGCCTTGTACGAAAACGATGATCTCGTGGTCGAGGCCGGCGACCGCCTGGCGCTCATCGCCCGTGGCTATGACGACTGCGAACCGGCCGGCGAGCCCGCACGCCTGGCCGCGCGCGACCCGGCGCCCGTGACGGCACCGCATGCCACGACCCGGTCACGTCGTGTGCTGGTGCTGGGCTGGAACCAGAAGCTGCCGTCCCTGCTCAAGGAGTTCGATTCGCTGACCGGCGAGCACACCGCGATCGATGTCTGTTCGCTGTTGCCGATCGCCGAGCGCGAGGCGTTGCTGGCCCAGCGCGGTATCGATATCCAGCATCTGGCATTGACCCACCACGAGTTCGTGGTCACCTCCTATGCCCAGCTCTCGCGCCTGGATCTGGTGGCCTACGACACCGTGATTCTGGTGGCCAGCGACTGGCTGGGCTCGGCCGAGGCGGCTGACGCGCGTCTGCTGCTTTCCGATCTGGTGGTCAAGCGCGCGCTCTCGGCGGTCGGCGCCCGGCCCACGCTCATCGTGGAAACGATGGACGAAGACAACGTGTCGTTGTTCGAGGATCCGCAGGCCGAGTGTCTGGTCTCGCCGGTGATCCAGTCCAATCTGCTCACCCAGGTGGCCCTGCGCCGCGAGCTGCACTGGGTGATCGAGGATATCTTCGGCGCCCACGGCGCCGAGGTGGTCCTGCGCCCGGCGCTGGCCCCCGGCGAGTCCGATTACGAGGCCAGTTTCGACGAGCTGGCCGCGCGTGCCGCTGCCATGGGCGAGATTCTGCTGGGCACGCTGCAGGATGCCGCCGGTGGCTGGCAGGCCGACCTGAATCCGGTCGATCGTGGTGCCCGGCGTCGGCTCACCGCGGCCGATCGGCTGGTGGTGATCGTTTCGGAGCCGGCCCCGGCCTGAGTATCAATGGCGCACGGGCGGGCCGGCGGCTATGCCCGTGCCGGCGCCAGGCACATCACATGGGCCGCGCCGGCGGCCCGCGCTACCGCGGCCACGGATCGCGCGGTGCGGGTCGTGGTGATCACGTCATCGACGATCGCCACTCGAGCGCCGGTCAGATCCCGGTCGCAGGCAAAGGCCCCGCGTACGTTGGCCGCGCGTTCGGCCACCGACAATGTGCTCTGGCGCCGGGTGTCACGCACCCGGCGCAGGCCATCCACGGCCACCGGCACGCCGAGCCGGGCCCCCAGGTGATGGGCGATACGCTCGGCCTGGTTGAACCCGCGCCGCCGAAAGCTGGCGGCATGCAAGGGCACGGGCAGCAACAGATCGCAGCCCGGTCCGTCCGTGCTCGCCAGGCGTTCGGTTAGAAGGCGGGCCAGCACGCGGGCATGGGCGATTCGCCCCCGAAACTTGAGCGAGCCCACCAGCCAGGCCATGGCCTCGTCGTAGTGACAGGCCGCCACTGCCCGGTCGAACGCCGGTGCACGCTGGCAGTGACGGCAGACCGTGGTCGCGGTGTTCGGCGCCAGGGCCAGCGCGCAATGCCGACAACTGTGCGTGAGCCAGGCCAGATCCGTGCGGCAGCCGTCGCAGATACCGCGATCGTCGGGCGTGGCGGCCGCGCACAGAGCACAGGCCTCGGGCCACACGCTCTTGCGATCAATTTTTAACCACTTGTCAATGAATGAAGATCTCACGGGTTGACGCCGGGGCTGGCCGGATTAAAGTCTGCGGTTCAAACGACGACTGCATCCTGCCATGACCGAGACCCGCGCTGCCGGCACCGTACGCCACGACTGGACACTGGACGAGATCAATGCGCTGTTCGCGTTGCCCTTGCCGGATCTGATGCTGCAGGCCCAGGCCGCGCACCGGGCCCATTTCGATCCGCGCGATGTGCAGTTGTCCACGCTGCTCTCGATCAAGACCGGCGCCTGTCCGGAAGACTGTGCCTACTGTCCGCAGAGCGTGCGTTTCGATACCGGCCTGGAGCGCGAAGCCCTGTTGCCCAAGGACCACGTGGTGGATGCGGCCAAGCGGGCCAGGGCGGCCGGTGCCACGCGCTTCTGCATGGGCGCGGCCTGGCGCTCGCCCAAGGATCGCGATCTGGCGGCCGTCATCGAAATGGTCGAGGCGGTCAAGGCCGAAGGCCTGGAGACCTGTGTGACGCTCGGCATGTTGAAAGAGCGCCAGGCCAGGGCGCTGGCCGATGCCGGCCTGGATTACTACAACCACAATCTGGACACGTCGCCGGAGTACTACGACAAGATCATCTCCACGCGGACCTATCAGGACCGCCTGGATACGCTGGGTCACGTGCGTGATGCCGGCTTGAAGGTCTGCTGTGGCGGTATCGTGGGCATGGGCGAGGCACCGACCGACCGCGCCGAGATGCTGCGCCAGCTGGCCACGTTGCCCGAGCATCCCCAGAGCGTGCCGATCAATAACCTGGTGCAGGTCGAAGGCACGCCGCTGGCCGGCACGGATCCGATCGACGAGATCGATTTCGTGCGCACGATCGCGGTGGCCAAGATCATGATGCCGGCCTCCTACGTGCGCCTGGCCGCCGGGCGTGAGGAGATGTCCGAGGCGACACAGACGCTGTGTTTTCTGGCCGGCGTGAACTCGATCTTCTACGGCGACGAGCTGCTGACCACGGACAACCCCGCGCACCAGGCCGACCTTGCCTTGCTGGACAAGCTGGGCATGCGGCCCGAGAACACGCCCAAGTACAGCGATATCGAGCCGGGCGTGGCGCCGGATCCGGCCCATGCCCCGCAGGCAGCCACGGCCCGGGCATAAGCGGCGTGTCGGCCTCGCTCAAGGCCCATGCACAGGCCGGGCTGGCCCGCATCGATGCCGCCGGTCGTCGGCGCCGGCGGCGGGTGATCGACGGCCCGCACGGGTCTGATCTGGCGGCCGATGGCACGGCGTATGTCAATTTCTGCAACAACGATTATCTTGGGCTGGCCGCCGATCCGCGACTGGCGGCGGCCATGGCCGATGCGGCGCGTCGGGTCGGCACCGGCAGCGCGGCCTCGCAGATGGTCACCGGCCACAACAGCGAACACGCCGGGCTGGAGACGGATCTGGCCGACTGGCTGGGGCGCGAGGCAGCGCTTGTCTTCTCGACCGGATACGGCGCCAACCTCGGCGCGATCACCGCGCTGGTGGGCAAGGCCGATCACGTGGTGGCCGATGCTCGCAACCATGCCTCGCTGATCGACGGCGCGCGCCTGTCGGGGGCGGCCAAGCATATCTATGGCCATGGCGATGTCGAGGATGCCGCGGCCTGTCTTGCCGGTCTGGGTGAGGTGTCGGGCAACAGGCTTCTGGTGACCGACAGCGTGTTCTCCATGGACGGTGATACCGCGCCGCTGGCCGCACTGGCCGAACAGGCGCATGCCCATGACGCCTGGCTCATGGTCGACGATGCCCACGGTCTGGGGCTGTTCGGCCCGCAGGGGGCCGGCCGTGTAGCCGAGGCGGGCCTGGATGCCGCTCGGGTGCCGGTGTTGACGGGTACGCTGGGCAAGTCGGTGGGGGCGGCCGGGGCATTCGTGGCCGGTGATGCCGACGTGATCGAGTTGATTCTGCAGAGGGCCCGCTCGCTGATCTTCTCCACGGCCATGCCGCCGGCGGTGGCGGCCGCTGCGCGCTGCGGGCTGTCGCTGGCACGGGCCGGCGATGACCGGCGCGCGCACGTGCATGCGCTGGTCGCCCGGTTCCGGGCACGCCTGGCTGCGGCCGACGTGGCCCTGGCGGCCTCGGACAGCCCGATCCAGCCGGTGATCGTCGGCGATGAACGCGCCGCGCTGGCCTTGAGCCGGGCGCTGGCCGAGCAGGGGTATCTGGTCGGCGCGATTCGCCCACCCACGGTCGCCCCCGGTACATCGCGTCTGCGGGTCACGCTGACAGCCGCCCATAGCGCGACGCAGGTCGACGGGCTGTGTGATGCCCTGATTCGAGCCTGGCAGGCCCAGTCGCCGGGCCCCGAGGGCCGCGCCGACGACCGGCGATACGTGTCGTGACGCCAGGGCCCGTCGTTCTCTCATGGCGTACCGGTTGCGCACGCGTATGACACGGCAACAGGCTTTGTTTGTGTGCCGCGCCGGCGATGGCCCGGATCTGGTGTTGCTCCACGGCTGGGGGCTGTCCGGGCGGGTCTTTGCGCCGCTGGTCGAGCGTCTGACACCAGGCGCCCGGTGTCACTGTATCGATCTGCCCGGCCACGGCGACAGCGCCGCGATTGACGGCGCCGGGCTGGATGCGTGGGCCGAGGCGGTGGCCGCTTCGATCGACACGCCCGCGGTGTGGCTGGGCTGGTCGCTGGGCGGGCTGGTTGCATTGCGTGTGGCCGAGCGCTTTCCCGAGCGCGTGGCCGGCCTGGCGTTGACGGCCACCACACCGTGTCTGCAACAGCGTGACGACTGGCGTTTCGGCCTGTCCCCGGACACGATCGCGGCCACGCGCGCCGGCCTGGATCAGGACTATGTGGCGACCGTGTCGCAGTTTCTGCGGATCAATCTGCGCGGCTCGAGCGCGGGCCGGGCGATGCTGGAGCGCGTGATCGAGGATCTGTCGGCGGCACCGCCCACGCCCCGGGGCCTGAGCCACGGTCTGGATATCATCCAGCAGGCTGATCTGCGGGCCGGCCTGTCGCGTATCGCGTGTCCGGCCTGGCTGGTCGGCGGGCGCCTTGACCGGCTCGCCCATCCCGAGGCCATGCGCTGGATGGCGGATGCCATGCCGGATGCCGGGATCGAGATCTATGACCGGGCCGCCCATGCGCCGTTCCTGAGCGAGACCGAGCGTTTCGCTGCGGGGCTGGCCAGATTCATCGGCCGCTGCGAGAGCCGCTCATGACCCAGACCCTGTTTGTGACCGGCACGGACACCGAGATCGGCAAGACCCGTATCGCCTGTGCGTTGCTGCGGGCCCTGGTGGCTGCGGGTGAAACCGCCGTGGGCTACAAACCGGTGGCCAGCGGGGCGGCCTGGCAGGGCGGGCGCCTGGTCAATGAAGACGCGCGGGCGCTTCAGGCGGCCGGCTCGCCCGGTTTTGATTATGCGGCCATCAACCCGTTTGTCTTCGAGCCGGCCATCGCCCCGCACCTTGCCGCTGCCGAGGCCGGGGCAACGGTCACCGCCGAAGCGCTCGATGCCGGGCATAGTGCACTGGCCGCGCGCGCCGACTGGGTCATCGTGGAGGGGGCCGGCGGCTGGCATGTGCCGCTGTCCGAGTCGCTGGATTTTGCAGGTTGGGTGGCGGCCAATGGCTGGCCGGTATTGCTCGTCGTGGGCATGCGGCTGGGCTGTGTCAACCACGCGCTGCTTTCGGCCCGGGCGATCGCCGCCGACACGCGGCTGGCGGGCTGGGTGGCCAATACGCTGCCGCCCGAGCAGCCGCGGCTGGCCGAGAATCTGGCCACGCTGAATACGCGTATGCCTCTGTCATGTTGTGCGACCGTGCCCGTCAATCCCTCGCCCGATCTGGCGCTGGATATCTGTCGCACGCTGATATGAGACTGCGCGGATCGGGTTGGTCGCGAGCCGGACTGGCGGTGGGGCTGGCCATAAGCCCTGCCGCCTATGCGGACTGGCAGATGAACCTGTCACCGGGTGCGACAGCGATGACGCATCAGGTCTGGAATCTGCACACAGCCATGCTGGCCATCTGTGCGACGATCGCTATCGGCGTGATCGCCGTGATGGGGTGGTCGATTCTGCGCCATCGCAAATCGCGCGGGGTCGAACCGGCCGAGTTTCACGAATCGATCGGTGTCGAGATCGCCTGGACGGTGCTGCCGTTCATCGTGCTGGCTGCGATCGCCATTCCGGCGGCCAGTACGCTGGTCAGTCTCTATGACACCGACGCAGCCGACGTGCATATCGAGATCACCGGGCATCAATGGCTCTGGGAATATCGCTACCCGGACGCGGGCGTGCATTTCTACAGCCGGCTCGCAGCCGACAGCCGCCGGGCCGAGCTCGGCGTGGACGGCACACGGCCCCAGGATGTAGCGCATTATCTGCGCGATGTCGACAACCCGCTGGTCGTTCCCGTGCATGCCAAGATCGGGCTGTCGATCACCTCGGCCGACGTGATCCATTCCTGGTGGGTGCCCGCGCTCGGCGGCAAGAAGGACGCCATTCCCGGGCGCATCAACAAGAAATGGTTCACCGCGGATGAAATCGGCACCTATCGCGGCCAGTGCGCCGAGCTCTGCGGGCGCGGCCATGCTTTCATGCCGATCGTGGTGAAAGTGGTCTCCAAGGCCGATTATCGGGCCTGGCTGAAAGCCCAGGGCGGACAGGCGCCGGCGGCGGCGGATTTGCCGGATGCGCCGGCCGCCCCGGCCGATTTCGATGCGCTGGCCGCAAGTGATGCGCTCTCGCGCGACGAAGCGATGACGCTGGGCAAGCATGTCTATAACGGGCTGTGCTCGGCCTGTCATCAACGCGACGGCTCGGGCCTGGCTGCGGCCGGCTATCCCGCACTTACCGGGAGCGATGTGGCCACCGGGCCGATCGCTGCGCATATCAATCAGGTCATCTACGGCAAGAACGCCATGCCGGCCTTTGGCCGCCAGCTCACGGATGCCGAGATCGCGGCCGTGGTCACTTATGAACGCAACGCCCTGGGCAATGCGGTGGGCGACGAGGCCACGCCGAAACAGGTCGAGGACTTGCGATGAAGGCCGGTGCGTCTCCTGCTCGCGGCGGGCGCCGCTGGCTGTGGCTGGCCAATCACAAGGATGCGGGCACGGCGTATCTGGTGCTGGCGGCCATCATGTTTCTGGTGGGCTCGAGTCTGTCGCTGGTCATCCGCAGCGAGCTGTTCGCTCCGGGGATCCAGGTCGTCGATCCGGCGGTCTATAACCAGATCGTCACGCTGCACGGCCTGATCATGATCTTCGGCGGCATCATGGCGGCGTTCGTTGGGTTTGCCAACATGATGCTGCCGGTGATGATCGGGGCCCATGGTCTGTGGGCTCGGCGCGCCAGCGGGCCGGTGTTCTGGATGCTGCCGGTGGCGTTTGCGGCGCTGCTCGTCACGCCGTTCATCGGCGGGGCACCGCAGACCGGCTGGACGATGTACCCGCCGTTGATCATGCAGACCGGGCCGGCGCTCCCGGTATTCATTGCCGCGGTCTGCTTGACCACGATCAGCGGGTTTTTCTCGTCGGCCAATATTCTGGTCACACTGCTGCGAAAACGGGCGCCGGGGATGGCGATGCTGCGTATGCCGCTGTTCGCCTGGACCTGGGTGGTCACGGCGTTTCTGATCATGGCGGTGATGCCGGTGCTGGCGGGCACCATGCTCATGCTGGGCGCCGACCGCTATCTGGGCACCGGTTTCTTCGGCGGGCCGGATGGCAGTGCCTTGCTGTATCAGCATCTGTTCTGGACGTTCGGCCATCCGGAGGTCTATATCATGGTGTTGCCGGCCTTCGGGCTGGTCTCGACCATCATTCCCAGCTTTGCCCGCAAGCGGCTGTTCGGTTACACCTCGATGGTCTATGCCACGCTTTCGATCGGGCTGCTCAGCTTCATCGTGTGGTCGCATCATATGTTCACCACCGGCCAGCCCCTGGCCGCCGAAATGTTTTTCATGTTCTCGACCATGATCATTTCGGTGCCCACGGGGGTGAAGGTCTTCAACTGGGTGGCCACCATGTGGCGCGGGGCGATGACCTTCGAAACGCCGATGCTGTTTGCCACGGCTTTTGTGGTGATGTTCATGATCGGCGGCTTTTCGGGGTTGATGTCCTCGCTGGCTCCGGTGGATTTCCAGTATCACGATACGTATTTCGTGGTCGCGCATTTTCACTATGTGCTGGTGCCGGGGTCGTTGTTCGCGATGATGGCCGCGCTGTATTACTGGATGCCCAAGTGGACCGGGGTGATGTACTCGGAAGGCCTCGGCCAGGTTCATTTCTGGTGGAGTGTCATCACGATCAATGTGTTGTTCTTTCCCATGCATTTCCTCGGCCTGGCCGGCATGCCGCGCCGTATCGCCGATTACTCGACCCAGTTCACCGATTTCAACCAGATGATCTCGATCGCAGCCGGTCTGTTCTTCGCAGGTCAGCTGATCTTCGTGTTCAATATGGGACGCTCGCTTGCGCGCCGCGGCGCGCAAGCGAGCGCTCGGCCGTGGGAGGGCGCCCGCGGGCTGGAATGGACATTGGCCTCACCCTGGCCGTACGACACGTTTGCCACGCCGCCCCGGATCGAGGCACGCGAACTGGCCAAACCGGATTGATCGATCGATGAAACGACGCGGACTACGACTCGGCAGTTTTCGCCTGGCCCCGCCCTGGTGGGCGATCCTGTTGGCTGCAATCGGCGTGGTGATCCTGTCCGCGCTCGGGCTCTGGCAGATCGAGCGTGCCCATACCAAGGCACGAATTCTCGCCGCCCAGCAGGCGGCTCGGGCGACCGGGCCACAACGGATCACCATCGACCGCGCGACACTCGATGGTCAGTCCGGCGGGCTGACCTATGGCTATCGCTATATCCTGCGCGGCCGCTACGATGCGGCGCACCAGCTGCTTCTGGCCAATCAGGTCGAGGGCACCAAGACCGGCTATCGGGTCTGGACGCCGTTGATCACAGCCTCCGGCCTGCGATTGATGGTTGATCGTGGCTGGGTCGAGAAACCGGTCGATCCCGATGCCAGGCTGCCCGACCCGGCCGCGCCGACGGGCCCGGTCGAGATTCAGGGGTATTGGCGCCCGTATCCCGAGCCGGGCTTGCGGCTGGGCTCGCACACGGTCTGTGACAAGACCGGCTGGCCGCGGGCGCTGAATTATCCCACGGCCGATACCGTGGCCTGTCAGTACGATGCGCCGGTCGTCAGCGGCCTGCTGTTGTTATCGCCCGAGGCGCGCGGCGGGTTCGTGCGTGACTGGGACACCGACCGCGTGGGCATGGGGCCCACCGGGCACTATATCTATGCCTCGCAGTGGTTTCTGATGGCTCTGATCGCGGTGGGTATCGTGATCGGCGTGAATCTCAAACGCGATCGACGATGAATCGCGGCCGGGCGATGCTGGCCGGGCTGCTCGTGCTCTTCGCGGCGCCGTTGGTCGCCGCTTACGGGCTTTATTACGGCATCGGTTGGCGCGGAAACGGTGCCGCCGCGGCCGGCACCCTAGTGCGACCGATCGTCGCGCTGTCGACGATCGCAGCACGCGACCCAACCTACCCGGCGATGAGCGCAGACCGCTTCAAGGGCCGTTGGACGCTGCTTCAGATCGCCCCCGATGGCTGTCGAGCGACGTGCCGACAACGCTTGGCAGCGGGTCGTGCGGTGCGCGGGTTGTTGCATATGGATGCTGCACGCGTGCGTCAGGCCCTCATCGTGGGCGATAATACATCCGAGACTGCGGTCAGCGGAGTGCAACCCGGCGTCGCTGTCTATCGTACAAAGGTAGAAGATTGGCAGCGGCTATTTGCGTCACGCCACGCTGATGCCCCGGGCACGATCTATCTCATCGACCCCGGAGCGCGCTGGATGGCGTTCTATCCGCCGTCGATTGGCGCCGATGCGTTGCATCGAGACATCAAACGGCTGCTGGCGTTATCCGGGCAGCCTTAAGCGAAACCACCGACATGTCGACACGTTTCTATCTCAATCTGTTTGCCGTGGTGCTCACGCTGGTCGTGATCATGCTCGGTGCCTATACGCGATTGTCGGACGCCGGGCTGGGCTGCCCGGACTGGCCGGGGTGTTATGGCCATCTGGACGTGCCGACGTCACAGGCCGCCAAGAACATGGCCGACGCCGCGTTCGGCCAGGCCGTGGAGACCGGCAAGGCCTGGAAGGAGATGATCCATCGTTATTTCGCGGGCACGCTGGGGCTCGTGATTCTGTTGCTGGCTCTGTTTGCGATCCGTCGCACCGGCGATCCGCACCAGCAGCGCGTGCTGCCCTGGGTGGCCGTTGGCGTGGTGGTGTTTCAGGCGCTGCTGGGCATGTGGACGGTCACGTTATTGCTCAAGCCGCTGATCGTGACCGCGCATCTGTTGGGCGGGATGACGATTCTGGCGTTGCTGAGTTGGTGTCTGTTTCGTCAGGGCCCGCTGCTGTGGCGATGGCCGGTGACCGGGCGGTCCGGTCTGCGCGTATTGGCCGGTATCGGGCTCGTGGTGTTGGTATGCCAGATCTTTCTCGGTGCCTGGACCTCGACCAACTATGCCGCGCTGGCCTGTCCGGATTTTCCGACATGTCAGGCCCAGTGGTGGCCGCAGACCGATTTCGCGACCGCGTTCACGCTCTGGCACGGTCTGGGCATCAATTACGAATACGGGATCCTGTCGAGCGTGCCGCGCCAGACCATTCACTGGACCCATCGCCTGGGCGCCTGCGTGGTGGCACTGACCATGTTGATACTGGCGATTCGCCTGTTCATGGCCTCGCGCACCGACGGCCGCTGGGCCGCACTCGGCGGTGCGCTGCTGGCGGTGGTGGCCCTGCAGATCACGCTGGGCATCTCGACCGTGGTCTTTCATCTGCCGTTGTATGTCGCCGTCGGCCACAACGGCGGGGCGGCTCTGTTGTTGTTAACCTTGGTAGCGATCAACCACGCTGCCTGGAGTGCTCGTCATGGATAGCGCCACGTCTGCCAGCGCCACGCTGAGCCAGCGGCTCAACGACTACTACGAGCTGTGCAAGCCGCGCGTGGTGCTTTTGATCGTGTTCACGGCCATGGTGGGCATGTTTCTGGCCGTGCCGACGATGGTGCCGATCTCGGCTCTCGTGTTCGGCACCCTGGGCATCGGGCTGATGTCGGCCTCGGCGGCCGCGGTCAACCAGATGATCGATGTCCAGGCCGACTCGCGCATGCGTCGCACCCGCAAGCGCCCGCTGGTGACCGGGCATCTGGATACGCGCCAGTCCGCGATCTTCGCCTTTGCGATCGGGGCGCTCGGCATGGCGATCCTGCTGGTCTTCGTCAATGCCCTGACCGCCTGGCTGACATTGTTCGCGTTGATCGGCTATGCCGGCATTTACACCATGTATCTCAAGCGTGCCACGCCGCAGAACATCGTCATCGGCGGGGCCGCGGGAGCGGCGCCGCCGATTCTGGGCTGGACGGCGGTGACCAACGAGGTCTCGATCGATGCGCTGATCCTGTTCCTGATCATCTTCATCTGGACCCCGCCGCATTTCTGGGCGCTGGCCATCGATCGGGCCAAGGAATACGCCGAGGTCGATATTCCCATGTTGCCCGTGACCCACGGCATCGAGCACACCAAGACCCAGGTGCTCGTCTATACCGTGATCATGTTCGGCGTCTCGCTGCTGCCGTATTTCTCGGGCCTGTCTGGAGTGCTGTATCTGGCCAGCGCGGTCGTGCTTTCGGGCTGGTTCCTGGTCTATGCCGTGCGTCTGAAATGGTGGGCCAGGCCGGGCCTGGGGATGAAGATGTTCGGTTATTCGATCGTCTATCTCATGCTGCTGTTCACGGCACTTCTGGTCGATCATTACGTACCGCTCATCGCCGCCGGCTTGCAGTCGCTCTAGGCTTCGTCGGGGTGAGAGAAGAGTCTTTCACCCGGTAGCCAATTAACGCGAATACACACGACTGTAAAAGGCCATCTGCCGATGCGCGCTGATGGCCGCAGATAAAAGACAGATGATCCAGGTCAGGAAGTCCGGGCCTGCGTGGTATGCCAGCCCTCGAGTTCTGCTTCTTGTGAGTTGATCGTTGTCTTCATCCGCGGCCATCGGTGCTCATCGGCGGATAACGGTCTGTATTTGTTCGCCTTCACTGGCCGACCGTTTAAAAGACACATGCTCCAAAGCCGAAACTACTGAGACACGCCGATGAGGGCGTCGAAGTCGGCCAGCGCGGCCACGACGCGGGCCTGATCGGTCTGCTCGGTATCGAGCTTGACCTCGGCCATGACGGCGATGGCGCTGGCGCCCGGCAACGGCCCGCCGGCTTCGATGAGTTCGCGCATGCGCGGTACGAAGATGAACTGGAGCCACTGGGCAAAGGTGAGCGTGTCGGCACAGAACGGCGTGCGGCTGGCCATGGCGGCGGGTGAGGGCACCTCGGCCTGCCACAGATCGGCCGTGCGCAGGCTCTGTTCGACGGTAAGCACGCAGTCGGCGGCGCGATGAAGGGTCTGGCTGTCGGTCATGGGCGGGGCATGTGGGTGGCTTGGGCCGCGTAGCATGTGGCCATATCCCCCGGATGCAATCGCGGTGGGCGGTTCGGCCTCAGAATGGCCACCACCAGTGCCCGCCACGCTCGAGCTCGGCCCGGCAGCTCGATAACTGGGCGCCGTACGTGTTGGAGCGGCTGGCCACACGGCTGGCGGCGCGTCGCAGCCAGGGTTTGCTGCGATACAGGCCCTGACGATAACCGCCCTGGCCAAGATAGTAGGCCAGATACTGACTATAGGCATCGGCCTTCGAGATGCCCAGAATCTTGTGGCTCTGGTCGACGTACCACCCGACGAAATCGGCGGCATCGCCGAAATCGTCGCGATCGGCAAACGGGTGCCCGGCATCGTCCTTGTAGGCGCCCCAGGTTGAATCCAGCGCCTGTGAGTAGCCGTATGCCGAACTGATGCGGGTCCAGGGAATCACCCAGAACAGCTTGTTGCGTGGCGGGGCGGCATCGCCCTCGAAGCGCGATTCCTGGTAGATGATCGACATCTGTACCGGGATCGGCGCGCCCCAGCGCTGCCGGGCCTCCTTGGCATCGTCGTACCAGCCGTCCTTTTCACGAAAGATACTGCACAGATTCGACGGGTTGCTGGGCGGGGCGGTGATACAGCCGGCCAGCAACAAACAGGGCAACAGAACGAGTACGAACGCACGCATCGAATAAAGATAACAGCCTGCGTGTTCGAAGGCGCGCAACGTGGCTCTACGGCACGCTATAATCCGCGGCCGAAGCCGACGGTCCTCGTTGTTTTCATTCTTTTTGGAAATATAAAAAGAAAAAAATATAGGTTTTAATTAGGTTGTGTGCGCGCTAGCCTCACCAGTCGCGCGCCCTTGGTTTTTGTTCCCGGACCGGTTCATGAGTACTCTTTTTGTCGACGAACACGCCAGCCCGCTGGATGCCCAGCAGGCCGCTCAGCTCAGCGCGCTGCTGCAGACCCTGAGCGCGAGTCAGGCGACGTGGCTCAGTGGTTATCTGTCGGGTCTGAACGCCCAGGGCGCGCTCGGCGCGGGCACCCAAGCGACCGCCGCGCAGCCGGCGGCCCCGGCTGCCCAGAGCGCGCCGGCCGAGCCGTTGACGATCCTCTACGGCTCGCAGACCGGTAACGCCGAAGATGTGGCCGAGCAGCTGGCCGAGCGGGCCAATGCCGATGGCCTGACGGCCAACGCCGTGGACATGCTCGACTACAAGCCGCGTGATCTGAAGAAAGAGAGCAATGTCGTGGTGCTGGTCTCGACCCACGGTGAGGGCGACCCGCCGGATAACGCCGAAGAACTGCACGCATTCATCCACGGCAAGAAAGCGCCCAAGCTTGAAGGCATGAACTTTTCGGTATTGGCCTTCGGCGATACCAGCTACGAACAGTTCTGCCAGACCGGCAAAGACTTTGATGCCCAGTTGGAGAAGCTGGGGGGCACGCGTGTTGTCGATCGTGTTGATCTGGATGTGGATTTCGACGATACGGTCGAATCCTGGATCGATGACGTCATCGCCAAGTTCAAGGACGCCACGGGTGCCGGCCAGGCCCATGCCAACGTCACGCCGCTACCCGGTGCGGCGGCCCAGCCCGCCGCGACCGAATCGGCATCCAGCTACAGCCGCAAGAACCCGTTCCCCGCCGAGGTGCTGACCAACGTGGTGATGAACGGGCAGGGCTCGGACAAGGAGGTCCATCATATTGAGCTGGATACCGAGGACTCCGGCCTGACCTGGGAGCCGGGCGATTCGCTTGGCATCATTCCGGCCAACGACCCGGAGGTGGTCGCCGAGCTGATTGGTGCTCTCGGTGTCGAGGCCGATGAGATGGTTACGGGTATCGATGGTGACGTCACGCTCGAGCATGCGCTGACCCACCAATACGAGATCACCACGCTCACACGGCCATTCATTGAAAAATATGCCGAGCAGGCAGCCAACGACGCACTGAACGCGCTGCTGGCCGAAGATGCCCGCCAGCAGCTGTCCGAGTATATCGACGGGCGTTTCATCGTCGACCTGGTCGAGGACTATCCGATCGAGGGCATGGCGGGCGCGGATTTCGTGCGCCTGTTGCGCAAGTTGCCCCCGCGGCTGTACTCGATCGCCTCCAGCCATGCGGCCAATCCGGACGAGATCCATCTCACCGTGGCCGCCGTGCGATATGAGACCCACGGGCGCAAGCGGCACGGCGTGGCCTCGGTCCAGCTGGCCGATCGCAGCGAAGAAGCACGCCTGCCGATCTACATCGATCACAACAAGAACTTCAAGCTGCCCGCCGACGACTCGGCCCCGATCATCATGATCGGTCCCGGCACCGGTATCGCCCCGTTTCGGGCTTTCGTCGAAGAGCGCGAGGAGCGCGGGGCCGACGGGAAGAACTGGGTGTTCTTTGGCGCCCAGCATTTCCGGACCGACTTCTATTACCAGACCGACTGGCTGCGCTGGCGCGAGGCGGGCCTGCTCACGCGTATGGACGTGGCTTTCTCGCGTGATCAGGCCGACAAGATCTATGTCCAGGACAAGATTCGACAGGCGGGCGCCGAGGTCTATCAATGGATCGAGGACGGGGCCACTCTCTATGTCTGTGGTGATGCCAATGCCATGGCCGCCGACGTTCACGACGCATTGCTGGACGTGATCGGCGAGCAGGCAGGGATCACCCCCGAAGACGCTGCCGGCTACTTGAAGAACCTGCAGAAAGAAAAACGCTACCAGCGTGACGTCTACTAGCGACGCGGCAGCGTTGTCTTCGTGTAATTTTTAGCAAGACTCGAGTCTGACAATGGACATGAATGAACACGGACAATCGTTCGCGCATTTCATGCATCGCAAGCGCGTATAGACCGCACGCCCCGACAACGCCCACTCGATGCGTTGCTCTGGCAAACGGCCCGATGGGTCTAGTCTGCGTTTTGTCTTTTATTCGCGTTCATTGTCGGATCGGAAAATCAAAGCGCTGCTGAACCATCAGCGCTGTCGTCATCATCAGGTGATCCCATGAGCACCACGGAAAAGAATCTCTCGCCCGTCGAGCACATCAAGATCCGCAGCAATTTTTTGCGCGGGACGATCGCACAAGGGTTGGCCGACGAGTTGACCGGCTCGATCGCCGAGGACGATACCCAGCTGACGAAGTTCTTCGGTTTCTATCAGCAGGACGACCGCGATCTGCGCGCCGAGCGCAAGGCCTCGAAGCTGGAGCCGCACTATCAGTTCATGCTGCGCCTGCGCCTGCCGGCCGGGGTGGTCACGGGCGCACAGTATCTCGAGATCGATCGCCTGGCGCACGAGTACGCCAACGGCACGCTGCGCCTGACCACGCGCCAGACCTTTCAGTATCATCATGTGGCCAAGCGCGATCTGCGTCCGCTGCTCCAGGACGCCTACAAGGTCGGCGTGGATGCGCGCGGCGCCTGTGGCGACGTCAATCGTAACGTCATGGCCTCGGCCTTTCCGGAAAAATCGGCCGTGCACGCCGAGATTCACGATTGGTCGACGAGAATCTCCGAGCATCTGGCCTGGAAATCCAGGGCCTACGAGGAGATCTTTCTCCAGCACGCGCCAAGCGGCGAGACCGACGTCGAGCCGATCTACGGGGCGACCTATCTACCGCGTAAGTTCAAGATCGCCATCGCCGTGCCGCCGGAAAACGATGTGGACGTGTTCGCCAACGATATCGGGCTGATCGCGGTCGTCGAGGACGGCGTGCTCGTGGGGTACAACGTGGCCATCGGCGGCGGCATGGGCAGCACCCACGGCGAGCCGGCCACCTATCCCCGGCTGGGCAGTGTCATCGGTTTCGTGGGCCTGGATCAGACGCTGGAGACGGTCGAGACATTGGTCACCATCCAGCGCGACTACGGCGATCGCGAGAACCGCAAGCACGCGCGCTTCAAGTACACCATCGATGACAACGGCATCGGCTTCATCCACGAGCAGCTCGACGAGCGCGCCGGCATCAAGCTCGAACCCACGCGCGACTATCATTTCGATCGCAATGGCGACCCGATCGGCTGGTTCCAGGACGACGCCGGCGATTGGCACGTGACGCTGTTCATCGAGAACGGGCGTATCGCGGATTTCGACGAGAACGGGCGGGCACACCACGGCCAGTATCAGGGCCCGGCCAATTACAAGCTGATGACCGCGCTGCGCGAGATCGCCAAGATCCACAAGGGCACGATCCGGCTGACGGGCAACCATAACGTCATCATCTCGGGTATCGCCGCGGATGATCGCGCCGATATCGAGGGCGTGATCGACCACTACGGTCTGGATGACGGCAAGACCAAGCGCAACAGCGCGCTGCGCCATGCCTCGATGTCCTGCGTGGCGTTCCCGACCTGTGCCCTGGCCATGGCCGAGTCCGAACGCTATCTGCCCGAGCTCGTCGGCAAGCTCGAGGACATCATGGACAAGGCCGATATCGGCGATGAGCGGATCGTCATTCGCATGACCGGCTGCCCCAACGGCTGTGCGCGGCCGTTCCTCGGCGAGATCGGTTTCGTGGGCAAGGCGCCCGGTAAATACAACCTGTATCTGGGCGCGGCCTTCGACGGTTCACGTTTGAATAAGCTTTATCGCGAGAACATCGGCGAAGAAGAAATCCTGGCCGAACTCACCCCGCTGATTCAGCGCTGGTCGGCCGAACGCGAAGACGGTGAACGCTTCGGCGATTTCGTCGTGCGCACCGGCGTCATCGCTGCCACCCTCGAGGGTAAAGACTTTCATGAAAACACCGGATCGGCAGAGGCCGCTTGATCGGCTGAGCATCAAGACACGGGTGGCGATCGCCCTGATCGCTGTCATGCCGGTGGCCGGGCTGGCCCAGACCAGCTCGGCCACCCAGGCCATGGCCAACCCGCCGGATCGTTCGGACAGCCTGGACTACCAACAGGCCGATGCCGCCGTGCGCAAGCTGGTGGCGCTCACGGATGTGACCCAGCTTCGCAACGTATTCACCGATCAGTTCATCGGTCGCGTGGAAAGCGCGATGTCGCTGCTGGGCGGCTCGTTGGGCCCGGAGACCATGAATCTCGTCACCGAGCAGACGCGCGCTGTGGTTTCCGAGCGTATTGCCGATGGCGATGCACTGTATTCGGTGCTGGCGCCGATCTATGAAAAGCACTTCAACCTGATCGAGCTCAACCAGCTGGTGAATTTCTATCAGTCGCCGCTGGGCCAGAAGCTCGTGCGTATCTCGCCCGAGCTGCTCACCGAATCACTGGATCTGGGCCAGCAGTGGGGCATGTCCCTGGTGCCGGAAATCGTCTCGCGCGTGCGAGCGCGCATGAACGGGGCATCGGCGGCGTCGCTGGCTGCCGAGCCGGCACCGGCAGACGACGCTTACGCGGCCCCGTCGCCCGTCGAATAGCCTGTCTGCGGCCGGCTCTGCCACTGCGACAGGCCGAGAAATATCAGCCGCAGCTGGCGTTCGGCATCATTCACGACCGTATCGACCGGGGCATCGGCGCGGGCCACATCGAGAATGCGTTCGGCCGTGGCGATGACGGTGTTGACCACCAGCTCGGCCACGAGCGCGAGATCGGTATTATCGACCGCCGAGTAAGCCTCGAGCTGGGACAGGTCGTGCGTGAGCTGGCCGTTCAGCGCGGCCAGATTGGTCTGAATGGCATCACGCAGCGCCGCACTGCCGGCATAGCGTTCACGAACCAGAAACTGGAACAGAAGACGCCGCTCGCAGACATGGAAGGCAAACAGCCCGATACAGTGATGAATCAGGCCGTCGATCGACAGCGACGGCAGATCCACGCCGGCCAGTACCGCGCGTAATTCGGCAAACGTTTCATCGACCAGCGTGATGCCCAGATCATCCATATCGCGAAAATGGCGATAGAACGCGGTCGGCACGACACCGGCGTGGCGGGCGATACGGCGTAGCGAAAGCGCCGAGAAGTTCGACTCCGAGGCCACCATTTCCAGGGCAGCCTGCATGAGCGCAGCCCGTGTCCGGCCGCGCGGCGGTGGCGTGCGAGATAGCGGGTCAGGCATGAGCGTGATGATGACGGGCAGTACGAAGACGAGACGGGCGGCCAGGGCAAAGCGCTGTGCCGTGTTCAAATTGTGCTATGCCGATCGCGCGACTACAACGTCTTCGGCGGCGAGGATCTGGCGCTTGTATGCATGAGTATCTACGATGCGTAGACGCGTGCAGTGGCCGGGCAGGCGTCATCAAGCCGGCATCGGCCGCGCGGCCGCTTTCAACGTTCGTTCGGGGCCTGTCCCGGATGCGATCATTCCAGCTCCTGGATCGATGTGTTGTCACCTGTGAAATCGTCACACCCATCGAACAAAGCGTTCGCGGTATCGCCCGGCCTGCTTCGACGCGTTGTCGTCGTGGTGTGTCTGTGGTGCCTGGCGGCCTCGTTCTCGTCGGCCCTGGGCCAGAGCGGCGTCGATGGCCCGGGCGTCGACATCAGCCAGCAGATATCCCGGCTGAAAGACCAGATCGAAAGCCTCAAGGCACGACGAGATGTCGATGACACACGCCGGGGTCAGGCGCTCGAGACCTATCAGAAAGCGCTGGCAGCACTTCAGGCGGCCGAGGCCGACCGACAGCAGGCCGCCGATCTTGCGGCATCGCAGAAACAGATCCCCGAAGATATCGAGTCGCTCCAGGCAGAGCGACGCAATGTTCGCAGTGTGCCCACCGTCGACGAGCTTGCCGACCAGTCGCTGGAGGCGCTGGCCCAGCGTGTCGAGCAGACGCGCACGCGCCTGACCGATGCCCAGGCGCGCCTGGCCGATGCACGGGACAAGCTCACACGCGCGGCCCAGCGCCCGGAACAGTTGCGCGCACAGCTGGCCGATGCCCGCAACGCCCTGCAGAATCTGGCCGGCCGCAATAGTGTGGATCTGGGCGATGCCGGCGGTGTCCAGGCCCGCGCGCAAAGCACGCTCGTGGCCGCGCGCCGCGATGCGCTGAATGCCGAGATCGAGCGCCTGCAGCAAGAGCTGTCCGGCCTGGATGCCCGGGAGCGTCTGCTCGAGGTCAAACGCTCGCTGGCCGAAACCCAGGTCGCGCGTCTCAACGAAGCCTTGGTCGCGGCCCAGAGCGCGCTGTCGCAGGCCCAGATCGCCTCGGCCGAGACGCTGCGTGATGCCAGTGAAGACAAACTCAGCGAGCTGCGTACGGCTCTGGCGCCGATCAGCGAGGTCGCGCAGAAGAACGTCGAGTTGACCTACGACCTGGCGGGCATCACCCGGGACGCCCAGACCCTGTCACAACGCCAGGCCGAGCAGCGGGCCCGGGTGGAAAGCCTCGAGCGCCGGCTCAACCTCGTGCAGCGACAGCTCGAGATCGGGGGCGGGTCGGTGGCCCTGGGGGATGTGCTGCGCAACCAGCGCCGGCGCCTGGCCGCGCCGTCGCTGTCGTTTCTGAACAGCGACACGCTCAACGGTCTGCCGGATGTCTCCACCGCCGAGCTCGATCGGTTTCAGCTTCAGCAGACGCGCGCGGAGCTGGACAATCCGGCCATGATGGCCGAGCGTATCGCCAGCCAGGCCGACGTCACACTGAATGCCGGCCAGCGCGAGTCGTTGATCAACCTGCTCGATCAACGCCAGGCCATCATCGATCGCCTGATCGATGCCGAGGGCCGATACGTCGATGTCGGACGTGACCTGCGCAGCCTGTCGCGGCACTACAACGACACGTTGAGCTCGTTCAATCGCCTGCTCGACGAACGTCTGTTCTGGCTGCCGTCGTTTCACGGCATCTGGCTGGACTGGCCGGCCCGTCTGGCCGAGGACATTCCCTGGCTGCTCGATCCGCGGTCGTGGCACGAGGCGTTGACGGCGTTTGCGGGCGGCATCGTGGCAAGCCCTTTTCGGGCCGGTCTGGCGATACTCGTGATCGGCGCGTTGATGGGCATGCGCGGTTTGTTCAAGCGTCGTCTGGCCGTGCTGGCCGAGCCGGTCGGCAATGTCAGCCACGATTCCGTCGCCCTGACACTGCGTGCACTGCTGGCCACGCTTTTACTGGCGTTGCCGGCCATCCTGCTGCCCCTGTCGATCGGGTATCTCACCCAGCATGCGCCGGGCGCCACGCCGTTTGCCAAGGCCGCGGGCAGCGCGATGTTTCAGCTGGGCATGCTGGCGCTGTTCATCGAGCCGTTCACGCAGGTGGTGCGGGCCAATGGCCTGGCGCAGGCGCATTTCCGCTGGTCGGACAAGGCACGGCGTAATCTGCACCGGGATCTGCGGGCGCTCTCGCTGGCGCTGATCGTGCCGATCATCGTGATCTCGATGACCGAGGCATTCGATGACGATGCCAAGCGCGAAACGATCGGGCGAGCGGCGTTCATGCTCGGCGAATTCTCGATCGCTATCTTCGCCTGGCGTGTGCTGCATCCGATCACGGGCGTGCTCTCTGATGTGATGACCGAGAACGAGGACGGCAACTGGCGTCTGGGTTATTTCTGGTTGCCCGTGGCCACGGCCATCCCGCTGGCGCTGTCGGGGATGGCGGCCCGCGGCTATTACTACACCGCACTTCAGCTCCAGAGCCGGTTCTTCTATTCGGCGGCACTGCTTGGCGGGGCGGTGATTCTCTACAGCCTGATCGTGCGCTGGCTGACGGTCGCCGAGCGGCGTATCGCCCTGTCGCGTGCGCTCCAGCGCCGCGAGGAGGCCCGCGAGGCGCGAGCCTCACGCGAGGCGGCGGCCGTGTCCGGCGACAGTACGCCGGAAACGCTGGAAGGCCTGGAGATCGATCTGGTCCAGATCAGCGAGCAGACCCGCGGATTGATCAAGGTGGTGATCACGTTATCCATTGCCACCGGCCTGTGGCTGGTCTGGTCGGGCACGTTGCCGGCGCTGCAGCTGCTGGACAATATCAACCTCTGGCAGATCACCAGTCAGGTCGACGGTCAGAAAGAGATTTCCAACGTCACGCTGGGGGCGCTGCTACTCGCGATCGCGGTGGGGGTCGTCACCACGCTCGCCGGGCGCAATCTGCCGGGTTTTCTGGAAATCACCGTGCTGCGGCGGCTCTCGCTCGATGCGGGCAGTCGTTATGCCATGGCCACCCTGTTTCAGTACGCGATCGTGATCATCGGGATGTTGATCGCCGTGAACCTGATCGGGCTGCGATGGTCTTCGATCCAGTGGCTGGTGGCCGCGATCGGCGTGGGGCTGGGTTTTGGTCTGCAGCAGATATTCGCCAACTTCATCTCGGGCATCCTGATCCTGTTCGAGCGCCCGGTACGGGTGGGCGATACGGTCACCGTGGGCGCGCTGACCGGTACCGTCTCGCGTATCCGTATCCGAGCGACCACGATCACCGACTGGGACAATAAGGAAGTCGTGATCCCGAACCAGACATTCATCACCGAAACCGTGATCAACTGGACGCTGACCGACGACATCACCCGCCTGATCCTGCGGTTTTGTGTGGCGCTGGATACCGATGGCGATCTGGTCGAGCGGCTGGTGCACGAAGCCGTCGACGCCGAGCCGGTGGCACTCGACAATCCGCCGCCCTCGGTGTTCATGGTGGGCTACGACGACAGCGCGATCATCTACGAGGCGCGTGTGTTCTATCACGACCTCTATTACCTGCTGCCGCTGCAACACGCCATCTATCGTCGTGTGCACGACGCTTTCAAGGCCAACGGCATCAAGATCGTCTACCCGCAGCATGACCTGCATCTGCGATCCGTGGACGAATCCGTCGGCGAAGTCTTTCGTCGCCCGAAGAACTCGCCGCCGGACAGCGACGAGCCGCCAGCGCTGCCGTCGCGCTCGTAGCAGGGCGAGGGCGGTCGCACGCCAGGCCGTGCACGAATAGGTGCGGATAATACAGACCGTTTCTATTCGCATCCGACACGCACAAAAAAGCCGGCCCCCGCAGGTGCCGGCTTGGACAGCTCGCGCAGACCGCTCGTATCAGGCAGCCATGGCGCCGCGCAATTTCTTGATCGCAGCGACTTCGAGCTGACGGATACGTTCGGCGGACACACCGTACTTGTCGCCCAGTTCTTGCAGCCCGATCTTGCCGTCCTCGCGCAGCCAGCGCGATTCGAGAATATCCCGGCTGCGCTCGTCCAGGCCGATCATGGCCTGTTCGAGATTGGCATGCTGATAGGTCTGCCAGTTGTCGTTCTCGATATCCGAGGCCGGATCGTCGCCATCGTCGGAGGACAGATAGTCTTCCGGCGAGTAGACGTTTTCATCGTTGGCCGTCGGCAGGGCATTGAACGATTGATCGCCCCCGGACAGACGACGCTCCATCTGCAGAACCGTTTCCGGCTTGACGCCCAGATCGGTGGCCACGGCTTCGACTTCGCCCGTGTTCATCCAGCCCAGACGTTTCTTGGAGCTGCGCAGGTTGAAGAACAGCTTGCGCTGGGCCTTGGTGGTCGCGACTTTCACGATGCGCCAGTTGCGCAGGATGTATTCGTGAATCTCGGCGCGAATCCAGTGGACGGCGAACGAGATCAGCCGTACGCCGACATCCGGGTCGAAACGCTTGACGGCCTTCATCAGCCCGATATTGCCTTCCTGAACCAGGTCGGCCAGCGGCAGACCGTAGCCGGAATAGCCTCGCGCAACGTGCACCACGAAACGCAGATTGGACAGGATCAGCTTCTGTGCCGCCTCGATATCGGCATCGTCGCGCAGGCGACGGGCAAGCGCCTGCTCGTCGTCCTGGTCGAGAACCGGGATGTTCGAAACAGCCTGGAGATAGGACTCGATGCTTGCCGAGGACAGGGTCGGTAGGTTCATTTGACGCGAGGAAACGGTCATTTGATTGGCCATTCGTAGCCTCCATTGGGCCGCTGGCATTTGATGCCAGTATAGCAAATCGAACGATATCGATCAGCTTGAACAGTTCGGTATGGACACCATCGCGCGCGCGGGGTTCCCGAATGGGCGTTGATCGAGGCTGATCAGCCGCGGACGACGTAGCGGCCATGGCCGGCCCGATTCAACGGGGCTCGATGGCGGCCAGTTCGCGGTTGACGGTGATCACGCAGCCCAGCCAGCCCAGGCCAAGGCCTGCCACGATCAGCCACAGCACGCCGCGGCCGCCCAGGCCCCGGATCGCCAGGGCGCCGTCGTAGGATGACACCAGCGTGGCCAGAGAGCCGCCGAGCGCCAGCCGGCAGATGCCCAGCACCAGCAGGGCCACGAATGCACCGAGCAGGCCGTACCAGAGGCCGCTGTAGAGAAACGGTCGACGAATGAAGGCATCGCTGGCGCCCAGCAGCTTCATCACCTCGATTTCCTGTCGGCGATTCTCGATATCCAGACGAATGGTGTTGCCCACGATGAAGACCACGGCGGCCGACAGCAGCAGGCCGATGACCCAGCTCCCTCGTGAAAGCAGATCCAGTATGGCGGTCAGACGGCGCAGCCAGGCCTGGTCGAGCGAGGCCTTGGCCACGGTGTCGCGCTGGCCGAGCGCGGCCACCAGTTCCCCCACGGCCGCCGGCGCCAGGCTGGCACGGGGTGTGACCTGGATGACGCCGGGCAAGGGGTTATCGCCCAGTGCATCGAGTGCTGCGCCAAAGCCGCTGGCCTTCTTGAATTCGTCCAGACCTTGTGCTGCGGATATGAAACGCGTGCTCGCCACGCGTTCGTCGCCGAGCAGATCGTCGGCCAGCTGCCGGCCGTCTTCGGTGGGCAGGTCATTGTCCAGATACACCGAGATCTGAACCGACTGATGCCACTGACCGGCCAGCCGATCCATGTTCTTGACCACCACGAAAAGCCCGCTGGGCAGGGCCAGCGCAATGCCGATCACCAGAATCGTCAGGGCACTGGCGATCCAGCGCCGGGACAACCGGCCCAGGCTTTCCAGCAGGCAACGCGCATGAGACGCCGCCCAGCCCTTGGCCGACTCGGCTGCGGCACTCTCGCCCAATCGCGTGCGGGTGCCTTGCTTTCGGGAAGCCGTGGGCATGGTCAGGCCTGTTCCAGATGGCCGTGATCGAGCGTGATGCGGCGATAGCGCATGGCCTGGACCAGATCGATATCGTGGGTCGCGATCATGATGCTCGTGCCGGTTTCGTTGAGTCGCGTAAACAGACGCATGATGTCGGCCGACAGCTCGGGGTCGAGATTGCCCGTGGGCTCATCGGCCAGCAACAGGTGCGGGCGTGCGACCACGGCTCGGGCGATCCCCACACGCTGCTGCTCACCGCCGGACAGCGTGATGGGAAACTTCTTTTCGTGTGACAGCAGGCCCACCGTATCCAGCGCAGCCCGAACCCGGCGCGTGATATCGCGATGCACCTGACCGCGGATGACCAGCGGCAAGGCCACGTTGTCGAAGACCGTGCGATCGAACAGCAGGTTGTAGTTCTGGAAGATCAGGCCCACACGCTGGCGATAGCGCGGCACCTGGCGTCTCGAAACACGGGCCAGATCGGTGCCGTTGATGACCACACGGCCCCGCGTGGGGCGCTCGATGAGGCCGATCAGCTTCATCAGCGTGGACTTGCCTGCCCCCGAATGCCCGGTCAGAAACGCCATCTCGCCGCGGGCCAGCGACAGCGACACTCTATCGAGTGCCAGCTTGCCGCCAGCATAACGCTTGACCACATTGTCGAACGTCACGATATCCATTCGGTCAAGTCTAGACAAAACCATTCCCTTATGAAGAACAGAACACGGCTGCCATCGTTTTACGGTGATACAGGCCGAACCACGCTAAAGAAAATCCGACAATAAGATTGCGCTCAAGCTAATGATGTGTTTTGCATGCATTCGAGCAATTGGGTAGATTCGAATATACGTCCAGTCCGGCTGGGTAGTAAGGCCCAGCCTTCATCCAGACATGCAAGGAGATTGAGATGCGCCCGATGAGCAATATACGCAAGACGAACGTACGCCGTGGCAAGGAAGAAGGCGCCACGCTGGTTGAGTATGGACTGATTGTCGGATTGATATCCATCGCGGCTATCACTGCTATTGCGGCAATTGGCGGTGATATTTCCGGATTCTTCACCGAAGCTCAAAACACAATTAGCGCAGAGGCGCCTGGAACCTCGTAGTAATTCGGCCATCGTGCCCCATGCGTCGTATGGACCTGCTCATCCGACACGGGGCCGGAACCGGGCACGCGTTTTCGGGCAGGGGCCATCCTATGGCGCAGCCGATGTCTGAGACCGCCGAAACCGGCGCTGCAATGATCGAAACCGCCATTGCACTGCCGGTTTTTCTGGCGATCACGCTGGGCACGCTGCTCTACGGCGTTTTTTTCTATTCCCAGCAGAGTCTACAACGGGTGGCCCATACCGTTGGCAACGCGGTCGTGATCGTCGACCCGACGGCTCCGGATGCTGTCGCGCGTATTCATGCCCTGGCCAACGAGACCTTCTCGACCGAAATGGCGGCACGTTTCGACAGCAAGGTTGCCAGCGATGCCTTGGGCCTGGTCACGGTGAGCCAGGCCAGCGACACGGCACTGTCGCCATCGACACGATGCGGCCCGCCCACGGGCAATCGTGTGTGCATCATCGAGTCGGAG
The DNA here is from genome assembly GCA_002715985.1 of Lysobacterales bacterium. Lineage (GTDB taxonomy): Bacteria > Pseudomonadota > Gammaproteobacteria > Nevskiales > Salinisphaeraceae > Salinisphaera. The sequence continues at coordinate 24,179 of PBAO01000062.1, read as the reverse complement.
GACACGGGCGCCGCGATATCGGTCGAGGTCACGCTTGCGCGGCCGCTGGCGGAGTTGCTGCACCATACGCCGCGGATCGGTCTCGTGCCGCTACCGGAGCGTGTATCGGCCCGATCCACGACGTACTTCTAGTGGGCATCGCCCGTCACCGCCCCCTGCCGGGCACCTGTGCCGGACAACAGTGCCTGTTTCATCGCCAGCAGGGGGCGAGCCTGGTCGAGTTTGCCGTGGTCTTGCCGCTGCTTCTATTGCTGCTCGTGGGTGTGGTCTACTACGGCTATGCGTTTGTACTGAAGACCGCGCTTGAACGTGCAACCGGCAATGCGGCCCAGCTGGCGACCCAGACGCTCGACCCGTCGACCGGCGGGATCGACGAAAGTGCCGTACGCGCCGTTGTGCTGTCGTCGCTCGAGTGGGCGCCGCCGCAGGCGATTACGGTCGGGTTTTCCGGCCCCGGCGCTGCCGAGTGCGGCGCCGGGGCTGCCGGCGGCATTCGGGTGAGTCTGGACACGCGCTCTCCGGGTGTCATGGCATTTCAAAGCGTTGAATTTCTGGGGGTCGTGGTGCCACCGACGAACCCGGGGGGGATGATAGCCGAGGCATGTTACGGCTATCCGTGATCGGCTAGTGTAGCCACTCGTCAACGGGGGACGGCGTGAGTACGAATGTTTTACGGGGGGCTGCGATCGTTTTGTTGATCGCGGCGGTCATCGTGGCAGCGATTGCTTTTTTCATGCCGGGTGGGGCGTCGTCGCCCACGCTCGGCGAGCGGCACGGGGCGCCGTCGGATCAGCCGGCTAACAACGTCGATGTTGTCGTGGCCGCGCATGATCTGGCGCCGTTCGTATCGTTGACGGCCGATGACCTCGACCGGGTGCAGATGCCGCCACCGGATCGGGCGTACTTCAGCGATATCGACGACCTGATCGGACGCATGCCCAGTCAGGCGGTGGCGAACAACGACGTCCTGGCCCGGGATGCCCTGATCACGTTCAGCGAGCTGGCGCAGCTGGTGCCCGCCGGCATGCAGGCCGTGTCCATTCCGGTCAACGATGCGGTGAGTGCCGGTGGGTTCGTCGGTCCCGGCGATATGGTCGATGTGCTGCTTTATCTGCCCGCCCGCGGCCAGGAAGTCGAGCAGAGCCAGGCACGCGTGCTGTTGGCCGGTCTGCGGCTGTTGGCGTTTCGTAACCGGCTGCTCGACCAGACGGACGAGGCGGCGGCCAAAAACGATACCGGCCGTCAGACGACTGCGGTACTGGCCGTGCCGCGTGACCAGGTGCCGCGTCTTGTTCTGGGCGAGGAGGTTGGCCAGCTTCGTCTGGCGCTGATCGGCGAGACCGACGCCCGCCGCATGGCGCAGGCCCGGCTGGGGAAGCTCGCGGCCTCGGGCGTCGATCGCGATGGCCCAGGCACGTCGCTGACCCTGCGTGAGCTGACAGGCGCTCCCCCGGACCCGGCCGAGTCCCGACGATCGCGCCCGACCCGACCGGCGCAGCGCTCGGCGCCACGTCCCACGATACAAGTCTTTCGCGGTAATGAATCAAGCCGCGTGGCCGTGCCATGAGCCGGCCTGGTCGCGACACCCGGGGAGTCATACATCGAATGAAACGATTCAAGCGCCATGCTCTGGGATGCGTTCTGGTACTGACCCTGATGGCCACGGGGCCGGCACTGGCCCTCGATGCATCGACGATTCGCGCGGGCGAGCTCAATGTGCCGCCGGGCCAGCAGCGGCTCGTCATGATGCCGGGGCCGATCGAGCGCGTGGCGATCGGCGACCCCGAGATTGCCGATGTGTCGGTGACGGGCGATGCGCAAGTCATGCTGACTGGCAACAAGCGTGGCTCGACCAGCCTGATCGCCTGGATGCGGGATGGTCAGTCGCCCATGCGTTTCCCGGTCAATATCGCCGCTGCCGATGCGCCGGTGCTCGGGGCGCAGGCCGATGATTTCAGTGTCCAGGTGCAGACCGATATCCAGATTGCCGAGCTGTCGCGCAGCACGCTGCGCCAGATCGGTTTCAACTTTGCCAGCAATGCCCCCGGGGAATCCGCGATCGGCGTTTCGCCGCCGGGCAAGAGCGCCGGTATCGATCCCATGGGCGCAGGGCTGGATATCCTGTCCAGCGGCGCGTTCAAGCCGATCGGCGATGCGTTCAATCTGGTGATCTCCGATTCCAACAAGAGCACGGCCGGCTACCTGAGCATTCTCGAGCGCCGCGGGTTGATGAACATACTGAGCGAGCCATCGCTGGTGGCCATGAGTGGCCAGACCGCGACGTTTCTCGCGGGGGGCGAGTTTCCGGTTCCGGTCGCTCAGGGCGGCGGCGGTATCGGTGGCAACTCGGCGATCACCATCGAGTTCAAACAGTTCGGTATTCAACTGACACTGACGCCGACCGTGCTTTCGCCGGACAGAATCGTGCTCAAACTGGCCCCCAGCGTCAGCGAGCTCGATTTTTCCAGCGCGGTCACGCTCAACGGCGTGCAGGTTCCGGGGCTGCGCAAACGCCGGACTGATACCACGGTGGAGCTGGGCGATGGCCAATCGTTCATCATTTCAGGCCTTGTGGATCGCAACATGATGGCGAACGTCGACAAGGTGCCCTGGCTCGGCGAGTTGCCCGTGCTCGGCGCTTTTTTTCGCTCGACACGCTATGAGCGACGGAATCGCGAGCTGATCATGATCGTGACCCCGCATCTGGTGACGCCGCTGGAGCGCGGCACGAAGGTTGATCTGCCGGGGGAAAAGTACAAGCACTATGATCCGAGCAGCGCCAAGCTGTTCCTGGACGAGGCCGGTGACTTCGATACCGGCAGTCGAACCGGCTTCTCCAGATAGCGCATGGCGATGCGAGTGCTCTTGTGTCTAGCCGATCGTCAGTGGGCCGAGTGGCTGGCTGGGGTCGTGGGCTGTCATGGCGAAGTCGAGCTGGGGGCCGGCGAAAGCCGTGGCGCTCTGCTCGCCGCGATCGACGATCTGCCGGCCGGCAGTGTGGTGGTCATCCGGGTTCATGCCGAGGCGCTCGAACTGGGCACGGATATCATCCAGGCCGTCGCCGAAACGCACCCTGCGTTGCCGATCGTTGCTGTCGGCGATACCGATGCCGGCGGCGTGGTGCTGCCGGTCGTGCGTGCCGGGGCCGAAGATTTTCTTGTGCGCGGCAGTGACGATGCACGCTTGTCCGATGTCTTGCAGCGCTTTGCACACGCCGCAGAGCGTGCCCGGGCGCCGGCACGAGAGCAGCCGGCCATGTCGCGGGGGCGTGGCTCGGCCTGTCTGTTCCTGTCGGCCCGCACGAGCGCCGATACGGTTTTTTTCGCCGCACACGTGGCACTGGCGCTGGCCGGGAGATTCGGCCCCGACGATACCGGCCAGCGCGTGTTGTTGATCGATGCCAGCGTGCCGGCCGGGACGTTGTCGATTCTGTTTGGCCAAAAGCCGGATTTCTTTCTGCGCGATGCGCTGGCGGATGTCGAGCGCTGTGACGACACCCTGATCGACAGCGCCTTTCCCAGCCTGGGACGCGGCGTGTTCTATCTGGCGAACGCCGAGCGGGAAGCAGTCGTCGAGGCGGATAACTTGTGGTCACGGTTGCCAGCGCTCGTCGACAAGGCCCGCGGTCTGGTCGATCAGGTGCTCGTGGTCATGGACAGCGGCGTCCAGGAATCGGTGGTAACAGAGCTGGAGGCGGGCGCGACACAATGTCTCCTCTGTCTGGATACGTCGGTTGTGCAAGTGCGCCATACCGCGGCGCTTATGAGCCGCCTGCAGTCACACGGCGCGGCGCGCCATGACGCGGGGTTGATTGTGACCCGGCAGATGGATCGACAAGGTCTGGATGCGGCACGCCTGGAAGAACTGCTGTCACGGCCCGTGGTGGCCAATCTGAGCGACCGGCTCAGTACGCGACAGCAGGCGATGGATGCCGGGCGGGTGCTTGAGCGCTCCTCCGCGACCGAATCGTTCATCGGTGCGGCCGAACAGATCGCCCGGTCCTTGAGCGGGCAATCGGGCAACGGTGTCGCCGGTCGCGGGGCGGCCGGGCGGTTGCGTCGGGCATGGCTGGCACTCAAGGGGCGCTGATGTCGGAACAACACGCCTTTCGTCTGACCGATCGTTATCAAGAGCTCAAGGCGGCTCTGCATCTGCACTTGATCCGACTGCTCGAAGATCGCGATATCAAACTCGAGGACCGGCCAATCGCCAAGTCGCGCGAGCTGGTGCGGCGTGAGGCCAGCGAGTATGCACGCCTGCAGCGATTGCCGATCAATCAGCTCGAGATCGTCGACTTGGCCGACGATGTGCTCAACGAGATGGTGGGCTTCGGTCCGCTCGAGCCATTGATCGCCGATGATGATGTCGACGATATCGTGGTCAACGGCCCGCGGCGTGTGTATACCGAACGAAACGGCCGGTTGGTATCCGAATCCGTTCGATTTGCCAGCAACGCCCATATTCTGCGCGTGGCACAACGCATACTGGCGCCGTTGGGCCGACGGCTCGACGAGTCGACGCCCATGGTCGATGCACGCCTGCCGGACGGCAGCCGCGTCAACGCGATCATCCCGCCGTTGGCGCTCGACGGGCCCTGCCTGTCGATTCGGAAATTCAAGAAACATGCGCTGACCGTCGACGAGCTGATCGCTGCCAACACGCTTTCACCCAGCCAGGCCGACTTTCTGAGAGATCAGGTCGCCTCACGCGCCAATATTCTGGTCATCGGTGGAACCGGGTCGGGCAAAACGACATTCTTGAACATGATCAGCCAGTGGACCGAGGCCGGGGAGCGTGTCATCACGATCGAGGACGCCGCCGAGTTGCGTCTGGTGCATGAGCACGTGGTGCGTCTGGAGACGCGTCCTCCGAATCTGGAAGGCGAACGCGCGGTCTCGGCGCGCGATCTCGTGCGCAACGCGCTTCGTATGCGTCCCGATCGCATCATCGTGGGCGAGGTGCGCGGCGATGAGGTGCTGGATATGCTCCAGGCCATGAACACCGGGCATGACGGTTCCATGACCACATTGCATGCGAACTCGCCACGCGATGCGATTCATCGCCTGCAGTTGCTGGCCGGTTTCGCCGGGTTTGCCGGCCAGGAAACCACGTTTCTGCATCAGATCGCGGCGGCTCTCGATCTGATCGTCCATGTCTCGCGCCATGCCAGCGGGCGACGCCGGGTCCGCTCGATTCAACGCGTCGGTGAGGTACACGGTGGTGAAATCGATCTGGGCGTGATCTATGAACACGATCCAGAGACCGACGAGCACGTGCAGCCTACGGAGGGGGTATGACACTGCTTTGGCTCAGTCTTGTCCTGTGCTTGCTGGCGGCGAGTCTCGGCGCCCTGGCACTGGCCAACACGCGACAACGACAGACACGCCTGAACGCGCGTGCACGGATCCGCTCGGTGCGGGGCGAGGCCGGCGCACGCGCCGGCGAAGCGCCCCGCACCGAGCGGCTCACGTTCGGTCTGCGTCGCGCGCTGGCCTCGGCCGGTTATCACCAGGTTTCGACGTCTCGCGTGCGTGGTGGTGTGGCGGCGGGCGTCTTATTGGCTGTCGGACTGACGACACTCCTCGGATGGGCCGGGGTGGGGCTGGCACTGATCGGGCTGGGCCTCGTACCGCTGGTGCTGCGTCATCTGCAAAACCGCTTGCGGCATCGACTCAATCAACAGTTGCCGCAGTTTCTGGGCTATATGCTGCGTGCGTTGACGGCCGGCAACAGCTTCGAGGAGGCCATGTATGCCGCGGCCCTGGAATCCGATGCCCCGATCCGGGACGTGTTTCTCAGCGTGACGCGTCAGGTCGAGCTCGGCGGTGATCTGGAGACGAGCCTGGCCGGCACAGCACGGCTCTACGAGCTCAAGGCACTGGATATTCTGGCGCTGAGCGCAACGGTGAATCGTCAGTATGGTGGCTCCATGCGCCAGATCATGGCGACCTTGATCGATACCATTCGTCAGCGCGAGGCCGCGAGCGCCGAGCTCAAGGCGCTGACCGGCGAGACCCGTTTCTCTGCCTATGTGGTGGCGGCCATCCCGCTGGCCATCACCGGCTTCTTCTATATCCAGAATCCCGGGTATTACGCGGATATGCTGACAAGCACCGGCGGCCAGCTGGCGGCGGTGCTTGCCGTGCTGCTCGAGCTACTCGGTTTATTCATCATCTGGCGAATGATGGCCGGTCTGAAGGAGCCGGAGGCATGAATAGCGGGCTGCTGTATCCGCTGGCGGTCTCGCTCGTGCTGATGGGTTTCGGCGTGGTGTTGTGGCTGGCCGCTCGGCGGCTGGATCACCGGCGCCAGGCCGAGCGATATCTGGGGGCCACGCATGGGCGATCTCGCAGTGCGATTCGGGATCGGGGCTGGGCACAGGCACTGGCAAGTCGCGGGGCCGCCTTTGATCGCGTGATCGGCGATGCCGAGGAGACACGTCGCCTGCTGATACAGGCCGGTCTACGCGGTGCGCGTGCTCGCGCCGGTTTCTATCTGTTGCAGATCAGTCTGCCGCTCGGGGCCGTCGCTCTGGGCATTGCTGTACTGATATGGCCCGGCCGCGGATCCATGCAGATATTGTTGATCGTGGGGGTTCTGATCGGCTCGCTTCTGTTGCCGCGCTATTTACTGCGCCGCCGGGCCGCGGCCCGGCGCCAGCAGATAGAAAAGGATGTGCCCCTGTTCATCAATCTGCTGATTCTGCTGTTCGATGCCGGTCTGAACATGCGCCAGGCCCTGACCAGCCTGGTCCGCGAGGGGCGCGCAACGATGAAAACGCTCGTTGACGAGCTAGACCCGATCGTTCGACAGATTCAGGCAGGGGCCGAGGCCGATGCGCTACTGCGCGAGACGGGCAAGGATCTTGCCATCGACGATCTCGAACTGGTTCTCGGCATTCTGCGCCAGGTCGAGCGATATGGCGGGGAGGTCAGAGCGCCGCTGACGGAAGCGCTGGACACGATGCACGCCAAACGGACTATGGCGACGCGCGAGCAGGTCAATATATTGTCGGGGAAAATGACCGTGGTTCTGGTGACCTGTTTTTTCCCGCCGCTTCTGATTTTCATCGTGGGCCCGGCATTCGTGTCGATCAGCCGCTCGCTGGGGGGGTTATGAGCCAAGGGCGATTGAAAACCGGGCCGATGTATCTGGCGTGCGGGATGGCCTGGCTCTCGCTGGCCGCCGGCTGTGCCACGAGGGACCGCGGGCCGGATACGGATCGTTATCTGGTCGACTCGGCGCGTGGCAACGAGCAGAACGCCGAACTCTACACGGATCTGATCGAACAGCTCATCCGCCAGGACAAGCTTTATGCCGCGCATGCGCATCTGGAGCAGCGCCAGGCCGAGTTCGGCCATACCCAGCAATTATCGGCGCTCGATGCCGAGATCCTGCGGCGCATGGGAAAGACGCAGAAAGCCGAGACCATATATCGCGAGCTGCTGGATTCGCGCTATGCCGCCGAGGCCTATCACGGCCTGGGGCTCATCGAGGCCGACCGTGCGCCCGATCAGTCGTTGGCGTATCTGCGACAGGCCGTTGCCCGCGCGCCCACGAATTCGGCCATGCGTAACGATCTGGGCTACGCCGAATTATTGGCCGGCCATGTCGCGCAAGCACGTACCGAAATCGCAACCGCCTACCAGCTCGAGGAGAACAGCCAGCTCGCGACAAACAACTACGTTCTAGTGCTGCTGGTGACAGAGAACCACACCAAGGCGGCCCAGGTGGCGAAACAGGCCGGGATGTCGCCCGAGCGCTTCGAAAGCCTGAAGAGTCAGGCGCATGCCATGAACAAGGCACGGTCGGCACCGAACGAGCCCGTCGAGACACAATCTGGCGAAGTGCCCGGGACAAAAAACCAGCTGGCCGGGATCGAGCCGTCTTCGGGCAAACCCGGGGCGACCGATCGGCTGCAGAGCGATCGCGCGGAGGAACCGAACGAACCGATTGCGGCCAATCCCGGAACCGCTCCGGATCAGCCCACAAAGCCGGCGCGCCAGGACAACGCATTCGAAAATCTGACGAGTTACGACGGCACGAGCAACGCGGTGCCGTTTTCGACCCGGGAGCTGAATGGATCATGAAATATTGTCGAATTCAGGTGGTGGCCGTTCTGATGGCGGCTGGGGCTTGTAGTGCCACCGGTGTCACCTCGGCCCGGGCCCGTACCACGATCGATCCAAACACGGTGACAAGCGTCGGGCCGACGGTGAGTGCGGCGCTTGAGATGCAGGCCGCCGGCACCCACGGCGCGGCGCCGACGCCGATGCTCGATGATGTCGCAGTGCGTGTCTACGAGCGTTATCTCGAGAGTTTCGATCAAGAGATACCGCGTCTCTTTCAGGAGCAGACATTCGCCCCCGGTGGCGGTGGCACTAGTGGTGGTGGGGGTGGGGCGCGCTAGCGTGCGGCCCGTGCGCGATGAGAACGCTGCACTCGCGCCTGACGCATAGAGGCGCGCCGTTGAAACAGCCCGGCAGGCAACGCGGGTCGATAGCCATCATGACGGCGGTATTCCTCCTCGGGCTCGTGGCGGTGCTGGCATTGGTGGTTGATGCAGGGCGCCTGTATGCGGCCCAGCAAAAGCTCGAAAGCACTGCGCGCTTGGCCGCATTGAGCGCAGCAGGTGCCGCAAGCGGCTGTCGTGTTTCAGAAGCGGACGACACGCCACAGCGGCTGGAGCAACAAGCACGCGATGCGGCCCGGGCCGTCGTGCAGACCAACTATTCGATGGCTTCAGACGGATCATCGCCACGAATTCAGCGGCTGGATCGCGGCAGCGTAACCACCGACCAGCAAACCAGCCGCCGCGGTTTCGTCGAAGCCGTTGACACGAACGACGACAAGCCCAATGCCGTGCGTCTCACGTTATCGGATTCAAGCTATCGCCCGCTGTTTTCGTTGTTCGGCGACGACGTAACGACGTTGCAGGCATCGGCCGGTGCGGTCAGTCAAGCCACGGCGCAGATTCGTTTTGGCACCACGCTTGCCAAGGTGGATCAGAACGCACTGCTCGGGCGTCTTGTCGGGCTTGATGTCGGTATCGCCGATCAGGGCAGTCTGCTGTCCGATACGATTACGCTTGGCGATTTACTCAATCTTCAGACCGATCTCATCACCCCCGAGCAGCTCGCCGACATCACCATCAACGATGTCCTGAGCAACCTCAGTGACGCGGTGAGCGGGTTGGCCGCCGGAGCCACGAGACGTATCCGTGATGCCGTGGGCGATAGGCCGCTATCCGATGTGCTTTCGCTGGCTGGCCCGGTCGGGCGTGACGTGTCCGTTCAAGTTGGCAGTGTCGTTAATACCCTGGCCCAGCTGACGGCCCAGAATCGCACCTCCCCCGTGACACTGGATGTTGGCCTGCTCTCGGGGCTGACCGGCTCCGACACGGGCGTCGGCAACGACAGGATAGTCGAGGCCCGGCTGGCCATTCTCCAGCCGGCCGTACTCGCCATCGGGCCGGCGGGGAAGAATGCAAGCGGCCACTACTACACCGAGGCACGTTCGGCCCAGGTGGCGCTCGAACTCAAGTTGGCGCTTTCGCTCGATCTTCCGGCGCTCGGTGAGCTGCTGAGTCTTCAGGTGCCCTTGGTGATCAAGGCCGCCAGCGGCCGTGCCGCGCTCGAATCCATCGAATGTCCGGGACCCCGGAATCCGAACTATCGTGTATCGATCAGCGGCCGTACCGCACTGGCTTCACTAGCGATCGGATCGCTCGGTTCGGATGGCGAGATCGAAACGACGGATCGTCTGGCCGTGAGCGCATCGGGCATCGAGGTCATTTCATTGATCAACGAAAGCGATGGCGATGGCCTGCAGCTTGGCGGACAGCGTCCATTCGAGTCGTTCGGCGGTCGTGGCCTGCCCACGGTCTCGTTCAGGCAGCCGAGTGAGCTGCCTCAGACATTCCCGATATCGGATGATGTCGAGATATCGAACCTGCTGCGCGATCTGGGGGAGCTGCCGTTACGCGCGGAGTTGTTGCAAGTCAGAGACGACTGCAGCGGCCTGCTGGGATGTGTCGTTGGGGGCCTGACCGACAGCGTCGGTGATCTGGTAACGAGTCTCTTGTCCGGTGTGCTCGACAGCGTTGTCCCGGCCATCACCAGCACGCTGGCCACGGTTCTGGCGCCGGTATTCGATAATGTGGTGGACCCATTGCTGAACGCGCTTGGCCTGTCGCTGGCCGCACCAAGCGTTGTACTGGAACACGTGGATTACGACCGAAGCCGGCTATTCTGTGCTGATCGGGCGACGTGCTATGCGTCGTCGCAACAATGAGCCCCCCCCCTGAGCGCTTCATATCACTCGGCGACACGACCGGTGTCCAGCCCGGATCGGTCCGCGTGGATATAAAGCGTATGTTGCGTGCTGTCGGCCGGCTCCCATAGCGTCATCGCATGATCGACGGCAGCCAGCGTGATCTGCGCGTCTCGGTTGCTGGCACTTGCCACGAACGCTGTTTCGATGACCCGAATCAAGGAACGGTTGTTGCCGTGCCACCTGGCCTGTGCCAAGGCCTGCCAGGCATCGGCACTGAAGCCCGACGGTGCTGTCCAGGTCGTCACCCGAGCAGCCAGTCGAGCCATCGTATCGGCAGCCACGGCCATCATATCCTCCGGGCGTTGCTGCAAATCGGATAACGTCAGGATGATCGCACCGATACGGGCGTGTTCGTCGGGGTTGAGTTGGCTGACGAGTTGTGGCCACGTTCTATTGGAAGCAAATACGACCGCACACTCCAGCGGGCGCTTGGCCGAGGCGCCGAGCGGGAGATACTGATTGGAATCGAGTGCTTCCATCAGCACTTCCATGACCTCGCCGTTAACACCGTGGGATTCGTCGAGAAAACAGACGCCGTCGCGTGCGTGGGTGAACGCGCCGCTGCGATTGCTGGCGTTTACGAATGCACCGGCCACATGGCCACAAAGCAGGGACTTCATCGCGGTCTTGTCGCCCGAGCTTTCGGCCGACAGATTCACGGTGACGAACTTGCCTTGCTGGCGCGCCAGGTAATAGTAATAGGCCAGCGATGTCTTGCCGGTGCCCGGCCCGCCGAGCAGATACAGGCGCGTGACCTGGTTGGCAGCCATCTCGGCGATTTGTTGCAACAGACGACGAATATCCGGACTGATGCTGTAGAAATGCTTGTAGCGCAGTGTTTCGACCTCGGTCGAAACCGGCATGGCGATCGTGGTGGGCCCGAAAAACGGTGCCAGCCGTTCAGACGTTTCACGTGCGATCGCCAGCGGATCGGCGTTCACGATCAGACGAACCCCGGCCAGCGTATCGGCGGCCGCATGGCGAGTCAGCCATTCGCCGCCCTCGGTCAAGCGTTCGGGGGTGAGACCGGCGATCAGCACCGGATAGCCGTCGTCGCGCTTCAAGCGTGCCTTCGCGACCGCCGGGGCCAACGCATCCAGTATATCGAGCGAGGGATGGACGACGAGCACCGCTGCGGCACCCGCCACGTCGCGGGCCGCCGCCACAGGGGTGACGAGCCGAACCTCACCGCCGTCCGGTATCGGTTCTAAACATGCCAGCAGCCGTTCAGAACCACCACTCGTGTCGACCACGAGCAGATCCGAAGCGCGGTCGCCGTGTTTGGGCGCCGTCTGTCGATTGCGTCGTTCGAACACGCGCCACCGTCGAAGAGCAGGATACCCCGGACGCTAACAGTATCCCTCGTGCCAGCCTATGCGACGAAGGGCGCAGCGCCGCCCCGCAGGGCTTGCTTGGGGCGCATCGAGCGCGACATTCGGTCAGCGTTTGAACAGGGCGTCAAGAAAATGCTCGGCTTCGAAGACGCCCAGATCCTCGGTCTTTTCGCCGACACCGATGAAACGCAGGGGAATCCGCAGTTTCTGGCAGATGGCGAACACGATGCCGCCCGAGGCGCTGCCGTCGAGCTTGGTCACGGTGATGCCGGTCAAACCCACCGCTTCGTTGAAGGCCACGGCCTGCTGCAGGGCATTGCCACCGGTGGTGGCATCGACGACAAGCATGATCTCGTGCGGTGTGGCTTCGTCCTGCTTGCCCAGCACGCGCTTGATCTTCTTCAGCTCGTCCATCAGGTGATTCTGGGTGTGCAGGCGTCCGGCCGTGTCCACGATGAGCACATCGATATCGCGGGCCTTGGCGCGCGAGTAGGCATCGTAGGCCACCGAGGCCGAGTCTGCGCCGCTGCCCTGAGACACGACCGGCACGTTGTTGCGATCGCCCCAGCCCTGAAGCTGCTCGACGGCGGCCGCGCGGAAGGTGTCGCCGGCGGCCAGCATCACCGACAGCTTGGCGTCCTGGAGTTTCTTGGCCAGCTTGCCGATGGTGGTGGTCTTGCCCACGCCGTTCACGCCGACCATCAGGATCACGTAGGGGCGGGTATCGTCGGGGATTTCCAGCGGCTCTTCGCAGGGCGCCAGAATATTGCCGAGATGCTCGCGCAGGGATTTGCCCAGGTCCTTGGACGTGCGCAGACGCCCGCCGTCGTAGAGCGTTTGAAGCCGCCCCATGACCTGTGCCGTTGCATCCACGCCGACATCGGAGAGCAGCAGCTGTGTTTCCAGTTCATCGAGCGCGTCCTGATCGACGGTCTCGCCCGGCAGCAGGTTGCGCAGGTCGTAGGTCAGCCATGAATCGCCCTTGTTCAGGCTGGCCCGCATCCGGGTGAAAAAACCCGGTTGCTTGAGTTTGGTGGTCTTTCGTTTGTCCGGCTTGGCCATGATGCAACGACAGGCTCTAGGAAGAAGATGGATCGGGGGCCGCGCTTCGCGGGGGCGCTACTTTAGCATCGGCGCGTAGGCCTTCGTACCGGGTGTGTCCGGGGCATCCAGGCTGAACAGCAGGGGCCCACGGCCGGAGGCATCCGGCCAGTGGATGGCGATGCCCTGCGCGGCAAGCTGTCTCGCCAGATACAGCCCGGCACGATCATAGCCGGCCTGGTCACGGGCGGTGACCATCAGGCGCAGATCCTCATGACGCGATTGGCGATCGATCGTGCCCAGCCAGATGGGCTGGCGTCGATCGGCGCCGATATGGCCACTGGCCCAGAAACGCAACACCCAGCGCTGGCCCGGTGTCTGGCTGTCGTGCACGAACACCATCGCCGGGACATGGCCGGCATGCAGGGTCGGCCAGACGGCGAGGGCCGCCACGGGCGTCTCCGGCACAAGCATATGCAGGGCGCGCGTGATGCTCAGCGGCGGTGCCACCTGCCAGCCGGCGCGAATCATGCCGGCCACGAGTCCGGCGCGACTGGCCTGAACCTGTACGTTGATCAACGGACCCGGCCGGCCCTGTAGCGTATCGATACGCGCCGGCAGACGCGCATAACCATGGCCGGCCCAATCGGCCAGCACCGCCGGCGCGGGTGTATCGGACAGTGTTCGGCCCAGTGTTGACAAGGGGCTCGCCGGGCTCGGCGCCAGCACAGTGGCCACCCCCAGACAGGCCAGAAACAGCGCGGTCAGCGGCATTGACGCGATCGGCCGCGGGCGTTGGCGGCGATAGCCCAGCAGCAACAGGTTGAGCCAGACAAAGGCGGCGACCAGCGTGATGAGCAGATCGCTGGCCCAGGCCAGGCCCAGATACAGCCGCGATAACGCGATCAGCACCACGAGTGCGATGGTGGCCGAATGAAGCCACGCTCGCAGCCCCTCGCTGGCACGTATCGCGACCATGGCACCGGCCAGGCCATAGATGACGGCCACCAGGAACAGCTCGGGTCCACCGCCGGTACGCCAGAGCCCGTTATCGGTCAGGGCCCCGTGCAACACGACGGGGCGGGGCACATCGAACGTATGGACCAGGACCAGTGTCACGAGTGCCGACAAGATGATCGCCGCGATCCAGTGGGCCCCCGCCCGCCAGTTGCCACGCCACAGCAACAGCCCGGCCACGGCCAGCGCAAAGGGTAGATAGATGATCGGCGTGCCCAGCTGGGCCAGCACGCGGGCGATCATATCGACATGCGTGTTTTGCAGCTCATGCAAAAGCCAATAGATCAGGGCATCCAGTCGTGCCGGATACTGCCCGTCGGCCGCGCCGGGCCGGCCATACCAGATCAGCCCGTACCCCAGGCCACTGGCCAGGCCGACCAGGCCCGCCGCCACGCCGAGCGCGGGCAGTTCAGGCTGGCGCGGGTCGGCCAGTGCCGGGCCGAGCAGGCCCAGGCGGCGATGGGCGGCACTCCAGGCCATGAGATGATCGGCATGGCGCCGCCCGATCGCCCGGCCGCTCACAATGAGAAAACGTGCCGCCGACGTGATCGCCCACACCAGAAAGGCGGCCACGAGCGCGACGATCAGCAGTCGCGTGGCCAATTGGGCCGCGATATCCATCGAAGCGCCAAAGAACAGGCCGGGCGCGATATAGAGCATGGCCCACAGCAGAGTGGCGATCACGTCCATGACGACAAAGCGCCGGGGCGAAAGCCCGGCGGCCCCGGCAATCGTGGGCATGACCGGACGCAGCGCACCGATCAGCCGGCCGAGGATGATGCCCTTGCCGCCGTGACGGGCGAAAAAGGCTTCGCCGCGAGCCACGCCTCCGGGCACGCGCCAAAGCCCGGGCAGGGCGCCCAGGCGGCCTTGATAGCGCCGGCCCAGGGCATAGCTGGCCGCGTCGCCCAGCAGGGTGCCCGCGATACCGGCCGCGAACACGGCCGGTGCCGACAACGAGTGCGCGCCGGCGAGCGCGCCGAAAGCGAACATGAAGATCGCGCCCGGCACCAGCAGGCCGATCAGAAACAGCGACTCCGCCAGGGCCACGGCAAAGACCACCGAAATAGCGATCACCGGGTGCGCCGCCACCCAGGCCAGAAAAGCCGCCATCAGGCCCTAGAGCGCATCGTGCTTATGCGTGAATGCCCGGGCGCTCAGCCGGCGGCCACTGCGGCAAACGCCTTGTCGGCGGCCTCCAGCGTGGCTTGAATTGCGGCGTCGTCGTGTGCGCGCGAGATGAAGGCCGCCTCGAAGGCCGCCGGGGCGAGATACACGCCGTTGTCCAGCAGACCATGAAAGAAACGCGAGAACGCATCCAGATCACAGGCGGCGACCTCGTCGAAGCGGGTGATCGTTTCGGCCTCGGTGAAGAACATGCCGAACATGGCGCCCGCAGACTGGGTCAGAAACGGCACGCCGTGTTGTTGCGCGCGCTCGTTGAGCCCGGCCAGCAGTTTGTCGAGCTGCGGCTCGATCGCCTGATGCACGGCGCCGCCGCGAATCTGTTCGAGGGTGGCGATACCGGCGGCCATGCCCAGCGGATGACCCGAAAGCGTGCCGGCCTGGTACACCGGGCCGGTCGGGGCCAGAGTCTTCATCACCTCGGCCGGCCCGCCGACCGCACCGACCGGCATGCCGCCGCCCACGATCTTGCCCAGAGCCGTGACGTCCGGGGTGACACCGAAATGAGCCTGGGCACAGCCGGGATGGACGCGAAAGCCGGTCATCACCTCATCGAAGACCAGCAGGGCGCCGTGATCGGTGCACAGCGTGCGCAGGCCTTCGAGAAACCCGTCGACCGGCGGCACGCAGTTCATGTTGCCGGCCACCGGCTCGACCATCACACAGGCGATATCGTCGCCGTGCTGCTCGAAGGCCTGGCGGGCTGAATCCAGATCGTTGTAGGTGGCGACCAGCGTATCGGCCACGACCGATTCCGGCACGCCCGGCGAGCCCGGAATACCGAGGGTGAGCGCCCCTGATCCGGCATTGACCAGCAGCGCATCGACATGGCCGTGATAGTTGCCGGCGAACTTCAGAATCTTCTTGCGCCCGGTATAGCCACGCGACAGACGTACCGCGGTCATCGCGGCCTCGGTGCCGGAGTTGACCATGCGCACCGACTCGATCGAGGCCACCATCTCGGTGATCAGTTCGGCCAGCTGGACCTCCAGGCCCGTGGGGGCACCGAACGACAACCCCTTGGCTGCCTGGGTCTGGACTGCCTCGACCACGCGCGGGTCGGCATGACCCAGAATCATGGGCCCGAAGGAGCCGACATAGTCGACGTAGTCGTTGCCGTCCACGTCGGTGATCCAGGCGCCGGCGGCATGGTCGATGAACGCCGGCGCGCCGCCGCCCACGCCGTTGAAGGCACGGGCGGGTGAGTTGACCCCGCCCGGGGTGAACTTCTGAGCGCGTTCGAACCACTCGTTCGATTTCGGGCCGGGGCGTGCGTGGGGCTGGCTCATGGGAGACTCCGAATGACGTGCAGGCCCGTGATTTTAGGCGCTGTTGGCGTTTCGTACGAGTCCGGCGTCAAAGCGGGCCGCGCCCGGCCCGTCTGCCCGGGCTCACAGCGCCCGCGGTCATTGCGCCGGCTGATCGAACAGCGCACGCAGCCGGCCGGCGGTGGCCGGCCCGTCGGCGCGGGCGAACAGGGCCCGTGAGACCGCCACGAGATCAGCGCCGGCGGCGACCAGGCGGGCGGCGTTGTCGGCATCGATCCCGCCGATGGCCACGATCGGCACGCCCAGGGATCGCGCCCGGGCGAGAACCGCGGGATCGGCCGGCGGGGCATCGGGCTTGGTCGTAGAGACGAAGAACCGGCCGAAGCTGACGTGATCAGCGCCGGCGGCCAGTGCCTGCCGGGCGCGATCAATACGATCCTGGCAGCTGACCCCCAGGATTGCCGCCGGGCCCAGCGCTGCCCGGGCCTCGGCAACATCGCCGTCGCTCTGGCCCAGATGAACGCCGTCGGCCCCGACCTCGGCGGCCAGGCGCCAGTCGTCGTTGATGATGAAGGGCGTCTCGTGAGCCCGGCACAGGGCCTGGAGATCGGCGATCAGCCGATGATCAGGCGCCTCGGTGCGTTTATCGCGATATTGCAGACAGACCAGACCTTCGGCCAGAACAAGCGACACCCGGGCCAGAGCATCATCGGCCAGCCCGCCGCGGTCATAGACGCCGTAAATGCCGCGCGACAGGCTCATTGTCGGGACAGCCGGTCGGGGATCGCCTGGCCGCTACCGGCTGAAAACGCGTTGGCAAGCATCTCGTGAACATCGGCCTGGGCCGTGGAAAGTGCGGCCTCCAGCGACATGCCGGCCGCCAGCCGGGCCGCGATGCTGGCCGCCAGCGTACAGCCCGAGCCATGAAAGACACCATCCAGGCGTGGCCATTCGTAGCGCGCGATCTCGCCCTGGGTCGTGAACAGGCGGTTGATCACGCTCGGGCCGTCGGTATCGCCGCCGGTGATCAGCACATGACCGGCACGCTCGGCCAGCTGGCGACCACATCGATCCAGATCATCCTGGCCATCGCACAGCGCGCGCGCTTCGCGGGCGTTCGGGGTGATCAGCGTGGCCTTGTCGATGAGCCGCTCGCGCAGGCGCTTGCCCACCGAATCCTCGGCCAGCCGGCCGCCGCCGCTGGCGATCAGTACCGGATCGATCACCACGGGCACTGTCGGATGCCGCTCACAAAAGCCGGCAACGGCCTCGACCTGATCGATGCTGGCCAAGACACCGGTCTTGAGCGCGGCGAAGGCCATGTCGGCTTCCAGGCGCGACAGGCACCGGGCGAAGAAATCGGTATCGGTGATGCGAACATCATAGACGTTGTGAGTGTCCTGACAGGTCAGGGCAGTCACCAGCGTGGCCGCGTGCCCGCCGGCGGCCGCCACGGCCTCGATATCGGCCTGAATGCCCGCGCCGCCGCTCGGATCATGCCCGGCGATGATAAGTGTGTTGGATATCTGCATGGCCTTCAGTGTACCGATGATCGTGGGGTCGTCTCGCGCCCGTGTGCTGTCAACAGCCGGTCATTACGGCCGTTCTGGCGCCGCCGAGCGGATTTTTCTTATGCACAGCGACTTTTTGATGCAAGCAAGGCGATAAAAAATTTTGTGATCGTTGGCGCCGGTTCGAGGGGGTATCGCTTTAAGTGATTGATTTGTCGATGCTGTGTCGGATTGGTTACAAATTCACCGCTTTGTGCAATCACTTGGAATGACGCCGCGAAACCGCTGTCAACCACCGCTTGCCCACAGAGTTATCCACAACAGATGTGAATCAAGGGGCTTTCGCGTTGTCTGTCAGGCTTTTAGCGCGATCCGACGGCGTGGATCGCCGACCCGTCGAAGGCCGGTTTCCACGCCTCCGTCATCATGTAATGCCAGCCAGCGCCAGCCCGGCGCGACGGCCTTGTCTTCGGTGAACGTCGTTGCCCCGGGCCGGAATTGGCGCATGGTCGAGGGCGTGGTCCAGATCGGGCAATCGCCCAGTCTGCCGGTGAACGCCTGATGGACGTGCCCGGCCAGAATACCGCGACAAGAGGCGCTGGCAGCCACCTGGTCGGCCAAGACCGTGCGATCGGCCAGGCCGATGGCATCGATCCACGCCGTGCCAACGGCGATCGGCGGGTGATGCATCACGGCCACGGTATATCGCGTTGAATCTTTCAATGCCGTATCAAGGCGCTGGCGATCGTGCTCGCGCAGCTGGCCGTGCTCGGCCCCCGGCACTTGGGTGTTCAGCCCGATCAGGCGCCAGGGTCCGAGATACAGCGCGCCGTGCACGTGCGCGCCGCGCAAGTGCTGTGTCATCGCATGGGGGTCGTCGTGATTGCCGGCCACAGCCAGCACCGGGCAATCCAGCGCGGCCAGCTGGTCGGCCAGCCAGCGATAACCGGCCGGCGATCGATCATCGACCAGGTCCCCGCCCAGCACGAGCGCATCCGGGGCCGGCAGGCAGGCGCGCATGTCCGCCCAGACCCGTTTGAAGGCCTCGGCAACCGCCCACCCATGCAGACAGGCGTCGGGATCGGCCAGTAGATGTGAATCGGTCAGATGGGCGATATACCGGGTATCGGTCATGGCAGGCGATTCGGGGGGCTGTGCGACACAGGCGCCGATCGTTGGTCACAATCGAGGCCATTGCAACCACGGCACGAGCAGAGCATGGCTTCACAGATTGGCGATACCCGTGCGGCAGTGCGCAACCGCGCACCGATATACGAGGCGCTCTCGCCCTGGCTTTCGCCGGGCACGCGCGTTCTCGAGATCGGAAGCGGCCAAGGCGTCCACGCCCGCTATATCACCGAACGACGCCCGGATATCGCCTGGCAGATGAGCGAGACGTCCGCGGGCATGGCCGCTCTTTGCGATCGCCTGAGCCGCGAGCCGATCACGACACAACCTGCGCCGATCACACTCGACGTGCGACAAGCGTGGCCTGCGGGGCAATACACGATGATCTTCGGGGCCAACATCGCGCACATCATGCCGATGACGGGCGTGCGTGCATTGTTTCACCACGGCGCGGCGGTGCTGGAGGCGGGCGGGCATCTGTGCCTGTACGGGCCTTTCTTCGATACCCGGCAGACGGCCGGAGCGGGTAATCAACGCTTTGATGCCGCGCTGCGGGCACGTGATCCGGCCATGGGGCTGCGCACGCGTCAGACGCTCGACGCCCTGGCCGGGGCCGCCGGGCTGGTGCCGGCGGCCTGTCAGATCATGCCTCGGGATAATCGTCTACTGATCTGGTCGAAGCGTTAGGAGCGGTTGCCGTTTCGTACGCATTCGCGCCAAGCGCTGTTTTGTCGACGGGTCGTTGCGTGTCGGGCACCGACGCGGCGCCCGTACACAACAGCGTCTAATTCACCCGCCCGCTGTCGTCGCCGTCGAGAAAAGCCCGGATATTGGCGGCCACGCCGTCGAGCATGCGCTGACGGGCCGCACGCGACCCCCAGGCGGTGTGTGGCGTGATGATCAGGTTGTCCAGATCGGCATCGATCAGCGGATGCCCGTTGCGCGGTGGCTCGGTATCCAGCACGTCCACGGCCGCGCCGGCGATTTCGCCGGTGCGCAGTGCCGTGATCAGGGCGTGGCTGTCGATGATCGGCCCGCGTGCGGTGTTGATCAGGTACGCGCTGGTCTTCATCCGAGACAGCGCGTCGGCGTCGATCAGGTGATGCGTGGCCTCGGTCAGCGGGCAGTGCAGGCTCATGTAGTCGGCCCGGGGCAGGGCCTCGTCGAAGGCCACGCGGCCGGGCCGCACCTCGGCGGCGCCGGGACGCTCGGCGACCACGACCTGCATATCGAAAGCGGCCGCGCGTCGGGCCACGGCCTCGCCGAGCTCGCCGTGGCCGACGATGACCAGCGTTTTGCCGGCCAGCTCCTCGATCGGATGATCCAGACGACAGAAGAACTCCGAGCGCTGCCAGGCTCCGGCCATGACGTCGCGGTGATAGTCGGCCCAGCGCGTGGCAAAGCCCAGCATGACGGCCAGGACATGCTGGGAAACAGCGGGCGTGGCATAGCCGGTCACGTTGATCACCGGGATGTCGCGGGCGGCCGCGGCGTCCAGATCGACGTTGTTGACGCCGGTGGCCGCTACACAGATCAGCTTGAGCCGGGCGGCCCCTTCGATCATCGCCCTGTCGAGGACCACCTTGTTGGTCACCACGATATCGGCCCGGGCGATCCGCGGGGCCACCTCATCGGCCTGTGTGTTGTGGTGGGTCTGCCACTCGTCGGCCGCCGCACTCAGTGCCTGCCAGTCGAGATCGTCGCCAACCGATCCGACATCCAGAAATACGCCCAGCATGGGATCATCCGTCGAAAATCACGCCACTATCCTAAATGCTTGCCGCACGCCGTGGCAGGTGTTGATGCGCTGGCGGGGTCGGTGCATGCTGCAGTAATATCGCGTTCTCCAACACGCCATGCCACTCCGGTATACTGCAGCAACATAATGTTATTCCATCTCAACCCGGAAGTGCGAACCGATGCAACGTCGCAGTGAGCAACAAGACCCGAGCCTTGGAAACCATTTACCGACCAATTGTCCGTCGGTGGAATCGCTCGAGTACGAATTGGCCTTCCTGGTGCGTCGGCTGGAAGCTGCACGGCGTCGGTTCCATTACGGGTTGGAGCGCGCGCACTATCTGTTGCTGATCCTGCTGGAGCGCAACGATCGTCAATCGGTGGGGGCGCTGGCCGAGCAGGTCAATCTGGATGCCTCGACGGTCACCCGTCAGGTCGCGGCGATGAAAAGTGCCGGCCTGGTCGACAAGCATGACAACCCCGATGACCGTCGAGGTGGTTTCGTGACCATCACCGAAGCCGGGCGTGATGCAGCCGTCGAGGTGCGGGCACGTCGTCTGGAGCGGATCGGCGAGGCCTTCGTGGAGTGGAGCGACGAGGATCGACGGGTTTATGCCGACCTGATGGCCCGGCATAACGATGCGCTGCGCGATATGCTCAACGAGGACTGAGGCGCGCTGATCCCGGCCCGTCGAGTCGAAACCCGGCCCATGCCGGGTTTCGTCGTTCTGGAACGCGCGTGTCGTGATCAGACATGTCGCTGCATGGCCTGCGCCGGGCCTTGTCGTGCCCGGTTTTCACGCCGCTGCGACGACTTGTCTGGTAAAGACAGGCTTTAGCTCACACCTGATTGGGCTGCATCGCTTTCGCCGGTCGGCAGTTTCAGATCCTGCCAGAGCGTGGCGGTGGGTTGGCTCTTGTTGAGCGCGTAGAAATGCAGCCCCGGCGCGCCGCCGGCCAGAAGCTGTTCGCACAGGTTGTAGACCAGTTCGCGGCCGAAGGCCCGGACCGATGCCTTGTCGTCGCCGTAGCCTTCCATCTTCTGGCGCACCCAGCGCGGAATATCGGCCCCGCACATCGCCGAGAAGCGCGAGACCTGGTCAAAATCGGTGATCGGCATGATGCCGGGCACGATCGGCACGTCCACCCCGCGGGCGCTGACCTCGTCAACGAAGTTGAAGTAGGCATCGGCGTTATAGAAATACTGGGTGATCGCCGAATCGGCCCCGGCGCGTATCTTGCCGATGAAATTATCGATATCCGCCTCGGGCGAGGGGGCTGTCGGATGGAATTCCGGATAGGCGCCGACTTCCAGATGGAAATCATCGCCGTGGCGCTCCTTGATGAAAGCCACCAGTTCGTTGGCGTAGTTGAATACGCCGGGCTTGTCCATGCCGTCGGGCAGATCGCCTCGAAGGGCGACGATCCGCTCGACCCCGGCCGCCTTGTAATTGTCGAGCAGTTCGCCGATGGAGTCTTGGGTGCCCTCGATACACGACAGATGGGGGGCCGCCGGGCGCCCGGTCACGCGCATGGCGGTCTTGACCGTGTCCAGGGTGCCCGAGCGAGTGGTACCGCCAGCGCCGAACGTCACCGAAAAGAAGGCCGGATTCAGCGCGCCGAGCTCGGTGAGCGCGTCTTCCAGACGGGCAGCCCCCTTGGGCCCCTTCGGCGGAAACAGCTCGATCGAGAAATCGTTTTGTGAGACATCCTCGCGCATGGGGTCTCCTTGGTCGTGCGCGACAGGATTCGCGCATTGTGGATCGGCATAAAAAACCCGGCCCACGCGGGCCGCGGGCCGGGCTCGATGTCGAGCGACTCGATCGCTTAGTAGCGATAGTGCTCGGGTTTGTACGGGCCGTCGACCGAGACGCCGAGATACTCGGCCTGCTCGGGCGTCATGCGGGTCAGTTTGGCGTTGACCCGTGCCAGATGCATCGCGGCGACCTTTTCGTCGAGATGCTTGGGCAGCACGTAGACATCGTTTTCGTACTTGTCACCGTTCTTCCAGAGCTCGATCTGGGCCAGCACCTGGTTGGTGAACGAGTTCGACATGACATAGCTGGGGTGGCCGGTGGCACAGCCCAGGTTCACCAGGCGGCCTTCGGCCAGCAGGATGATCTTCTTGCCGTCCGGGAAGGTGATGTGATCGACCTGCGGCTTGATCTCTTCCCACTCGTAGTTGCGCATCGAGGCCACATCGATCTCGTTATCGAAGTGCCCGATGTTGCACACGATCGCCTCGTTGCGCATGCGCTTCAGGTGATCGTGGTTGATCACGTGATAGTTGCCGGTGGCGGTGACGAAGATATCGGCCTGCTCGACCACGCCCGGGTCTTCCAGATCCACCACACGCAGGCCTTCCATGGCGGCCTGGAGGGCATTGATCGGGTCGATTTCAGTCACGCAGACCGTGGCCCCCAGACCGCGCAGCGAATCGACGCTGCCCTTGCCGACATCCCCGTAGCCACACACGATGGCGACCTTGCCGGCGATCATCACGTCGGTGGCGCGCTTGATGCCATCAACCAGCGACTCGCGACAGCCGTAGAGGTTGTCGAACTTGGACTTGGTGACCGAGTCGTTGACGTTGATCGCCGGGAAGGTCAGACCGTCGGTCTTGGCCAGGTGATACAGACGATGCACACCGGTGGTCGTTTCCTCGGTCACGCCCTTGATGGCCTTCTGCAGATCCTTGTAGAAGTTCGGCTGCTCGGCCAGGCGCTGCTTCATCACCTTGAACAGTGCGGCCTCTTCGTCCGAGCCGGGATTGTCCAGCAGCGACGGATCATCGGTGGCCTTGGGCCCGAAGGTGGCCAGCGTCGTGGCATCGCCGCCATCGTCCAGAATCATGTTGGGCAGACCGCCATCCGACCAGTCCATGATGGCGTGGATATACTGCCAGTATTCCTCGGCCGACTCGCCCTTGAAGGCGAAAACCGGGATACCGCGCTCGGCGATGGCCGCGGCGGCATGATCCTGCGTGGAGAACACGTTGCAGGAAGCCCAGCGGATATCGGCGCCAAGCGCCTCCAGGCTCTCGATCAGTACGGCGGTCTGAATGGTCATGTGCAGGGCACCGGCGATCCGGCAGCCCTTGAGCGGCTGTTCTGCGCCGAACTCCTCGCGCACGGCGACCAGGCCGGGCATCTCGGTCTCGGCGATGTCGATTTCACGCCGGCCCCACGGAGCCAGGCTGATATCGGCAATCTTGTAGTCTTCGGTCATCTTCTCGGCAGGTGCACTCATGTGTCGACCTCCTGTCTTTGAAAGCGAAAAAAATGGCCGACCGGCTTCAGGCGCCGGACGGCGCGCGCGAACGATTCGCGCGAGAATCTGTTTAAGCGGCCTGAATGCCGGCGTCGTCAGCCAGCGCGGCGGCCTTGTCGGTACGCTCCCAGGGCAGATCCAGATCCTCGCGGCCAAAGTGGCCGTAGGCTGCCGTGGGGCCGTAGATCGGGCGCTGCAGATCCAGCATCGTGAGGATGCCGTAGGGCCGCAGGTCGAAATGCGAGCGGATGAGATCGGTCATCTTCTCGTCATCGATCTTGCCGGTGCCGAAGGTCTCGACCCAGATCGAGGTCGGCTCGGCCACGCCGATGGCATAGGACAGGGCGACCTCG
>PBAO01000061.1 GCA_002715985.1 Lysobacterales bacterium | reverse complement strand
CACCACGCACAGCCGGATCTCGCCGGCCGATCGCGAGCGGGCCGGCATTCGTGAAGGGCTCGTGCGTGTCTCGGTTGGGCTGGAGAATATCGAAGACATCAAGGCCGATCTGGCTCGGGGTCTGGGTCGATGATGCAGCCGGCCGATATCCACGCCGCGCTCATGACTTGTGACCCGGGCGAGAAATGCCGGGCCGCACGCGCCCTGCATGCCGCGGATTCCAGCGGCATGGCCGAATCAAGCGGCGAGGGCGTGGCGGTGCCGGTGCCCGGCCGGCCCGAGCGGCCGGCTCTGGTGCATCCGTCCAGGGTTGCACGCCGCGGGCTGGGCTCGGAAACAGGCCGTGCTGCCCTGATCCATGCCATCGCTCACATCGAGTTCAACGCGATCAACCTGGGGCTCGATGCGGCCTATCGCTATCGCGGCATGCCCGCGGCCTACTACGCCGACTGGCTGTCGATGGCCGCCGACGAATCACGCCACTTCGACATGCTCAACGCCCGCCTGGCGGATTTCGGTTTCACCTACGGTGATTTCGATGCCCACGATGGCCTCTGGGAGATGGCGGTCAAGACCGCGCATGACCCGATGGTACGCATGGCCCTGGTGCCGCGCGTGCTGGAAGCCCGGGGGCTGGATGTCACCCCCGGCATGATCGAAAAACTCAAGCAGGTGGGCGATCAAGAGAGCGTGGCGATATTCGAGCAGATTCTGGAAGAGGAAGTGCCCCACGTCGAGATCGGCACGCGCTGGTTCCGGTATCTGGCCGAACCGCGCGGGCTGGATCCGGATACCATGTTTTTCCAGCTGCTCGACGAATACATGAACGGCGGCCCGCCGGGGCCATACAACCTCGATGCCCGCCGCGAAGCCCGATTCTCCGAGCCCGAGATCGACGAGCTGACCGAGCGTGACGCCAGCCGCTCCCGGCGCTAGCGGCGCCAGGCGATCAGCCGCGGCTTCACGCCGATGACCGCAGGGCGCGAACGGCGCCGGACGAGCACGCGCTCGGTTGGCCCGAACCGTGTCGCCCCTGTCTTTTCACTTGTTTTGTTTCGTGTGCTTTGAAGTGACCCACCAGGGCGCGTATTCGCTCACGCTTCTTCCTGCCCCGTATCGCCGACAAAGCGCCCGTCGTCGTCAAGCGCGCGGCGTCGGATGGCCGACCGACTGAGGGTCAGGATTTCGGCCCGATCCGGGCGCCAGTCGGCCAGCACGTGTCGATGCACGTTGGCGTGACGATGATCGGCCGGTTTGTGGACGTGGCCATGAACGATTCGACAGGTTTCCGTATCCGTGGCCCAACGAGCTACGGTTTCGATATTCACATCCATGATATCGGCGGCCTTGCGCTGCTTGCCGGCCTGCGAGCGGGCCCGGGCCTGGCGCGCGATGAACCGTCGCAGTCCTGCCGGCATCCTGAGCATGCGCGCCCGCCAGATCGCGTTGGTGTAGCGCCGTCGAAACTTCTGGTGGGCGATATCATCGCTACAGAAGATATCGCCGTGGGCCAGAAGCACGGGCTGGCCGGCGATCCGATGAACCACCGGATCAGCCAGAGGCCGTGCGCCGGTATGCGCGAAGAATCGCGTGCCGACGGCGAAATCACGATTGCCGCGCTGGAAATACAGCGGGACACGAGCAGCGCTCAGCCCAGCCAGAGCGTCCAGGGTGCCTCGGTGTGCATCGAAACTGACATCGTCGCCCACCCAGACATCAAAGAGATCGCCCAGGATATAAACCGCTGCGGCCCCACGAGCCGGGCCGGCCAGATAGCCGGCCAGCTGGCGCGCAGCCGGCGTGTTGTCACCGGTCAGGTGCACATCGGCCAGCAGATGCGTGGTATCCGGCCAGGGCACGGACTCGGGTCTGGATGACGACTCAGTCAACGGGCTGTCGCTGACTATCGGACTTCGGCCGATTCGATGACGACCGTGTCCTGTGGCACGTCCTGGCGAAACGGCCCGGCCGCGCCGGTGGGCTTGGCAGCGATCGCATCGACCACCTCCATGCCCTGGCTGACATGCGCAAACACGGCATAACCGGGCCGGGCGCCCATGCCATCAAGCTGCTCGTTGTCGGCCAGATTGATGAAGAACTGGGCAGTGGCCGAGTTCGGATCCTGTGTGCGTGCCATCGAGAGCGCGCCGCGACGATTTTCCAGCCCGTTGCTGGATTCGTTCTTGATCGGCGCGCGTGTCTGTTTCTGGTTGAAGTCGCTATCGAAGCCGCCGCCCTGAACCACGAATCCGGCAATCACGCGATGGAAGATCAGCCCGTCATAGAAACCGTCGCGCACATAGGCCAGAAAGTTCTCGGCCGTGATCGGGGCATTGGTTTCGTCGACCTCGATATGGATATCGCCGAGGTTGGTATGAAAGATGACCATGAGTCTGTCCTGAAGGATGAGCGGGGCGTATTGTGCGACAGGCAGCCGGCGTTGCCTATGTTCGAGACCTCTGGAGGGCCGGCGCGAGTCAGCCGATGGCCGCCACCGCGCTCTGTTCCGGTGTGACGGCCGCAAGTGCTGCATCCAGCACGTCGAGCCCGGCGCCGGCCTGGTTGCCCTGTTCCGAGAGAATCCGACGCCAGCGGCGCCCGCCCGGCTGGCCGTGAAACAGGCCGAGCATATGGTGCGTGATATCGCGTAGCGCGCCACCGGCAGCCAGGTGATCCGCGATATAGCCGCGCATGGCTGCCACGGCCTCATGGCGCGTTACGCGCGGCGTGGCGGCGTCGAAGAACCGGGCATCGACATCGGCCATGATGTACGGGTTCTTGTAGGCTTCGCGTCCGATCATCACGCCGTCGACGTGATCCAGCTGCGCCTGGCTTGCGGCCAGATCCACGAATCCGCCGTTGATGCTCATGGGCAGGGCCGGAAAATCCGCGGCCAGACGATGCACACGCGCGTAGTCCAGCGGCGGAATATCCCGGTTTTCCTTGGGCGACAACCCTGAAAGCCAGGCCTTGCGTGCATGCACGATCAGGCGCTGGGCGCCGGCCGCGTGGATCCGGCGCGTGAAGTCGCTCAGGAACGCATAGCTGTCCTGATCGTCGATACCGATTCGTGTCTTCACGGTGACCGGGATAGTCACGGCGGCCTTCATCGCGGCCACGCAATCGGCCACCAGCGCTGGCTCGGCCATCAGGCAGGCCCCGAATGCACCGTTCTGGACCCGATCCGACGGGCAGCCGACATTGATATTGACCTCATCGAACCCGGCCTGTTCGGCCAGCCGGGCACAATAGGCCATATCTCCGGGCTCGGAACCGCCGAGCTGCAGGGCGATGGGATGTTCGTCGGGATGAAACCGCAGAAATCGGTCGGTATCCCCGTGAATCAGCGCCTTGGTGGTGACCATTTCGGTGTACAGCAGCGCATGGCGCGTCAGCCGGCGCATGAAATAGCGCTGTGCCGGCGTCGTCCAGGCCATCATGGGGGCGACCGACAGGCGCGCGCCGGCAGGGATATCGCGTTGGATGGCTTGCACGTTCATCCGTGCATTATCGCATTGTGCGGCTTCGGATTCAGCCGTGCGCTGGCCCGGGCGAAACGTCACAATAGGGCCACCGCTTTCCCGATCGCCGTTGTCTATGTATTCGTTGCTTCGCCCCGCGCTGTTTGCCATGGATGCCGAGCGGGCTCACGAGCGTACGCTGGCTCTGGCCGATCGAGCCCGTGCGGTGACGCACGCGCTCTACGGGGCACACGTGGCTGGCGCCCCGGTCTGCGTGATGGGGCTGGAGCTGGCCAATCCGGTCGGCCTGGCGGCCGGGCTCGACAAGAACGCAGCCCATATCGACGGTCTGGCGGCCATGGGATTCGGCTTCATCGAGGTCGGCACGGTCACCCCGGTTCCCCAGCCGGGCAATGACCGCCCGCGGCTGTTCCGCCTGCCGGAGCAGCGCGCGCTGCTGAACCGCTTCGGCTTCAACAACGCCGGCGCAACCGCGCTGGTCAAGAACGTGGCCGCTGCGAGCTACGGCGGGGTGATCGGTATCAATATCGGCAAGAACAAGACCACGCCACCCGAGCGCGCAGCCCGCGATTACACCACGGCATTGTCGATGGTCTATGACCAGGCGCACTACGTGACCATCAATATCTCGTCACCCAATACCGCCGGGCTGCGCGACTGGCAGGCCGGGGATGCGCTGGACGGCCTGCTGGGGGCGATCGTGGCCGAGCGCGACCGGCTTTCAGAGACACGCAAGCGCTATGTGCCGCTGGCGGTCAAGATCGCCCCGGATCTGGATATGGCCGGGCTGGATGCCATCGTAGCCCGGCTACGCCGACACGCCATCGACGGCGTGATTGCAACCAACACCACGACGACACGCGACGGTCTGGCACCGCGCTGGCGCGATGAAGCCGGCGGTGTCTCCGGCCGCCCGGTGCGCGAGGCCTCGAACAGAGTGATCGCCGCGCTTTACGAACGCCTGGGCGACGATATCCCGATCATCGGCGTGGGCGGGATCATGAGCGGTGGCGACGCCGCGGCCAAGATAGCCGCCGGCGCCCGGGCCGTACAGCTTTATACCGGGCTCATCTATCGCGGCCCGGGTCTGGTGGGCGAGGCCGCCCGTGCGATCGTCGCCAGGGGTGCGGAAACGAGGCCTCGGTAACGAGCGCCTGAGCTGAGTCACGCTCGGTCAACGTCGGCCCTCAATACGCCATTGCTTGTCTTATCGCGCGCCATCGACGTTCATGCACCGACGAACGCAAGATCATGCCTGTTCTGATCATCGGCTAATCGGCAGGCGTGCGTACGCGCAGCAGCTGGGCACGAAAGACATTGTCGATGAAGTCCAGCGATTCGGCCAGCCGGTGGTCATCAGCCACGAGATGCAGTCGGGCCCGGCGACGCTTGGCAAAGGCAAGGCTGGAAGCCAGCGGCACAATCTCGTCGTCCCAGCCGTGCACGACTTCGGTGTCATGCGGGCCGGCGGCGGCCGGATCACCCGGGTAGCCATCTATATAGAGAGCGGGTGCCATGAGAAACAGGGCAGCCGTATGGAGCCGGCCGGCCGCCATCGCGCTGACATAACCGCCCATGGACGAGCCGACAAGCACCAGCGGCGTCCCCTGCGGGTTGTGGGCCAACAGCGTGTCAAGGCGCGCGAGCGGATCATCCTCGCCTTGATAATCGATCGATGTCACGCGATAGCCGAGCGTTCGGGCACTTTCGGCCAGGCGTGTGATCTTGGTGCCCCACGGGCCGCTTTCCTTGCCGTGTGAAAACACGACGGCCGGCTGCATGTAGTGATCGGACATCGTGGACGCTGGTAAAAATTTGCGTCTACTATGCCAGTTGCTGTCATCGAATGGCTGGGAGCCTGTTTGACTGTATCTGTGCCTGTTCAACCGTCTCATCGCGGCGCTCGCTCTAATCGCCACGCTGATCGGCGGTGTGCTTTGTCTGGCGGCGGGCATGGGTCATGCCGGGCCGGGTACGGATCCGGCCGGCTGGGACGATATCGTTACGGCAACCGAGCTGGGCCTGGTGGTGTTCGTGATCGCTTTGGGTGCAAGCTGGCTGTTCGAACGCAGACATCCGGCACTCTGGGCCGGCGAGGCCACGCTGATGCTTGCGGTGATCGCGTCCCTGATCTATGGCCTGGTACTTCGTTGATGCAGTCTCTACCCGATCCGTCACCGATGCGCTGGCAGCCGCGTCGCTTCAAGTCGGCGATCATCGTGCTCGTCGTGGGTCTTGTCTGGCTGGCTAGCTGTTGGGCCGGGCCCTGGTGGATCGCGATCATCGGCACTGTGCCGGGCGTTGTGCTCATCGCGACCGGGTCCGGGCAGTTCCTGTACGCCGGCGATCGACAGCTGCTCTACCACATGGCCCTGATCGGGCCGGTGAGCGCATTGCTTGCACTGGTTGTGGGCTATTGGGTGGGTTGGCCGGTTTTCATCGTTCTTCTGGCCGGTGGTATCGCGACATATCTGATCGCGGGCTGGGCGCTGCGGGTTCAGCATCCGGTACCGCCGGGCATCGAGCCGCCAACCCGCAAACTGGCGCTGATCAACAAGGTGGCCGGTGACGGCGCCTTGCTGGGTTTCTTCGTCAACTGTGCCCGGGTGCCACGCGGCAAGGCCGTGGAGCAGGATGTGGCCGAGCTGCGCGCCTGGGGCGATCTGGCCGCGCGCGATGGCTGGCTGGAGCGGCCAGCCGCGATGCACGGTGCCGCGTCGGTCTTTGGTGAAGCACCGCATATCAGGACCGCCAGGACGGCCGGGGTGTCGTACGAGTGGCTGACAGCGCCTTCGGCCTATGTCCCGCAGAGTCACTGGCCCGGCGCCAGGCGCTGGGCCGAGCACAAGGCCAACCGCTTGATGCGTGCCCGTGTGATACGCAGCCACAAGAGCGCCGGCCAGCCCTGGCTGATCTGTATTCACGGCTATCGCATGGGCCACGGCGCGATCGATTTCCAGTTGTTCGACGTGCCCAAGCTCCATGATCAAATGGGCATGAATCTGATGATGCCGATTCTGCCGCTGCACGGGCCGCGACGTGTCACGACCCTGACCGGCGGACGATTCCTCGACGGCCCGTTGGGGGATCTGGTGCATGCCCAGGCCCAGGCCTTGTGCGATCTGCGCAGCTGTATCGCCTGGATTCGCGAGCAGGATCCACAGGCCCGTATCGGCGTGCTGGGTTATTCGTTGGGCGGCTATCACGCGGCGTTGCTGTCCTGCTTCGAGCCGGACTTGGCCTGTGTGATCGCCGGTATCCCGATGACCGATATACCGGCCACGCTCTGGCAGCATCTGCCCACCGCGCACGCGGATTATCTGGAGGCATGCGGCCTGTCGGTGGATTCGGTCAATGCCCGCCTGGGCGCGGTGTCTCCGCTGGCCATGCCGTGCCGGGTCCCGCGAGAGCGACGCTATATCTTTGCTGCCACGGCCGATCAGCTGATCTCGCCCGAGCAGCCGTCAGCGCTCTGGCGTCACTGGGACGAGTGTCATATGCAGTGGTATGACGGGTCGCATCTGTCGGTTCGACACGAGCAGGATGTCGTACCGTTCATCGACCACGCGCTGCGTGAAAGCGGTATGAGCGCGTAAGCACGGTATTGTCGGCCGAACAGGGCCGGGCCAGAATGGCCAGCGAACAAGAACTAGACGAACGAGGAGCATCAGGGTGAACCAAGTCGTACTGTCGGCCACGGGGCTGTACAACCCGCCCGAGTCGATTTCCAACGAAGAGCTTGTGGTCTCGTTCAACGCTTATGTCGATCGTTACAACGAAACACACGCCGACGAGATCGCCGCCGGGCAGAAAACGCCCCTGTCGCACTCGAACGCCGAATTCATCACCAAGGCTTCGGGTATCGAATCACGCTATGTGGTGGACAAGGCCGGCATTCTGGATCCGGATGTCATGCACCCGCAGATCCGAACGCGCAGCGACGACGAGCCCTCGATCCAGTGCGAGATGGCCCTGGCCGCGATCGACGACTGTCTGAAACACGCCGGGCGGCGCGCCGACGAGATCGATGCGATCCTCGTGGCCTGTTCCAACCTGCCGCGGCCGTATCCGGCGCTGGCCGTCGAGGTTCAGGAATACCTGGGCGGCGGGGCGTTCGGTTTCGATCTGAACGTGGCCTGTGCTTCGGCGGCCTTCGGTATCCAGACCGGTGCCGACATGATCCGCTCGGGCACCGCCCGACGCGTGCTGATGGTGAACCCGGAAATTTGTACCGCACACCTGAACTTCCGTGATCGTGACAGTCATTTCATCTTTGGTGACGTATGCACCGCTGCGCTGCTCGAGCATGCCGACGACGCGCCGGCCGCTCAGGGCTTCGATGTGCTGGGCACGCATCTGCAGACGAAGTTCTCGAACAATATCCGTAACAATTTCGGCTTCTTGAACCGCTCGGAAACAGAGAGCCGCAGCGACGCCGACCGGCTGTTCGTGCAGAACGGGCGACGTGTGTTCAAGGATGTCGGCCCGATGGTCGCCGAGATGATCGTCGACCACCTGGCCGAGCACGGCCTGGCCGCCGACGACGTCGCACGCCTGTGGCTGCACCAGGCCAATATCAACATGAATACGCTGATCGCCAAACGTGTTTTGGGCCGCAGTGCCGAAAGCCATGAACTGCCGGGCGTGTTTGCCGAGTACGGCAACACCAGTTCGGCCTCGCCGGTCATCGTGCTGCACAAGTACGGCACCGATCTGGCCGCCGGCGAGATCGGCGTGATGGCCGGCTTCGGCGCCGGCTACTCGGCCGGCAGCGTGATTTTGAAGCGTCGATGACGCCAGTCTTTTCTTCCCTTCGACAGAGCATGCTATGACGGATCAGCCGCAGCGACAGTACCGGCTGGACTATCAGCCGCCGGCGTATCTCGTGGATACGGTGGCGCTGGATTTTGATATTCAGGAGAACAGTACACAGGTCACGGCCCGGCTTGCGGTGACTCGCAATTCCGCCGGGCCTGGCGGACCGTGGCGCCTGGACGGGCGCGGCATGCGCCTGATGCGCGTGGCGATCGACGGGGCCGATCTGGCCGCCGATGCCTACGAACTGGCCGATACCGCGCTATGGCTCGATGACCTGCCGTCGGTCTTCGAGCTGACGATCGTGACCGAGCTCGATCCGGAAACGAATCTGTCGCTGGAGGGGCTGTATCGCTCGGGGGCGATCCTGTGCACCCAGTGTGAGGCCACCGGATTCTCCCGGATCACGTATTTTCCGGATCGCCCGGATGTGATGGCACGCTTCACCACGCGCATCGAGGCCGATGCCGCGCGTTATCCGGTGCTGCTGTCCAACGGCAACTGCACGCAAACCGGCATGGCCCAGCCGGGTCGCCATTACGCGATCTACGAGGATCCTTTCGCCAAGCCCTGTTATCTGTTCGCGCTGGTCGCCGGTGATCTCGGTGTGATTCGGGATACCTACACCACGGCCAGCGGGCGCGAGGTCGCGCTGGCGGTATTCACCGAACACGGCAACGAGCGCCAGTGTCATCACGCGCTGGATGCGCTCAAGAAGGCCATGGCCTGGGACGAGGCCACCTATGATCTGGAATACGATCTCGATCAGTTCTTTATCGTGGCTGTGGGCAGTTTCAACATGGGAGCGATGGAGAACAAGGGCCTGAACATCTTCAACACGGCCTGTGTCTTTGCCCATCCGGAAACCGCCACCGACGCCGACTTCGCACGCGTACGCGACGTCGTGGCCCACGAGTATTTCCATAACTACACCGGTAACCGCGTGACCTGTCGCGACTGGTTCCAGCTGTCGCTGAAAGAGGGTCTGACGGTCTATCGCGAACACCAGTTCGCCATCGATCACGGCTCGCCCGGGGTCACTCGTATCGAGCAGGTCCGCATGATCCGGGATATCCAGTTTCCCGAAGATGGCGGGCCGCGCGCCCATCCGGTGCGCCCGGACTCGTATATCGAGATGAACAACTTCTACACCATCACGGTGTATGAAAAAGGCGCCGAGTTGATCCGCATGATCGCGCAGATGGCCGGGCGCCAGGCGTTCACCGATGCGGTCAAGCACTATCTTCACAAGCACGACGGCCAGGCCGTGACGATCGAGGATTTCGTCGTGGCCATGGAACAGACCACGGGCCTGGATCTGGTCCAGTTCCGGCACTGGTACAGCCATGCCGGCACGCCGCGCGTGACCCTCACCCAGCAGCACGAGAACAACACGCTGACGCTGACATTGTCACAGAGCACGCCGGCCACGCCCGGCCAGCCCGACAAGCCGGTATTCGATATCCCGATCAGCCTGGCCGTTTTCGACACCGCCGGGAACCAGCACGTCGCACCCCAGCTCGTACGCCTCAACCACGCTCGACAACAGCTCGTGTACAACGACGTGCCCGAGCCGGCGGTGGTCTCGGCACTGCGTGGGCTCAGCGCACCGGTCAAACTGACTCAAGACACCGCAGAGCGCGATCGCGTGTGTCTCATGGCCCATGACAGCGACCCGGTCTCGCGCTGGGATGCGGCCCAGTCGCTCTACATGACGCACCTCGTGGCCTGTGTCGAAGCCATTCGTGGCGATCGTGCATTGCCCGATCTGGGCGATGGCCTGTGTCAGGCCATCGACCGCCTGCTGGCCGACTGGCCCGCCGATCGCGCGCTGCTGGCCGAAATGCTCAACCTGCCGAGCACCGTACAGATCGGTGAGGCCTTCGAGCGGATTGATGTCTCGGCCATCGCTGATGCGCGTCGGGCCGTGCGACGACAGATCGGCAGCCGGTTTGAGCAGCAATTGACCGCCCTGGCCACGGCCCATGCCCCGCAAGGCGCTTATATCTTCGATCAGGACGCGGCAGGGCGCCGCGCAGTCTTCGGGCTGGCGCTGGGTTATCTGGCAGAAACCGGCGTTGAGGGGATCGAGGCCTGGTGCCGGTCGGTCTATGACAACGCAGACAACATGACCGATCGCATGGCTGCGCTCGGGGCGTTGCAGTACTGCCCGGGGACGACACGCGATCAGTTGCTCGACGATTTTGCCCAGCGTTTCGCCGACGAGCCGCTCGTCATGGACAAATGGCTACGACTGCAGGTCAGCGCGCCGGACATCGACGCTGTTGCCCGGGCCCGTGCCTTGTTGCAGGACCCGGCCTTCGATTTCACCAACCCCAATCGGCTGCGGGCGCTGCTCGGTGGGCTCGTACGCGGCAACGCGCCCGCTTTTCATCGCGCAGACGGAGCCGGCTATGCCTTGCTGGTCGACGAGATCCTGCGTATCGATGCCTTCAATCCACAGATGGCGGCCGCGCTGGCCGGATTGATCGCCCCCTGGCAGCGCTACGACGAGCGCTATGGTCAGGGCATGCGCGCCGGGCTGGCGCGTCTGGATGCTGCCCGGCTATCCGATAACACACGAGAGATCGTGGCCAGCGGGCTGGCCGATGTGCCCGCTTGAGGCTGTCACGGATATGTCACACAAGTTTCATAAGGTTCGACAACGAGTGGTTAGACGCAGATA
Source organism: Lysobacterales bacterium (assembly GCA_002715985.1). Taxonomy (GTDB): domain Bacteria; phylum Pseudomonadota; class Gammaproteobacteria; order Nevskiales; family Salinisphaeraceae; genus Salinisphaera. The sequence goes on along the minus strand of PBAO01000061.1, from coordinate 16,700 downwards.
GCCAGAACCGTCATGCAACAGAAACATGTGCTGATCGTCGAAGACGAGGCCCCGATCCGGGACATGATCCGATTCGCCCTGGAACGTGCCGATTTCAGTGTGGTTGAAGCCGAAGACGCCCAGTCCGCGCGGCTGGCGATGGCCGATCATCTGCCGGATCTGATCCTGCTGGACTGGATGCTGCCGGGGATTTCCGGAGCCGAGCTGGCCCGGGAGTGGCGCCGCGACGAGCTGACCCAGAACGTGGCCATCATCATGGTGACCGCACGCGTGGACGAGGATGATCGAGTGCGCGGGCTCAATATCGGCGCCGACGACTATGTGACCAAGCCGTTTTCTTCCTCGGAACTCATTGCCCGTGTGCGCGCTGTGTTACGGCGCAGCCTGCCCGGGGGCGAGGACGAATGTCTGGAGTTTGAAGGCCTGTCGCTGGACGCGGCCAGCCAGCGGGTGAGCGCCGGGGCCGATGCTGTTCGCCTGGGGCCGACCGAGTATCGCCTGCTGCGATTTTTCATGAGCAATCCCGAGCGCGTGTATTCTCGCGAGCAAATGCTTGATCGTGTCTGGGGCCAGAATGTCTACGTCGAAGAACGCACGGTCGATGTCCATATCCGGCGCCTGCGCAAAGCCCTGGCGCCGCACGGTTTCGACAGGTTCATTCAGACTGTGCGGGGCAGCGGCTATCGATTCTCCAGCAAGTCGCTCTAGGGCGCGTCGTCATGCGATACGCCGTCATATTGCTCGCACCACGCGTGGCCGACTCTGCCCGGGACCTGCCACGCCGCACGGCACGAGCAGCCAGCCGCGACATGACGATGGGCCCGCGGCCGGGCCGCGAGGATCCCGCCGGGTCGCGGGCCTGCACGGCATGACCACGCTGTATTCGCGATGCCCGGTCTTGCCGCGACTTGGCCACCGGTGCCACGGCTTGGCTGATGCCAATACGCCCTGAGCCAAAAACGCCGGGCGGTGATGAATCGTCGGGCGCATGTTTTTTCAAGGATGACCCTGCATGATGAATGCCCCGGCCGGCGAAGTCCGTCGCACCTGGAGCCTGGCGCTCTTGCGTTTATCGATATGGCTCGGCCTGTGGGCAATCGCCGGTTTTGTCATCGGCCAGATCGCCTGGGCGCTACTGGCGGGCCTGTCGATCTACACCGCCGGGCATCTGCTGTTCGTCTACCAGTTGCATCGATGGCTGGCCAAACCACGAATCGAGCCCCGTGAAGGCCTGGGCGTCTGGCAGGAGATCTATACCGAGCTCTACCGGCTTAAGCAGCGTAATCGTCGTCGCAAGCGCCGGCTCAAGAACATCGTCTCGGAGTTTCAAGCCTCCACGGCGGCGTTGCCTGACGGGGCCGTGGTTATCGACGGGCGCGGCCGAATCGTCTGGTTCAATCAGGCTGCTGCCGTGATCCTGGCGCTGCGCGCCGGCCAGGACAATGGCCAACGCATCGTCAATCTCATCCGGCACCCGCGCTTTGGCGAGTTTATGGTTTCGGCCGCGCTGGACGGCACGATGGGCGAGCTCGAGATTCCGTCACCGGCCAACGAAGCGAACACGGCGCTCTTGCGTATCGTGCCCTACGGAGATGGCCAGCGCTTGTTGATCGCCCGCGACGTGAGTGACCAGAAACGACTGGAATCCACGCGCCGCGACTTCGTTGCCAATGCCTCGCACGAACTGCGCACACCGCTGACCGTGCTGCGCGGGTATCTGGAGATCATGAACGAGGATGCCGGGGAGAGCGGGGCGCTTGCGGCCTGGCAACGCCCGCTTCATGAAATGAGTGCACAGTCGCAGCGGATGGGCCGTATCATCGACAGCCTGCTTCGCCTGGCCCGTCTGGAGGCCGAGGGCATGCATCAACGCCAGGAAGCCATCGATGTCGCAGCGATGATCCGGCAGGTGGTGGATGGCTTGAAACGCCATGAGGCGCAGGACCATACCTTCGAGCTGGAGCTGCAGCCGGGATTGAATCTCTACGGCCGGGCCAACGAGCTGGAGAGCGTGATCGCCAACCTGGCGGCCAATGCCGCGCGCTACTCTCCGGCGAACACGACCATCCGAATCTGTTGGCAGAAGGATGCCGGCGGGGCCTTGTTATCGGTGGCCGACAATGGGCCCGGTATCGCCGCCGAGCATATTCCACGGCTTACCGAACGCTTCTATCGCGTGGATAGTGGGCGCAAGGCCACCGATGGCGGCACCGGGCTTGGGTTGGCGATCGTCAAGCACAGCCTGGAGCATCACGAGAGCGAGCTGATCATCAACAGCGAGCCGGGCACCGGCTCGACGTTCAGCGCCCGCTTTCCACATAGCCGCCTGGTCGTCGTGGATGCGGCCTAACCGTGGCCCGCGACGGCGTCATACGGTTGTCATCAATGTGTTTTTTCGTGACCGCTGGCTGGCCCGTCGATTGTGACGCCGGGACGTGGACGATCGATCACGCAGCTGGCCAAGTCCTTCGACGACGTTTGTAACGTGACTGTCATAAAAACGACATACGCTGACGCCAAGCCATCGCATTCGACGGGTTCATCGACACAGCCGGGCATTCAGACGGCTGTCACCCGGGTGTCACAGCTTGGCACTAACGTGATCGGGCGAACGACTCGGGGGCTACGACGCTGCCCGGGAACGACACCAAGGAGATATTCGTGAGAATTGACTTCAAGAGCACATTGATCACAGCGGCTGCGCTGTTGTCGCTGACGACAAGCGCTGGCGCGGCGGTTGAGAAGATCAGCGGCGCGGGCGCGACCTTCCCGTACCCGGTCTATTCCAAATGGGCACAGGCCTACAACGAAAAGACAGGCGTACAGATGAACTACCAGGCCATCGGCTCCGGTGGTGGCATCAAGCAGATCAAGGCCAACACCGTCGATTTCGGGGCCTCGGATGCGCCGCTCAAGAAAAAGGCGCTCGATCAGGCCGGTTTGATGCAGTTCCCCATGGTCATGGGCGGCGTCGTGCCCGTGGTGCGCATCGAGGGCGTGGATGCCGGCGAGCTCAAGCTCGACGGCCAGACCATGGGCGCGATCTATGCCGGCAAGATCACGAACTGGAATGATCCGGCCATCCAGAAGCTGAACCCGAATCTCGACCTGCCTGACAAACAGATTACCGTCGTGCATCGCTCGGACGGCTCGGGCACCACCTGGATCTTTACCAGCTACCTGGCCAAGACCAGCGATGTCTGGGCCAACGGGCCGGGCCATGCCAAGGCCGTTGCCTGGCCGACCGGCGTGGGCGGCAAGGGCAACCAGGGCGTGGCCTCCTACGTCGATCGCATCAAGAACTCGATCGGTTATGTCGAATATGCCTATGCGCTGCAAAACGACATGACCTATGTGTCGCTGAAGAACAAGGACGGCAATTTCGTCGAGCCGACCTCGGCCAACTTCCAGGCCGCGGCCGCCAACGCCGACTGGGACAACGCGCCGGGCTTTTACGAGGTGTTGACCGATCAGCCGGGGGCCAACAGCTGGCCGATCACCGGTGCCAGCTTCATCCTGATGCACAAGACCACCAAGGACCCGCAGGTGGCTCAGGCCGTGTTGAAGTTCTTTGACTGGGCCTATGCCAACGGCGACGCCATGGCTGACCAGCTCGACTACGTGCCGATGCCCGATAACGTGGTCAAGCTGGTGCACGACAAGTGGCAGGAGCAGATCCAGGGCGAGAACGGCCAGGCCATCTGGCCGGTAAAGCAATAACCTGACGATTCAATCGATCGTTCGGCGGCCGGCATCATTGCCGGCCGTCTTGTGCGAGCCGGCATTGTCGAGCCGAGCTCCGGCACTTCCATCCTTCGAGGTGTGATTTGAGCCAGACGACCATGAGCGGCGCAGAGGCGACGCTCGCGCCCCGAAAGAAAACCGTGAGTGCGATCGGCGATCGTGTCTTTCACGGCGTGACGGCGACGTCCGCGCTGATCGTGCTGGCCTTGATCGGCGGCATCGCGGCCACACTCGTCGTCGGCGCCTGGCCGGCGTTGGTCAAGTTCGGCCCGTCGTTCGTGACCAGCATGGCCTGGAACCCGGTCACCGACCAATACGGCGCGGCCGTGGCGATCTTCGGCACGCTGGCCAGTTCCGCTCTGGCCATGGCGATCGCCGTGCCGGTGAGCTTCGGTATCGCGTTGTTCGTCACCGAACTGGCACCGGTATGGCTGCGTCAGCCGATCAGCACGGCCGTGGAGCTGCTGGCGGCCATTCCGAGCATCATTTACGGCATGTGGGGGCTTTTCGTTTTCGCGCCCTTTCTCTCGACCTATGTCCAGCCCTGGCTGTCGAGCGCCCTGGGCGACTGGCCGGTGGTGGGTTATCTGTTCTCGGGGCCGCCCATCGGTATCGGCATCTTCACCGCCGGCCTCGTACTGGCGATCATGATCATTCCCTTCGTCACGGCGGTGATGCGCGACACCTTCGAAGTGGTGCCGGGCGTGTTGAAGGAATCCTCCTATGCCCTGGGTGCCACGACCTGGGAGGTCGCGCGCAGCGTCATCCTGCCGTATACCAAGACAGGCGTGATCGGCGGCATCATGCTCGGTCTGGGCCGGGCGCTCGGCGAAACCATGGCGGTCACGTTTGTCATCGGCAACGCACACAGCATTCCCGACGGTCTGTTCTATCCGGGCAACAGCATCGCGGCGACATTGGCCAACGAATTCACCGAGGCCACCGGCGAGATTTATACCTCGGCGCTGATCGCGCTCGGCCTGGTGCTGTTCGTGATCACGCTGATCGTGCTGATTCTGGCCCGCCTGCTCCTTCTGCGCCTGTCGGCACAGGAAGGGCAATAGGATTAACGTCATGACGCTGTTTCAAAAACGAAAGGCCATCAACACGTTCAATATGGCCATGTGTGTGGCCACTACGGTCTTCGGGCTGTTCTGGCTGGTGTGGTTGTTGTGGACGCTGATCTCGCACGGCATCGGCTATATCGACTGGCAGGTGTTCACTGAGATCACCCCGGCGCCGGGCAACGACGGCGGGCTGTCGAATGCCATCGTCGGCAGCCTGATCGTGACCGCGATCGGCACGCTGATCGGCGCGCCGATCGGCATCTTTGCCGGCACGTATCTGGCCGAATACGGCCGGGCGAGCAAGCTGGCTGCCCTGGTGCGGTTTTTCAACGATGTCCTGCTGTCTGCGCCTTCGATCATCATCGGGCTGTTCGTCTACGAAGTGATCGTGGTCACGATGGGGCATTTCTCGGCACTGGCCGGCGGTATCGCACTGTCGCTGATCATGATTCCGCTGAACGTGCGTATCACCGAGAACATGATGCGGCTGGTCTCCGATCAGATGCGCGAGGCGGCCGCGGCGCTGGGGATTCCGCGCTGGAAGGTCATCACCCGGATCATCTATCGCGCAGCCCTGTCGGGCATCATCACCGGCGTGATTCTGGGCATTGCACGGATCGCCGGCGAGACCGCGCCGCTGTTGTTCACCGCGCTCAACAACAATTTCTTCAGCACCGACATTCTGGGCCCGATCGCGAATCTGCCGATCATGATCTTCCAGTTCGCGCTCTCGCCTTACGAGGATTGGCATCATCTGGCATGGGTGGGTGCATTCCTGATCACGTTCACGATCCTGGCGCTGAACGTACTGGTTCGTCTGGTACTGCGGCCGAGCAAATAGGAGCGCGACATGACTTCTTCGACCACCGACACGCTCAACCCAGCAGGCGCAAGCGTTATGACCCGCGATACCCAACCGCCGACCGGGCGACAACAGACCAAGCGCGAAGCCCCGTCCGAGTCCGATGCCTCGACAGCCCGGCAGGGCGTGGTGGCCAAGAACAACCCCTGCAAGATCAAGGTTGAGGATCTGAGCTTCAACTACGGGAAGTTCCAGGCGCTCAAGAACATCAACCTGGATATCGTCGATAACGAAGTCACCGCCTTCATCGGCCCCTCGGGTTGTGGCAAGTCCACTCTGCTGCGCTGCTTCAACCGCATCTTCGAGCTCTATCCCGGCCACTACGCCACCGGTTCCATCGAGATGGACGGCCAGAACCTGCTCGACAAACGCATCGATCTGAACATGCTTCGCTCGAAGATCGGCATGGTGTTTCAAAAGCCCACGCCGTTTCCGATGAGTATTTACGACAACATCGCGTTCGGCGTTCGTCTGTATGAAAAGCTCAAGCGTCACGAGATGGACGAGCGCGTCGAGTGGTCGCTGAAAAAGGCGGCGCTATGGGATGAGGTCAAGGACAAGCTGCGGGCCAACGGCAGTGCGTTGTCCGGCGGACAGCAGCAACGCCTGTGTATCGCCCGAGCGATCGCCGTACAGCCGGACGTGTTGCTGCTCGATGAGCCGGCCTCGGCGCTGGATCCGGTGGCCACACTCAAGATCGAGGAGCTGGTTCACGAGCTGCGTGAGGAATACACGATCGTGATCGTGACCCACAACATGCAACAGGCCGCGCGTGTGGCCGGCTACACGGCGTTCTTCCACCTGGGTGAGGTCATCGAGTACGCCGATACCGATTCGCTGTTTACCAACCCGCGCGAGAAACGCACCGAGGATTATCTGACCGGTCGCTACGGCTGAACCCGAGACGAGCTGAAATACGATGGAACACGAAAAGACACAGATCGAGCGGCATACCTCCAAACAGTTCGACGTCGAGCTCGAGGACGTACGCGAGCAGGTGCTCACCATGGGCGGGTTGGTCGAGCAACAGATTGCCAACGGCGTGAAGGCGCTGATCGACGGCGACAGTGCGCTGGGCGAGGACGTCGCCCGCAGCGATTACAAGATCAATACCATGGAAGTCGCCATCGACGAGGCCTGCACCCGAATTCTGGCCCGTCGTCAGCCCCAGGCCGGCGATCTGCGCCTTGTGCTGGCGATCGCCAAGACCATCACCGACCTCGAGCGCATCGGTGACGAGGCCGAGAAGATCGGGCGCATGGCCATGTATCTGGCCGGCAAGGATCGCCCGCCGAGTGCGTTTCGCCAGATCAACCAGCTGGGCGGGCATGTGCGGCAGATGGTGCGCGACAGCCTGGATGCCTTCGCGCGCATGGATACCGAGGCCGCTCTGGCCGTGGCCCAGCACGATTCGGAGGTCGATCGCGAATACGAAGGCGTCATGCGCCAATGCATCACCTTCATGATGGAGGATCCGCGCACCATTCGGCACATGCTGGATGTGATGTGGTCGGTGAAGGCGCTCGAACGCATCGGCGACCACGCAACCAATATCAGCGAATACGTGGTGTATCTCGTGGGCGGGCGCGACGTGCGGCACCTGAGCATCGAGGAACTCGAAAAAGAGGCAGCGCGGGCGCTCTCGCCGCGAACCGGTCCGGACGTGTCCCCCTAGACGAGCCGAGCGGTTCGTTAGTCGCGGCGCCGGGCCCGGCGCCAGGCTTTGATACTATCTGCGGCGTGCTCCCGCATGGATCGTCGTCTTGGCTCGTCAATCAAAGAAGAAAACCACTGCTGCTTCAGGCGCTCGTCCGCGCCGCAGTCTGACACGGCGCCTGCTGCCTTATCTGCTGCTCATCGCGACCGCCGGGGCAGCGGTGCTGGCGCTATACATGGCGCATCTGGATCATCAGGTGCGATCCAAATTCGAGGGCACGCGCTGGAAACTGCCGGCCAAGGTGTATGCCAGCCCGCTCGAGCTCTATGCGGGCCAGGATGTCAGCGAAAAAGAGTTGATCACACGCTTGCGGCGTCAGGGCTATCGCCGCGCCGCCACGATCGACGAGACCGGCACCTATAATGCAAGCGGGGCAGGGCTTGCCCTGCACACGCGGGACTTCCAGTTCTGGAACGGCGCACAGCCCGATCGCAAGCTGCGTCTGGGCTTCGATGCCAACGGCGTGTCCTCGCTCGAGGCCGTGGACGGCAAGGGCGATCCGGCCCTGATCCGGCTCGATCCGCAGCTGATCGGCAGTATCTATCCCAACAAAGGCACCGACCGTATCCTCGTCAAACTGGGCGAGGTGCCGCCCATGCTGCCGGCCGGGCTGATCACGGTCGAAGACCGCCACTTCATGAGCAATTGGGGGATCTCACCGCGCGGGATCCTGCGGGCGGCCATTGCCGACATCAAGGCCGGGGCAATCGTGCAGGGGGGCTCGACGCTGACCCAGCAGCTGGTCAAGAACTTCTATCTGGACAACCAGCAGACCCTGTCGCGCAAGGGCAAGGAAGCCCTGATGGCGATTCTGCTGGACGCGCATTATTCAAAGGAAGAGATCCTGGAGGCCTATCTCAACGAGGTGTATCTCGGCCAGGACGGCTCGCGCGCGATTCATGGTTTCGGCCTGGCCAGCTACTTCTATTTTCAAAAACCGGTGCAGGAGCTGCAGCCCAGCGAGATCGCGCTGCTCGTGGCGATGGTCAAGGGCCCCAGCTACTACAACCCGCGTCGTCATCCCGAGCGCGCACGTAAACGCCGTGATCTGGTCCTGAACATGTTTCACGAGGCCGGCTTTCTCAAAGACGATGCCTGGCAGGCCGCCAAGGCCAAAGGCCTGGGCGTGACCAGCACCGCCGCACGCGGCAACACTCAGTACCCGGCCTTCATTGATCTGGTCAAACGCCAGCTCAAGGGGCAGTACAAGGTCGAGGATCTGACCGAGGAAGGCCTGCGAATCTTCACCACGCTCAACCCCACGGTTCAGGCCGTGGCCCAGACGCGAGTTGCCGAAGGCTTGTCGCGTGTCGAACAACAGCGGGGCATCGAGGCCGACTCGCTGGAATCCGCGGCTGTCGTGACAAGCGTCGAAGGCGCCAACGTGCTTGCACTGGTCGGTGGACGCGAGCAGGGCTATGCCGGCTTCAACCGTGCGCTGGACGCCGAGCGCCAGATCGGCTCGCTGATGAAGCCGGTCGATTATCTGACCGCGATGATGCAGCCAGCCAAGTTCAACCCGATCACGCCGTTGGACGACAGCCCGCTGGCGGTGAAACTGGCCACCGGCAAGACCTGGCGGCCGGGCAACTATTCCAACCGCAGCCACGGCGAGAACGTACCCGCCTATTACGCGCTCGAGCACAGTCTGAATATCGCCAGTTCCAGACTCTCGCTGGCCGTGGGGATTCCCAACATCATCGATACGCTGGACAAGCTGGGCTACGAGGGCGAGGCCCCGGCCGTGCCCTCGTTGGCGCTGGGCTCGGTGTCGATGTCGCCGCTGGAGGTGGCCCAGATTTACAACACGATCGCCACCGGCGGCTATTACACGCCGCTACGCGCGATCAAGGATGTCACCACGCGCGAGGGCGAACCGCTGAATCGGTATCCGCTCAAGCTTACCCAGACCGTCGATGCCGGACCGGCCTATATCACCACCTGGATGATGGAACGGGTCGCGCGATACGGCACCGGGGCCGGGATGTATTCGATCATCGATCGCAGCAAGACCATGGCCGGCAAGACCGGCACCACCAACAATCTGCGCGATGCCTGGTTCGCCGGCTTCGGGGGCAATCGGCTCGGCGTGGTCTGGGTCGGGCGTGACGACAACGATTCGGCCAATCTGACCGGCGCGACCGGCGCGCTGCCGATCTGGTCGCACATCATGGCCGATATCAATACACGAGGTATCATCGACACGCCGCCGGACAGCATCACGCAGGTGCCTCTGCAACTCATTTTCGATCCCGATGCGGCCAACCAGGGCGCCGGAACCAACCCGAATCGATGGTTCGCTAATGGGCAAAACTGCTCAAATGCGGTAAAAGTACCCTTTATCAAGGGATTCGTACCGCAGGGCCTGCTCAACTGCGATACGGATATCATGCGAGTCAACGCGCAGCAGAACCAACCGGCCGGTGACCGTGGCCGCGCGCCACGGGATCAGAACAACGATCAGGGCAGCTGGTTCGAGCGCATCTTCTAGTCGGAATCGTCATGAAACGCGTACCAATCGTCGCTGCTCTGGGGCTCGTCATGGCCGGCTGTGCCAGCGCCCCGCCTGACACCCGGCCGCGTACGCCGCCGGCCCAGCCATCCCCGCAATCGGGCCAGACACAGCCTCTGCCACCCTCGCAGCGCCAGGCGCCGCCCGAGGCTGATCGGAGCCGCCCAGCAGCATCGCGCCCGAGCCGCGAGCCCGCGGCCACGCGCAAGCCCGCGCCGCCGCAACAGGCGGCAGCTGTCTCCAGCCCGGCGGTCATGTCACTGATGGGCCGCGCGGATACGCTGGCCAGCGGCGGCCACATGGATGATGCGGCAGCCACACTGGAACGCGCGCTGGACCTCGAGCCGCGCAATGCGTTCATCTATCAGCGTCTCGCCGCGGTCCGTCTGGCCCAGGGCCAGCCAGGCCAGGCCGAGCAGCTGGCCCGGAAATCCAACAGCGTGGCCGGTGACAACCCGTTCGTCGAAGCCGACAACTGGAAACTCATCGCCGAGGCCCGCAGGACCGCGGGGGATGCCAAAGGCGCCAGTGCGGCCAGCAGCAAGGCTGTGAACTACGAGCGCGCGACCTCTCAGTATTCGCAATGACGGCAGCCGACGGGGCTGCACTGTTCACTGACGATACCGCGCTGGCCAAGGCCTTGCCGGGCTATCGCCCCCGTCCCGGCCAGGCCGATATGGCCGCGGCCGTGGCACGCACCATCGATGACGGGGCGCGTCTCGTCGTAGAAGCCGGCACCGGCACGGGCAAGACGCTGGCCTATCTGCTGCCCGCACTTGCGTCACGCCGCAAGACGATCGTGTCCACGGCCACGCGCTATCTGCAATCCCAGCTGGCCGACAAGGACGTGCCGCTGGCCCAGACCATTCTCGGGCGCGGGTTTCACGTCACCGTGCTCAAGGGCCGGGCCAACTACCTGTGTCTGCATCGGCTCGAGGTGGCCGAGGGCGCAATGGACATGTATTCCGCGCCGCGGATTCGAGCAGTGCGCGAGTGGGCCAAGACCACCCAGACCGGGGACATCGGCGAGTTCGGCGACCCCAGCGACGGCGATCCGATCTGGCCACGCATCACCTCGACCACGGACAACTGCCTGGGCACCGAGTGCCCGCTGTATGACAAATGCTGGGTTCTGCATGCCCGACGCGAGGCCCAGGCGGCCGACCTGGTCATCGCCAACCACTATCTGTTGTTCGCGGATCTCACGCTGCGCGAGTCCGGCTTTGGCGAAGTGCTGCCCGGGGCCGATGCCATCATTCTCGATGAGGCCCATAAGCTGCCCGATATCGCCGGCCGTTTCTTCGGCCAGGCCATCTCCTCGCGCCAGCTGCGCGATCTGGTACGCGATGCGCGCGCCGAGCTCGATGCCCTGGGCGGCGATATGCCCGACCGGCGTGCCCAGATCGACGATCTATCCCAAGCCGATCGCGCCTGGACGGACAGCCTGGCCGGTGGCGCCCAGACCCAGAGCTGGCAGGAACTGGCCACGCCGGAGCGCATTGCCGCCCGGGATACGCTCATCCAGGCACTGGCAACGGTCACTCAGGGCTTCGAGGCCGTGGCCTCGCGCAGCGAGGGTCTGCAAAACCTGGCCAAACGCGCCGACGAGCTGGCCACCCAGCTGGATACCGTGACCGTCGACAACGACGGCGACCGTGTCAGCTGGCTGGAGATACGGGGCTCGGGCTGGATCTGGCACAGCACACCGCTGGATGTGGCCTCGCCCTTTGCCCGGGCGATGAACACCATGCCCGGCGCCTGGGTGTTCACCTCGGCGACACTGTCGGTCAAGGATTCGTTGTCTTACTTCTGTAACCGCCTGGGCGTCTACGAAGCCGAAGAGCGTATTCTGCCGAGCCCGTTCGCCTACGAAGACAATGCGTTGCTCTACGGGCCGCAGGGCATGCCCGCGCCGGCGTCACCGGACTTCGATGAGGCCGTGGTCAACGAGATCGTGGCTCTGGTCAACGCCGCCGACGGCGGGGCATTCGTGCTGTGTACCAGTTACCGAGCCGTACGCAGCTATGGCCAGGCACTGGTCGATGCCGGTTTTGCTCCACTGGTACAGGGCCAGGCCAGCCGTGCATCGCTGCTGGCGGATTTCAGGGCCGACGAGAACGCCGTGCTGGTGGCCACCAGCAGCTTCTGGGAGGGCGTTGACGTACGCGGTCGAGGCCTGCGCCTGGTCATCATCGACAAGCTGCCGTTCGCCTCACCGGCCGATCCGGTACTGGCCGCGCGTTTTTCGGCGATGAAGGCGGCCGGCGATAACCCGTTCATGGATTACCAGCTGCCCCAGGCCGTGATCACCCTGAAACAGGGCGTGGGCCGGCTGATACGGGATGCCGAAGATCGCGGCGTGCTGGCGATCTGTGATCCGCGGCTGTTCACCGCCCGTTATGGCGGCCTGGTGCGGGCCAGCCTGCCGCCGATGGCACTGACCCGAAAACGCGCCGTGGCCTGCGAGTTCGTGGCCCAGTTGGCGCCCGATGCACTGGCGGATTCGTTATGACGATACTGGCCTTTGATGCTTCAACCGAAGCGTTGTCAGTCGCGCTCTATGATCGCAAGCGGGCCATCGACGAGGCCTGTTTCGAGATCGCCCCGCGCGAACATGCCAACAAGCTGTTGCCGCTTGCCCAGGGATTGCTGGATCGACACGGCCTGGCGCTGAGCGACCTCGAGGCTCTGGCGTTTGCCCGTGGCCCGGGCGCGTTCACGGGTCTGCGCATCGCCGCGGGGCTGGTGCAAGGCCTGGCGATCGGCGCGTCGTGCCCGGTCGTGCCGGTCTCCACACTGGCCGCCCTGGCCGCACGCGCCCTGGCCGCGGTGCCGGGCGCCGCGTATGCCCAGATCGTGCAGGATGCACGCATGGGCGAAATCTATACCGCAACATTCGCCCGCAACGCGCTGGCTGTCCCTCGAACCGCCGAACGCGTCATCGCCCCGCAGGATCTGGCTATCGAGACCGGTGGCGATGTCGTACGTGCCGGTAACGGTTGGGCGTTGCTGGATATCACGATCGACTCTGATCTGATGTATCCGCATGCGCGCGATGTCGCTCATCTGGCGGCAGCAGCCTGGGCACGCGGCGAGACACTCTCGGCCGAGCAGGCCGTGCCGGTGTATGTTCGTGATGATGTCGCGCGCAAGCCGGCCGCCGTGCGCTAACGAGGTATTGCCATGCTGTATCGATTGGATGATGTCGCCCCGGAACTTGCCGCGCCCGAGGATTATTTCGTGGCTGATTCGGCCCGGGTCATCGGACGTGTTCGCCTCGGCCGGGGGGCCAGCGTCTGGTTCAACGCCGTGCTGCGGGGCGATCAGGAGTTGATCAACGTCGGCGACGAAAGCAACATTCAGGAAAGCGCGGTGTTGCATACGGACCCCGGCTATCCGCTGGACATCGGGCCGGGGGTGACGGTCGGTCACCAGGCGATGCTGCACGGCTGCACCATCGGTGGAAACAGTCTGATCGGTATCCAGGCCGTTGTGTTGAACGGGGCACGCATCGGGCGAAACTGCCTGATCGGCGCCGGCGCGTTGATTCCCGAAGGCAAGGTCATTCCGGATAACAGCCTGGTGATCGGCGCGCCCGGCCGCGTCAAGCGCGAACTGACAGACGAGGAAATTGCCGGGCTTGCACGCTCGGCTCGTCACTACGTCGACAACGGGCGGCGCTTTGCCCGCGGGCTAGGGGCTGTTGCCGATTAGATAGACATCAAAGCGCACCGCCTTGGCCTTGATCTGGTAACTGGGCGACGCCAGTGGCGTGCTACGCGCATGTTGCTTGACGACCACGCGCTTGGCTGCGGCCTGGTGCGCCGCCGCCAAGAGATCGTCGGCATCCATATCCGGGCCGGCGAGCTCGCCCAGCCAGGCCAGGGCTTTCTGCGGCTGTGCCTTGCGGCGTGTTGCGGCGAACATCGGATCCATATAGATCGTATCGAACGTTGCCGGTGGCTGCTCGATGAACCACCGGGCCGCGTCGACCGCTTGCGGGGGCTCGAGCCGCGCGGCCCAGGCTGGGGGCGCCGGGCTCGAATGAACATGCTGCCAGGCATCGTGCAGTAATAGATAGATCGCCGGATGGCGTTCCAACGGCGTGACCATCGCACCCAGCCAGGCCAGCATCACGCTATCGCGGCCGAGTCCGGCGGTGGCGTCACACACGCGCATCGTCGTCGGACGCGCCAGGCCGCAGGCCTTGGCCAGCGGCGATTGCCGAGCGCCGGCTGCACGTTCGGCCGCCACGGCAGCCAGATCACAGATCAGCGGATAGGCACGTGGACCGTCGGCACGGTGCAGGGCGAGCCGGGCGTTGTCGCGTGCCAGATACCATCCGGTTGTCGGCGGGGTGCGTTGCACCGGCAGCCGATGCTCACGGGCCAGTGCTTCGTCTTCAGGGCTGCCGGTCGTCTCGGCAATCCACCAGGACAATGCCGTCACCGGCTCAGGTAATCCGTTTCGGGTCGAAGACCTGTTGCAGACGCTGGGCCAGGATGTAGTTGCCCTCGACCTTGATCTTTCCGGTCAAGAACGCGGTAATGCCGCGCATGCGCCCGGTCATCAGCTTGATCAGATGATCGTCTCGAATACGTAGCGTTACATCCGGCGCATCGGCCAGGCCGTCATGCGCCTGACAATGACCGCCTTCGATCACGATATAGACCGGCTGGCGGGTCATGTACTGGGCCGTCATCGACAGGTCACCCGCGACCTCGGGCATGAAGCACAACGGCAGGCGGGTCAGCAGATCGTGTGCATCGTTCATCAAGGATGGGGCATGCCGTTAACGAACGCGCAATAGTGCAAGATGTCGGTCCTCTTTTCCAGCGCCCCCATGTCGGGGCCCGTGAGATCAGCCATCCAGGTAATCCACGACGGCTGAATATCCGTTTTCCGTCAGGAGGATCGCGTTGACCGTCGTGGCATAGATACGATCGGCGCTGCGCAGCTTTTCGATCTCCGCACCGTCCTCGGCCGCACTCAGATAATAGAAGTCGCGCCCCTCGTCGAAACTCTCCTTGAGCTGCTTGAACGCCAGGAACGCGGTCCCCTTGTTGTCGCCGCGCGCCTGGTCGATTTCCTTGAGACTCCAGGTCTTTTGTGTCTTTGCCATAACGAGCCTTTCGGGGTATCGGGTGGCAAAAGCTAGCAGCGTGCCCTGAACCGGTCAACGCCTTCGGCACGACGGGTGTCTGGGCCGGCCGGATGCTTTATCGTAAGCTTACCGTGATCCTATAAACACCTGATAAAGCCATGAAAATCAAGGAACTGGTATCTCAGTGGCAATCGAGCGCGGGCGAGCAACGCGCGCCCAATGCTTATGAAGTTCGCCTGCCGCTGTATGACGCGGCCAAGATCGAGGCCTTGACCCAGATGTTTCCCGGCCTGTCGGCCGAGCGCGTGATCACCGATCTGCTGGCCTCGGCCCTCGATGAGCTCAACCAATCGTTTGCCTACGAGCCGAGCGATCAGATCAGCGGTCATGATGAACACGGCGACCCGATGTATGCCGACGCCGGTCTGACGCCACGTTTTCAGGCCCTGACCCGACAGAACGTCGAAAAGATGAAAAACGATACATCGGATGCGTGACTGGCCGGCCCATCTGGGCGCGGCCTGTCGCCACAGCCACGTTGCCGATACTGGCGAGCGCGATGCCCGCCGTGGCCCGACGGCCGCCACGATCAAGCACGCTGCCGTACTGATCGGGATACGCGACGCACCGGAGCCGACAATCATCCTCACGCAGCGCAGCACGGCACTGCGTCATCACCCGGGTCAGATCAGTTTTCCCGGCGGGCGTATCGAGGCCTTCGATGCCTCGCCGCAAGAGGCGGCGTGTCGTGAGGCTTTCGAAGAGATCGGGCTGGCCAGACACGCGATCGATATTCTGGGCGAGCTGCCGGAATACACGACGGTGACCGGATTCTCGATCCGGCCCGTGGTGGCCCGCGTGGCGGCTGAGGCCATGATCGCCCCCGACGGTATCGAGGCCAGCCAGCTCATCGAGCTGCCGCTGGCCCGAGCACTCTGCGCAGCGGCCTATCGGTTTCAGCGTATCGAGCGCGAGGGCCAGACGTATCGAATCTACAGCATCGATCATGCCGGGCATCATGTCTGGGGCGCCACGGCCTCGATGCTGGTCACACTGGCACGAGCCAGTGCCGCGCTCGAGTCTCGTTCGTTCACGATCGCGAGCGAGGCGAAGACCGGCTAATCCGCGTCGCCGTTGGCCCGCTTGGTGGCTTTCAACAGCGGCTCGATCAGATCCATCGGCAGAGGGAAGACGATCGTGGCGTTTTCGTTGGACCCCATGTCCAGCAGGGTCTGTAGATAACGCAACTGCATGGCCTGGGGCTCCTGCGACAGTTGATGGGCCGCCTCGCGCAGGTTTTCCGCGGCCTGCAGCTCGCCTTCGGCGTTGATGATCTTGGCGCGCCGCGAGCGCTCGGCCTCGGCCTGGCGGGCGATTGCCCGTGTCATCGACTCGTCCAGCTCGACCTGCTTGATCTCGACGTTGGCCACCTTGATGCCCCAGGCATCGGTCTGGCGATCGAGAATCTCCTCGATATCGGCATTGAGCTTGTCGCGCGCGGCCAGCATGTCGTCGAGCTCGTGCTGGCCCAGCACGCTGCGCAGGGTGGTCTGCGAGAGCTGACTGACCGCAGCATAGTAGTTCTCGACCTCGACGATCGCTTTCTGTGCCTCGATGACTCGGAAATACACCACTGCATTGACCTGAACCGAGACGTTATCGCGCGAGATGACGTCCTGTGTCGGCACGTCCAT
>PBAO01000060.1 GCA_002715985.1 Lysobacterales bacterium | reverse complement strand
CACGCCACCGATAGGCAGCACTTGCCCGCGCAGGCTGATTTCGCCGGTCATGGCGACGTCGTTTTTCACCTTGCGATCGGTCAGCAGTGACACCAGCGCGGTATAGAGTGCCGCGCCGGCACTGGGGCCGTCTTTCTTGATCGCCCCTGCGGGCACGTGGATATGGATATCCGACTTGTCCAATCGCTCTTGCTCGATGCCCAGTGTTTCTGCTCGTGCCTTGACCAGCGACAGAGCGGCCTGGGCGGATTCACGCATGACATCGCCCAGCTGGCCGGTGATGGTCAGCTTGCCGTTGCCGGGTGAACGCGAGGCCTCCACAAACAGGATGTCGCCTCCGGCCGGCGTCCATGCCAGGCCGGTGACCACGCCGGCCACGCTCGTACGCAGGGCGACTTCGTCATCCATGCGCTTGGCGCCGATGATGGCCTTGAGGTCATCGGGCTCGATCAGCCCCGGGCCGGGCTCGCCCTCGGCGATCTTGACCGCGGCGTGCCGGGCGATGGCGCCGATCTGGCGCTCGAAGTTGCGCAGGCCCGCTTCGCGGGTATAGCCGGCGATGATCGTATCCAGCGCGGCATCGGAAATATCGACCTGTTCGCGGGTTACGCCCGACTGTTCGAGCTGACGGTCCACGAGATACCGCTTGGCGATCTGTTTCTTTTCCTCGCGCGTGTAGCCGGGCACCTCGATCACTTCCATACGATCCCGCAGCGGGCCGGGAATGGTGTCCAGCACGTTGGCTGTGGCAATGAACATGACCTTCGACAGATCGAACGGCGTGCCCAGATAGTGGTCGTTGAAGGTGTCATTCTGCGACGGATCCAGCACCTCGAGCAGGGCCGAGGCCGGATCGCCGTGGGCCGAGCTGCCCAGCTTGTCCATCTCGTCGAGCATGAACACCGGATTGCGCGTGCCGGCTTTCTTGATCTGGCTGATGATCGAGCCCGGCATGGCGCCGACATAGGTACGCCGGTGGCCACGAATCTCGGATTCGTCGTGTACACCCCCCAGTGCTGCCCGCACGAATTCGCGATTCATCGATCGGGCGATCGATCGGCCCAGCGATGTCTTGCCCACGCCCGGCGGGCCGACGAAACACAGAATCGGGGCCTTGCCCTCGGGGTTGAGCTTGTGCACCGCCAGATGCTCGAGGATACGGCGCTTGATCTTGTCGAGGCCATAGTGGTCCTCGTCCAGAATCTCGCGCGATTGCTTGATATCGATGGCGTCGGTGGACAGACGTTCCCAGGGCAGCTCGGCCATGAGCTCGAGATAGGTGCGTACCATCGAGTACTCGGCCGAGGATTCGGACATGCGCTCGAGACGCTTCAACTCGCGCGAGGTCTGCTCCGCGGCGTCTTCGGGCAGTTGTGCCTTGTCCAGGGCCTCGCGCAGGCGCTCGGCCTCCTCGGCCACGCTGTCATCCTCGCCCAGTTCACGCTGGATCGAGCGCATCTGCTCGCGCAGCATGGCCTTGCGCTGATGCTCGGACATCCGATCCTGGGTCTGCTTGTTGATGTCTTGCGACAGGCGCATCACCTCAAGCCGGTAATCCATGAACGACTGAACCAGCTCCAGGCGGGCGTCCAGTGCCACGGTTTCCAGTATCTGTTGTTTCTCCTTGGCCTTGAGGCCGAGATAGCCGGCCGTGGCGTCGGCCAGTAGCGCGGCCGATTCGATCGAGCGGATCGCATTGGCCAGCTCGCGCGAGGGCTGATCCATCAATTCGATGGCCTCCAGCGCTCGCGCGCGCAGGTTCGACATGCGGGCATCGATCTGTTTGTCGCCTTCGGAGGTGGGCTCGTCGATCCATGTGATCTTGGCACTCAGCGTGCCGTTTTCGTCTTCGATGAACTCGCGCACCTTGAAACGCGACACGCCCTGGCAGACCAGATGATGTGCACCGTCGTTACCGGTGACATAACGCAGAATGTTCACCACGGTGCCCGTGCGATGCAGCCCGTCGCGGCTGTTCGTGTCCGAACTCTCGCCGTCTCCCAGCAGCAGACCGACCGGCTCGTCGGCGTGCATGGCCCGCTGGGCCGTATTGATATTGGTCTGGCGGTTGAGCACCACGGGCATGACCAGCTCGGGAAACATCACCGTCTCGGTCATGGGGAGCACCCGGATGGTTTCCGGGCGCGGGGCCTGCTGGCGGTTGTAGACCAGCGTCGTGCTCGGGCCTTCGATGGTCTCGCCCGGCTCGGGGCGTGCAACGTCGTCGACGCGTGCGTTGGTGTCTTGTTCGCTCATGGAATACTCGAAATTTAGCGCTTGGACAGGGTCAGGTACAGACAGCCGTCCTTGAGTTCATGGCCGGCGATGGCCAGCCGTGGCCAGGGCAGAGCCACGGCCCGCTCGAAATGACCGTGCGGAATCTCCAGCCGGTGCAGCACCGCTTCCTGACCGGGCGTGGGCACCCGCCGGTCGCCGGCGACGAACAAGGTATCGCCGCGGACTTCCAGTTCGCTCAGCGTCGCGTCGGAGACGCCCGGCAGGGCCACGATCACGTAGAGCGCATCCTGGGTTTCGAACAGATCAACCGGTGGCTCCCACTGACGTCGCGGCCGCGGGGTCGCCCGCTTGAAGAACTGTTTCTGCAAGCGATCAGCCCGCTCCTGGCGGGCCACTGCCTCGGCCCACATCCAGCTGTCGAGATCGTCCATGGCCATGAATTCAATGCGCGAGTTGAAAGCAATGCATCGAACATAGAGCCGCAAGGTGCATGGATCAACCGTTTGTCAGGCGTTGGTGCGTTCCCGGGCGCTATAGCCCGAACAGCCAGACAACGATCGGGATCAGAATCGCGGTCAGGGCCCCGTTCAGGCCCATCGCCAGGCCCGAAAACGCACCGGCCCGATCGCTATGCTCGAAGGCCCGGGCGGTGCCGATGCCGTGTGAGCCCACGCCGAGGGCAAAGCCCTTGGCCACCGGGTCGCGCAGGCCCAGAGCCTTGAGCAGCGGTATGCCCGTGGCCGCCCCCACGATGCCGGTCAGAATAACGAATACCGCCGTCAGGCTCGGGCTGCCTCCGATCTGGTCGGAAATGCCCATGGCGATCGGCGTGGTCACCGATTTGGGCAGCATGGAGACGAGCATTTCGCCGTGCAGGCCAAGGGCCATGCCGATGGCCAGCGCCGACAGGATCGCGGTCAGTGAGCCCACACTCAATGCGATGGTGATCGGCAACCACAAACGCTTGAGCGTGGCCGCTTCAGCGGCCAGCGGCACCGCCAGAGCGACCGTGGCCGGCCCGAGCAGGAAGCTGATGAACTGCGCACCGTCGAAATATTCATCGTAGGGCGTGCCGGTGGCCAGCAACAGGATCACAATCGCGATCACGCTGACAAGCACCGGATTCAACAACGGAAACTCGTGGGCCGCGCGATAGAGCTGCTGGCACAGCCAGAATATGCCGACGGTGATCGTCAGCCAAAGCAGGGGCTGCTCTTCGAGATAGACCCAGATTTCGGCGAGCGAATGCATGGTTATCCTCGGCGCTCGGCGCGCGGCATCAGAAAGTGCAGCACGAACCCGGTCACCACGATCGAAATGGTGGCGCTGGCGATCAATGTGATCGACAACGCAAGCCATTGATCGGCCACGGCTTTCAGATACGTCACGACGCCGACACCGGCGGGCACGAACAGAAGCGCCAGATTGCGCAGCAGCGCGCGCGTGGTGGTTTCGAACGCCTGCGGCGTGGCGCCGCGCCAGAGCAGGTAGGCGAACAGTATCAGCATGCCCACCACGGGACCGGGAAACGCCAATCCGGTGAGACGGATGATGATGGTGCCGATAAGCTGCAGCACCAGCAGCGCGGCGATCGAGGCGATCATGACAGGCCCGACACGAAAATGACGGGCCTATTATGCCGGGCGATACGCCGGCCGCCGAGGGGATCGGCAGGCGGCGACGCCCGATCAGTCGAAGTAGCTGAAGGTCTGGCCGGTCTCGATGGATTTAACCGTCTCGTGAATCAGACGGATGACGTTTTCCACGTCACGGCGCTGAACCATTTCCACCGTGGTGTGCATATAGCGCAGGGCCAGGGCGATGAGGGCCGAGGGCACACCGCCGTTGCTGTAGGCAAAGGCATCGGTATCGGTGCCGGTGGCCGGCGAGCGGGCCTGGCGCTGGAACGGGATCTCGTGCTGCTCGGCCACGGCGATCAGATGCTCGCGCAGTTTGTTCTGAATCGACGGCGCGTAAGCGATGACCGGGCCATCGCCGATCTTGGTGCGCCCGTGCGTGGTCTGCTCGATCATCGGGGTGGTGGTATCGTGTGTCACATCCGTGATGATCGCCACATCCGGCTTGATCCGGTCAGCGATCATCTGCGCGCCTTTCAGGCCCACTTCCTCCTGTACCGAGTTGACGATATACAGCCCGAAGTCCGGTCGTTCGCCGGCCTCGTGCATCAAGCGCGCCACCTCGGCGATCATGAAGCCGCCGATACGATTGTCCACCGCGCGGCAGACGAACTTGTCGCCGGCCAGGGTCATGAACTCGTCGGGGTAGGTGATGACGCACCCCGGGTGGATGCCCATCGCGTTCACCTCGTCCTTGGAGTCTGCGCCAACGTCCACGAAGATATTGTCCTTGGTGGGCGTCTTTTCCTTCGACGGGTTGCGGGTATGAATGGCCGGCCAGCCGAACACGCCGGTCACCGGGCCATCCTGGGTATGGATATGCACGGCCTTGGAGGTGGCGATCTGGTGATCCGAGCCGCCGTTTCGCATCACATAGATCAGCCCGTTGTCGGTCACGAAGTTCACGTACCAGCCGATTTCGTCGGCATGGCCTTCGATGACGACCTTGTACTTGGCCTCGGGGTTGATCACGCCCACGGCCGTGCCATAGGCATCGGTCATGAAGGTGTCGACATACGGGCGCAGATAATCCATCCACAGTGTCTGGCCGGCCGATTCGTGACCGGTGGGCGCGGCGTTGTTGAGATAACGCTCGAGAAACGCCAGGGAATCCGCGGTCAGGATAGAAGCTACGTCAGTCATGAAACACCTTGCGATAAAAAGCGCCCGTCCACGACGGGCCAATACTCGACGCTTATTGTCTGCCTCGCCCCGCGGTGCGACAAGCACTGATGTCGGTACTGGCGTCGTCGGCCACAGCGCGCGATCATCCGCGCGCCGTCTGTACTGCCCATAAGCGTCATGAAATCCGTCCAACGTTTGCAAGACCTGCGCGCAAGCCTCGGCCCGGGGCTGCTTCTGGCCGCCGCGGCGATCGGGGTATCGCATCTGATTCAGGCCACGCGGGCCGGGGCGGATTACGGGCTGACACTGCTGTGGGCTGTGCTGCTGGTCAATCTTTTCAAGTATCCGTTTCTGGAGTACGGGCCACGCTATGCCGTGGCCACCGGCCGTTCGATGCTGGACGGCTACTGGGCGTTGTCGCGATATGCGCTGGGCATCTATTTCGTGTTCACGGTGGGCACGATGTTCGCCATTCAGGCGGCATTGGCACTGGTGACCGCCAATCTGGCGATCGCCATGACAGGGCTGCCCGGCTCGCCGCTGGTCTGGGCGGCGGGGCTGCTTGGCCTGTCGGCCGCGATTCTCTTTCGTGGGCGCTACGACACGCTCGACGGCGCGGTGAAGTGGATCGTGGCCGTGCTGGCGGCCTGTACGCTCGTGGCCGTCGTGGCGGCCGGCGTTCACGGCCCGGCCGGGGATTGGTCGCGGGCATCGCCCACGGCCTGGTGGTCAGCCGGCGGGATCGCCTTTGTCATCGCCCTGATGGGCTGGATGCCGATCCCGATCGATGCCGCAGCCTGGCATTCGCTCTGGACGCTGGAACGCGCGCGTCAGACCGGCCATGCCCCGAGCCTGTCGCACGCCCGCCTGGATTTCAATATCGGATATATCGGCACCTGTGTACTGGCCGTGGGCTTTCTATTGCTTGGCGCGCTGGTCATGTATGCCACCGAGACGCCGTTTTCAGACAACGGCGCGGCCTTTGCCGAGCAACTGATCGGGTTGTATACACAGACCCTGGGCGCCTGGGCCTGGCCGGTCATCGCCGGCTGTGCCTTCACCGCCATGTTCTCCACGCTTTTGACCGTACTGGACGCGCATCCGCGGGTGATGCGCCACATGATCGGTCAGTTTTCCGGCCGGCCGGCACTACAGACCCATATCGGTCTATATCGCGGGCTGTTGCTGGTCATTCCGGCCTGCTCGCTGCTCGTGCTCTATGGTCTGGGCAGCCGGTTCACGGTCATGATCGATCTGGCGACCACGTTGTCGTTTCTGACCGCCCCGGTGCTGGCCTGGCTGAACTATCGGCTCGTGACCTCGGCCCAGGTGCCGGCCAGCGCCCGCCCGGGCCCGGCAATGCGTTGGCTGAGCCGGGCCGGGCTGGTCTTTCTGAGCGCGTTCGCGCTGATCTATGCGGGCTGGCGTCTGGTGGGCTAGGGCTGGCGTGTGTGCCCGGCCGTCCATGAAATCGAGGGGGGCCGCCGGCACAAGGCGAGCCCTCTCAGCGGATCACCACGTGGGGCCGCCACGCTGAATGGCCGGCGTGTCGTGAATGTTCAGGCGCCCTTACGAGACGGGAACCATCCCTGGCCGCCGATCAGTCGATCTCGTGGCACTGCAACAGTTCGCGCCCGGTGCTGTTGTCGGCGTCATGGGCATAGAGCGTGGCACTGGCACGCGGGCCGGAGCCCCGGGTCCACCACTCGTAACGATGGCCGACGTAACGTGCCCCGTCGGCAGCCACAGCAAGGTGCATGGCGCGCTTCTTGCCGTCGTAGGCCACGATCGCGGTCTGTACGTCGGGATAGCGCACGCGAATCATTTCACCCGTGTTGCACTCGTAGCGGCGCGTCAGGCGGTCGCGCCCGGTTTGCCCGGCCTCGGTGAGCTCGGGTTCGGGCGTGCCCGACAACGACCCGCCGATCGCCGGTGAGGCCGACTCGGTCGAGCCGGCCGGTTGCGGCAGGGTGCTCGGCGCACAGGCCACAAGCACGACGCCGGCGAGAACACAGCTCGTCAGGCAGGTAGAAACACGAACAACAGATGACGTCATGACAGCACTCACAAAATAGAACGAATAGAGGGGGCGGTTCAGCCGGGCCGATGCATCTGAAAGCGCTGATCGGCCGATATGTCGAAGTAATCCGCCGGGCCTCCGGCACGCAGAATCGGGTGCGCGGCCGCGGTGTCATAGATACCGTCGACCAGCAGATGTTTCGCGATATAGACGCCGACGACTTCGCCGAAGACCATCCACGTATCGGTCTGGCCGCCATCGGCCCCGGTCAGGCGCAGCACCTGGCTGACCCGGCATTCGAAGGATACCGGCGCCTCGGCCACGCGCGGGGCGCTGATCACGCGCGAGGCAGCGGGGGTGAGGCCGGCCAGCTCGAACTCATCGACGCTGGCATCGACGGCCGCGCAGCTTTCATTCATCGGCTCGGCCAGATCACGGGTCGCCAGATTCCAGCCGAATTCGCCGGTGGCTTCGATATTGGCCACCGAGTCCTTGTAACCCACACTGGCAAAGCCGACGATCGGCGGCGTGTAGTTGAAGGCATTGAAGAAGCTGTACGGCGCCAGGTTGTAGGTGCCGTCGGCGGCGACCGACGAGATCCAGCCGATCGGGCGCGGGGCGACCAGCGCATTGAACGGATCGTGCGGCAGACCGTGCCCGGCCGCCGGCTCGTAAAAATGAAAATCGTGGTTCATGGGGCAATCGGCTAACAATCTGTAGACGACACTCTAGGGCCTGTTGCCGTTTCACGCGAGCGCCGCTTTCGTCGAGAATCTGCAGTGTGTCCTGCACGGCGCGAGTCGCGGCTCTGGCTGTGCCACGATCAAGACGCGCCTGCGGCCGGGCGCCCATCTTCAATTTTTTCGGGTGGCCCGACCGAAGGGACCAGCGCCCTGAAATTGACGACACGTCCTAGCCCACTGGCGCGGAATGACAGGCCAAGTGGGCGACGCCTCGTGTTGCTGCCCATAGTCACGACATGGAGCGCTTGGCGCGGGCCCGCATGAAACGACAACAGGCCCCAAGGATTCGAGGTATCGCCTGCCTATGACTTGTTACGCCGCCCGCTACGCAGCGAGGCTTCGGTCAGATCGATATCGGCCAGGATACGGCGCATGGTGATGTCGTTGATATTGCCCTCGTGGCGCAGCCGATAGAGGGCGTCGCGCTCGGCGGCCAGCGCGGCCAGACGCAGGCTGCGCTCCATGGTGAAACCGCGTCGGGCGCGTTGCTTGTCCTCGGCGTCAGAATCCGGATCCAGCCACGGCTGATAGGCCGCCATGATGCGCCCGGCCACTTCGGAATACAGCGAGGCCTCGTCCTCGTCATCGGCTTCTTCACGACG
This sequence comes from Lysobacterales bacterium, assembly GCA_002715985.1. Classification (GTDB taxonomy): domain Bacteria; phylum Pseudomonadota; class Gammaproteobacteria; order Nevskiales; family Salinisphaeraceae; genus Salinisphaera. Next base: position 36,480 of record PBAO01000060.1, on the reverse strand, counting down.
TTGCTCGCGCATGTCATCGAGCCGGCGGATCGCGGATCGGGCGGCCTCGGCCCGAGCATGACGCTCTTCGACGGCGCGCGGGTCATCCTCGGGCAGTTCGATGCCGCGCAGCAGCAGCGGAAGCGCGAACGTGGCCAGCAATAGCGACGCCAGAATCACGCACACAGCAAAATAGATCAGCAATCCACGGGCCGGAAATCCGCTGGCCTCGTGCGCGGCGATCGGCAATGACAGCACGGCCGCCAGCGTGATGGCCCCGCGCACCCCGGCGACCGTGGTCGCTGCAACCACACGGCTCGACGCCCGCCGGATACGCTCGCCGCGTCGGCGTGCCCGCCAGACCACGAGCTTGAGCAGCGCGCCGACCCACACGAATCGAATCGCCAGCAGCAGACCGAACAACGCCAGCGGATAAGCCACGATCTCGAACCGGGACAGCTCCATATTCACGCGAGCATTGTCGGCCAGCGAGAGAATCGCCGGGATCTGCTGGCCCAGCAGCACGAATATCAGCCCGTTGAACACGAACTCGATCATCGGCCACATGCCGCGTGACTGCAGGCGTGTGTTGAGCTCGCCCTTGAGTGTATCCAGGCTGTTCAGCGTCATGCCGGCCGCCACGGCGGCCAGAATGCCCGAAACGCCCAGATGCTCGGCCAGCAGATAAGCTGCGAAGGGCAACAGGACCAGCAGCGTGACATGGCTGGCGGGATCGTCTCCGCGCCACTGCGTCATCAGCTGGCGGACCTGGGCGAATACCCAGGCGATCGCCACGCCGATGGCCAGGCCCCCGCCGCCGATCAGAACGAAGCTTACGCCTGCCTGGCCGATCGAGAACGTGCCCGTCAGCGCGGCGGCGATCGCGAAACGCAGCGCGACCAGGCCCGATGCATCGTTCATCAAGGCCTCGCCCTGCAGGATATGCAGCAGCCGCGGCGGGATGGACGCTCCGCCGGTGATCGCCGACACGGCGACCGCATCGGTGGGCGAGAGCACGGCCCCCAGGGCAAAGCCCGCAGCCAGGGGAATCGCCGGAATCAGCCAATGAATGAAAAACCCCACGCCGGCCACGGTGACCATGACCAGGCCCAGGGCCAGGGCCGTGATCGGCATCGCCAGATGCCGAAACTCGCGCCGTGGCATCCGCCAGCCGTCGATGAACAGCAGCGGGGGCACGAACAGCACGAAGAATATCTCCGGATCGAGCGCCACGTGCATGCCGAAACTCGGCACGGCCAGCCCGGCGCCCAGGGCGATCTGGACCAGCGGGCGCGGCAGATGAAAGGGCAGAACGCCGATCATTACGCCGGATATCGCCACGGCGAACAATAGAATGAGACTGGTCAGAACGATCGTCATCGGCGTGGGGTGGTCGCGAAGGCGTGCGAGCCAAAGCGTAGGGCCTGTTGCTGTTTCATGCGAGCCCGCGCCGAGCGCTGTTGTGTCTCGAGACGAGGCGCAGCTTGCCTAGCGTGCCATTCCGCGCCGGTGGGCGGGCACTGTATCAATACGCAACGGCGCTCGGCCCTCGGGGTGGGCCGCTCATCAGAGATTGACGATGGGTGCCCGGCGGCGTTGCGAGCCGTGATCGTGGCACGCCACGAGCGGCGGCTCGTGCCGGGCAGGATACTGCAGACGCTCGACGCAAGCGGCGCCGGCATGCCATGGCCACAGGGCCTGTCGCACGGATCGCGTGCTGGGCAGACGAGCGGCCTTTGTTCATCATGGCAGCACTTGCTCGACGACTTGCCGATTGATGAGCGTACTTTATCGCTGGGCTGATCTGACCGGCCCGGAGCTGGCCGCATTGGCCGAAGCCGATCCCGTGGCGGTGCTGCCGATGGCCGCGATCGAACAACACGGCCCGCATTTGCCGCTGGATACCGATGTCGTCATCGGTGCAGGGCTGATCGAGGCGGCCGGGCGCGGCTATCCCGAAAATCGTGCCCCGATCATCGTTCTACCCGCCATGACGCTGGGGGCCAGTCTGGAACACACCGGCTTTGCCGGCACGCTGAGTGTGTCCGGCGAACAGGCAATGGCCCAGCTGCGGGCCTATGGCGCCGGTGTGGCCGGCGCCGGTATCAGGCGCCTGGTGATCTTCAACAGCCACGGCGGCAACAAGGCCGCCCTCGATATGGCCGCTCTGCAGATGCGAAGCGATCATGGCCTGCTGGTCGTCAAGGCCAGCTATTTCCGCTTCACGCCGCCGGCCGACACGCTGGCCGCCAGCGAACTGGCGCACGGCCTGCACGGCGGGGCACTGGAAACCGCGATGATGCTGCATCTGGCGCCGGCACGGGTTCGCCGCGACGCGCTGGCGGATTTCCCCAGCTACGGCGCCGAGCGCGCGGCAAGCGGGGCCACGCTCGGGCCGGAAGGCGATGCCGGCTTCGCTTGGCGCGCCGAGGATCTCAACGCCCAAGGCGTGACCGGCAACGCCGCCAGTGCCACCGCCGAACAAGGCGCGGCTCTCATCGAGGCCTTCGGCGAGCGTCTCGCCCAGATCTGGCACGAGACCGCCGTGTTCGATCTATCCCGGCTGGGCTCGGGGACGAGCCGTGACGACCGTGCACAAAGCAACGCGCCGAAGGCTCGATGAGCGCCTGGCAATCCGCGGGTTGTCCGACAACGGCTCACTTGCCCACAGACACGTCGTCCGGCTCGGCGAGGATGGCATCGAGCCAGTGACCGGCCCGGGTGGCCTTGGTGGCCAGATAGCGTCGGTTCTGCTCGGTGAGTGGGCCGAATACACTGCTGCGGCCGGCGACGTCGATGGGCATCTGGTTCATCGCATCGAGCTTGGCCGGGTTGTTGGTCAACAGGTCGATGTGCTCGACGGCCAGCTGGGCCAGCATTTCGCGCGCCACGGTATAGTCGCGCTCGTCCTTGCCAAACCCCAGCACCTGATCGGCATCGACGGTATCCAGGCCTTCGTCCTGCATCTGGTAGGCCCGCATCTTGTTGGCCAGGCCGATGCCACGGCCTTCCTGGGCCAGATATAAAAGCACGCCACCGCCGCGCTTGGCGATAGCGGCCACGCTGGCGCGCAGCTGGGGCCCGCAGTCGCAGCGCAGCGAACCGAACAGATCGCCGGTCAGGCAGGCGGAATGCAGGCGCACCGGAACCGGATCGGCCCAGTGCGTGTCGTCGCCGATCAGTATTGCGATGTGTTCACGCAGGCCATCGGGCTCGCGAAAGACCACGAACCGCGAGCGCTCGGCGGTTTCCAGCGGTACGTCGGCCTCGCTCACACGCCGCAGCAGCGACGGGACAGCGTCGTAGTGCAAGGCGACATCGTCGGCAGTGACGGCCAGAATGTCGTTGGCCGCGACCCGGGCGGCCAGTTCGTCGGCCATGCGCTGCGAGGGGGCGACCACCACGGCCGCTGGCACCAGGAGACTGCGGCGCATCAAATGCAGACCCGCCGCATCCCCGGCCGACAGGGCCTCGAGCGGTCGGGCCTGCTCCAGCGTGGCCGAGGGCGCGCAGGCCAGTTCGATGATGGCTTCGCGGCTGTCGCGTACGGGATCAAGCATCAGGGCGCCGGCCGTGTCACGCTGAATATGGCCCAGGCGTGCCAGACGATGATCGGTCAGCACCAGGCGCGGCGCTTCGGCGGCCCCGTCGAAGAATTTGGCAAGCAGCGTGCTGTCTAGGCCTTCGACTGGAGCCACGAGACGATTGCCCTCATCGGATTCGATGAGTACGGGCACACCGCGACGCAGATCGAAAATGGCACGCTCAACATGATGCATGTGACAGTCCTTGCTTGGCCCGCGCGAAAAATGGCGTGGAGAAACAGCGGGCGCTCAGCCACACGTTCCCGGCGCGGTCAGTCTAGAATGCGGCAATGATGCCATTAATCGATGCCGACTACGCCTGGCAGATCATTCGCGATGCGGCTCGCACGTGCGCAGACGAGACGTCTGCCCCGGCCGATGGGTTGAACATCCGGGCCGACGGCGCCTGGCAGGCCGGGCCGAATCAGGTGAGCGAGGCGGCGGCGGCGCTGTTCGATACGCTGTTGCCGGTCGCCTGCGGCGGTGCGCCGTATGTTGTCGCGCAGCTCGGCCAGTCGCTGGACGGGCGTATCGCAACCGCCAGCGGGCATTCCCATTACGTGACCGGCGAGGCCAGCCGGGTGCACCTGCATCGGCTGCGGGCGCTGGTGGATGCCGTGATCGTCGGCGTGGGCACGCTCGAGGCCGATGACCCGCAGCTGACCGTGCGTCATGCCCCGGGCACAAGTCCGGTGCGCGTCGTGCTCGACCCGAACGGGCGCGCCAGTGCCGGCCGGCGTGTATTCATCGACGACGGGCCGCCCACCTGGCATGTCATCGCCGACGATGTGCCTGCACTGCCCGGTGTGACTACGCTGCGCGTGGCTCGCGAGGCCGATGGCCGGCTCGCCCCGGCCGCGATTCTGGCGACATTGGCCGCGCACGACGCGCACCGCGTGCTGGTCGAAGGCGGCGGACAGACGATTTCCGGCTTCATCGCTGCCGGACACATCGACCGGTTGCATACCGTGGTCGCCCCGATGCTCATCGGCTCGGGCCGACCCGGGCTGTCGCTACCCGAGATCCAGACGCTGGCCGAGGCGCGCCGGCCGGCCTGTCGTGACCACGCGATGGGCGCGGATCGGCTCTATGACCTTGATCTACGCCGTACGACAACGACCGGGTAGGCCCAGCACATCGATATGGCCGACCTCGAGGCCGCTGCGCCCGGCGGTGATATCCGCGGTACGACGCGCGGCCCAGGCATCGAAGCGGTGCGCCTCGGCCGGGCAGGCCGCGCCGGCGGCGGCAGCCCATCCGTCCAGCAGAGCGCCCGCGAGGTCGGACCGGCGTGCGTCGAGATACCAGATGGCAGGCATGGCGGTCACACCGTAGCCACGAGCGGCCAGATGATTGATCAGATGGGCCGGCGCGGCCGTGCCGAGGGCCGTACCCAGCCCCTTGTCGCGGCGCTGATCCAGAGCCAGGGCGCTCAGTAGCGCCTGATCGTCGGCGTCCATCCGGCCGGTCAGGCGAATCCGGCCATCAACGCTCAGGGCGAACAGAACGGCTGAGCGCTGCGCGGCGGCGCCGCGGCACAGCGTATCCAGCCACGCATCGGAGACAAGATCCAGCAGGGCCGAGGCCGTGATCAGATCAGCGCCGTCGATGGCCGGGCCGAGCTCGCACGCCAGATCCCGTGTTTCGGTCGTTACATGCGGGCTCAAGGCATGGCCGGCATGGGCGGCCACGCGAGCCAACAGCGCGGCATCGTGATCGATCAGGCGCCAACGCGTCTTGCCTGGCAGATAAGCCGACAGATAACGCAGATTCGAGCCCGAGCCGGTGCCCAGATCAACGACCTCCGGGGTGGCCCGGGCAGCCAGCGCGCCAGCCGCCAGCCGGCTCAGGCCGTGGGCCCGGCTGGCATGATCCACCGGTTCGCGTAGGGCCAGCCAAGTGCTATCGAATACGGACCCCTCGACCGGCGCGCTCATGAGCCGGCCCGGGCGGGCAGCCCGAGTGCGTCGGCGAATGCCTGGCCGGCCGCGTCCCAGTCGTTGAGGCCGGCCGCAGCCTGTTGCGCGCCGGCGGCCAGGTCGTTGTAGGTCGCCGGCTCGGCCAGACAGCGCGACAGGGCTGCGGCGAGCGCGGTCGCATCACCGGGAGGCACAGCCAGCCCTGCACCGCGCGGCAGCGTATCGGCCAGCGCGCCGCCGGTGGTCGTGACCACGGGCAGGCCCTGGCTTATGGCCTCGGTGATGACCATGCCATAGCCTTCGTAGTGCGAGGCCAGCACGAACAGATCGGCGGCCTGATACGCCTCGGCCAGGGCGTCCGGCGCAAGAGCCCCGCGCAGATGGATGCGCTCGCTCAGGCCCGCGGCTTCGATGGCTCGGGTGATGGCCGCGGTATGGGCCGTATCGCGCGTGGTATCGCCGATCAAGTCACAGACCCAGTCGTGTGCGGCCAGTTCGGCCAGTGCGGCCACCAGCGTGTCGTGGCCCTTGCGCGGAATCAGCGTGGCGATACACAGCAGGCGTCTCGGCGGCGCGCGGCGCGCCCGCGCAGGCGTGGCCGGGCGCGGGATGCCCGGCTCGACCACGCTGACGCGCTCGGCGACTACGTCATACGTGCTGGCCAGACGACGCGCGGTAAAGGCACTGGTGACAATGACGTGGTCGACCTCGGCCAGTGCGGCGCGCTCTGCGGTCTCGAGTTGTTGGATCTGCCCGGCATCCAGCCCGGCCTCGTCGGCCAGGGGGTGATGCACGAGCGCGGTGATACGTCGATTGCCGCGATGGGCAGCCACGACGCCCCCCAGCGTGCCGAGGGCGAGGCCATCGATGACGACATGCACATCGTTTGACAGAGCTGCCAGCGTATCGGCCATGGCGTTTTCCGCGCGGCCGTCGGCGATCGGAAAACGTCCGGCCAGGCCAATGGTTTCAACGGCGTGGCCGGCGCGCTGCAGGCCGGCTGCGATGCGTGCGTCATAGATATAGCCGCCGGTGAGCTGCGACGGATCGCCGGCGACGATGAATACCACCGAGGTCACAGATCGGCCTCGTAACCGGCCCAGGCAATATGCGACTCCGCCAGGCGCACGCCCAGACGCGTCACGCCGTGCGCTCCGGGCCCGAGCTTGTCGGCGGCGATGGCGGCTTTCATGGCATCGAAGACCGCGCGGGCCATGAACTCGGTCGTGGTGTTATGCCCGGCGAACGCCTCGTGCTCATCCAGGTTGGTGAGATTGAACGTTTGCGTGATCTCGCCGAGAGCGGCCGCGGCAGCCCCGATGTCCACGACCAGATCGTCGGCGTCCAGTTCGGGCCGATAAAACGTGACATCGACGATGTAAGTCGCCCCGTGCAGTTTTTGCGCCGGGCCGAAAGTGGGGCTGTTGAAGCTGTGGGCGATCATCATGTGATCGCGAACGGTCAGATGAAACATCAGGCACTCTCCGAATAGGTCACGCGTTGACACAGGCTGCGGTCGCCCGGCTCGGCCAGGCGGGCCATCACGCCCGGCAGGGCGTCGAATACGACATCACGTTCGTTGAACAGGGCATCCAGACGCGAATCGTTACAGAGTGATACGGCCAGCGCCAGACGCCGGGCATGTGTCCAGCGAGCGGCTTGCGACGGCGCCACCGTACCGACCTGCGTGGCCCGCAGGGTCAGGCGCTTGGCATGAAAGGCACCGCCCAGGGCGATGGCCGGGCGCTTGTCGCCGAACCAGCTCATCTCGGTGATCTGGGCTTCGGCCCCCGCCAGGTCGATGGCGGTGTTCAGCCCGGCCTCGGTCGCACTGGCATGAAAGACCAGATCACGCGCCCGAGCCGCCGTGTCCGGTGTGGCGAAATCCACTCCGAGCGCCCGGGCCAGCGGCTGGCGGTCGCGATCGATATCCACCAGCTCGACGCTCACGCCCGGCATATCGGCGGCCAGAGCCGCCACGAGAGCGCCGACCACACCGGCACCGACCACCGTGACCCGATCGCCTACCCGCGGCGGCGCATCCCATAGCGCGTTGATCGCGGTCTCCAGATTGGCGGCAAGCACTGCGCGCGCCGGCGGCACATCGTCGGGCAGGATGATCGCCGCGTCGAGCGGGATATCGAATCGGCTCTGGTGGCCGAACAGACAGAACACATGACGCCCCGGCCAATCGCCCGGTCCCTCCTCGACGACGCCGACGTTGGCATAGCCGTGACGCACCGGCTCGGGCAGCTGCCCGGCCTGGAAGGGCGCGGCCATCCGGGCGTACTCGCTTTCGGGAACGCGGCCGGAATAGACCAGGGTTTCGGTACCCTTGGAGATAGCGGAATACAGCGTGCGTACACGCAGATGATCGGCCGGCCGAGCGCCAAGCGGCATCTCACGGATCATCGCGTGATGCGGCGGGACGAGCCAGAGCGCACGGGCCGAGAACAAGGACATGCAATAGCAGGCTGGACAGGGTGTCGCGTGTACCTTAAAAGTTCGATGAACAGAGCACCAGCCGAAACGATTGGATGCAGGATGCAGCTATGAGGATGGCGGTGTATCTTTAGGTTTCGTTGATGTGGGGAAGCGTGCAGGAGCGCGCACAAGGGATAGAACGTGAAAGACAAACTGTTCGATCGCCTCGTTAAGCGAGGTACGCTGGTGGTGTCGATCGGCGAGCGCGAGCAGGGCCGTTATGGCTCGGGTGAACCGGTCGCCCATGTCCATTTGAAAGACCGCCGTGTCATCGCACGGCTGCTTTCCGACCCGGAGATGGCTTTCGGCGAAGCTTATGTCGACGGTGACTGGTGGCCGGGACGTGGCGGGCTGGCCAAGGTGTTCGAGCTATATTTCGCCAACGCCGAGCATATCGGTGGCAGTCGCCTGATGTCGCTTGCAAGACGCGCGCTGCGCGGTTTGACCGAGGTCAACGGCAAGCTGCGCAGCGCGCGTAACGTGGCGCATCATTACGATATCGACAACGATATGTTCCAGCGGTTTCTCGATCCGGAGATGCAGTATTCCTGTGCCTACTGGTCACAGCCGGGTATGACGCTGGACGATGCGCAGCTGGCAAAGCTTGCGCATATTGCGCGCAAGCTCAATCTCTCGCCGGGAGACAAGGTGCTCGATATCGGCTGTGGCTGGGGCGGCATGGCCCTGTATCTGGCGCGTCATTACGACGTGGAGGTCGTGGGTCTGACGTTGTCCGATGACCAGTACGCCCACGCCATCAAACGCGCCGAAGCGCTCGGGCTGTCGCACCGGGTGACGTTCGTCAAACAGGACTATCGCGATCACCGGGGCGCCTACGATGCCATCGTGTCGGTGGGTATGTTCGAGCACGTCGGCCGGCCGCAGTACCAGACGTTCTTCGACCAGGTCTCGCGCCTGCTCAAGCCCGACGGGCGCAGCCTGATTCATACCATCGGCCGCAACGGCCCGCCGCCGGCGAACAGCCGCACATGGATTCAAAAGCATATCTTTCCCGGCGGTTATATTCCGTCGTTATCCGAAATATCGCCGTGCGTGGAGACCTCCGGTTTGGTACTGGCCGATCTGGAAGTCTGGCGTCGCCACTATGCCGAAACCCTCAAGGCATGGAACACACGATTCCAGGCCCAGCGCGAGCTGTTCTCTCGACGCTTGGGGGAGCGTTTCTGTCGTATGTGGGAGTTCTATCTGCTGGGCTGCGAGGCGGTATTCCGTTACGGCGATCTCATCGTCTTCCATGTCCAGATCAGCCATGCCAATGAGGCGGTACCGATCACGCGCGATTATCTATACGAAAACGACACGGCCCGGCCATCGGCAATGGTCGCCAGCCGCGAGCGGGCGCTGGATTCGGTGGGATGATCGGGGGTCGGGCGTGGCCGGCCTACAACAGCCCCCGCCGTGGCCGGATGAACGCACCGGCCACGAACAGCACCGAGCACAGAATGACGCCGTAGACGTTGATGCCCAGCGTTTCGGCATAGCGGCCCTCGCCGAGGCCGACGAACGCCGGAATCGTGGGCAGATGCAGAATATCCTCGAGCGCCAGGAGCACGCCGATAATCACGCCGGGCCAGAGCGCCAGATGGAACGACAGCCGGCCAGCCCGCTTGATCCAGCCGAGTAGAAAGATCGGCGCAAGCCCCATGATCGCGGTACCGCTGATCGTGGTGGCCGCGATCACGGCCGGCCCCACGCCGTCGATATAGATCGACAACAGAGGCAGATTGCCCAGCACGGCGATCGCCCACATTGCGCGTCGGCCTGTAGCCTGCTGATACACCGTGGGCGGGCCTTCTGCGTGGGGCCAGTCGCGGGCGGCGAATTTCGCGCTGGAGGTCATCACCGAATCCAGCGTGGAACCTGCACTGGCCAGCATGACCGCATTGAACAGCAGCGTCATGCCCAGGCCGATGGCCAGCGGGACGGCCACGGCAACCGAGGGCTGGGGCGCGATGTCGTGCACCAGCGCGTACAGCCCGGCGCTCGAGAATCCCACGATCAGCACGCCGCCGAGCAGGGCGGCCAGTACGAAACTGGCCACCATCTTGGCCGGTGCGTTCACGAATGCCCGGTCCGTCATCACCGGGTCATGGAAGCCGTACGACAGGGTTTGCACGAGCGCGAGCACCAGAAACGTCAGCCCGCCTGCCTGCATGGCGGGTGTGACCGCGCCGCTGGCCGCACTGGGAATGCCGATCTGCAACACGTCCGGCGCCAGGAGGCCCAGCGTGACCACGAGCAGAAACAGCAGGAGCACCATCTGCAGGCCGTCGGTCAGGATCGAGCTGCGAAGCCCGCCCTTGAGGCTGTAATACAGCGTCAGGCCGGTGAGTACGCCGGCCGCGATCCAGTAGCCGCTGCTGCCCTCGGCACCGAAATACAGGGCCGCGATCTTGGTGTTGGACCAGACCTCGTTGATCAGCCGGATCGCGATCACGAGCAGGAACAGGCGGGCCGCGCGGGCGCCGTACTTGGTTTTCAGAAATGCGCTCAACGACGTGAAACCGCCGCGCGTGCGCATGAAATAGACCGCGATGCCGACGACAATGAAAGCGAGCCAGTAGGCTCCGTAGGCCACGCCGCCGATCCAGCCGAAATCCGCGGCCAGATTCATGGCGTTGTTGACGCTCTTGGCCATCACCCAGGAGATGGCCGCCGATGCGCCCAGCAGCACGATGCCGGGTATGTCGCCCTCGCGCGAACGACCGCCGAAGAAACCGGTTGGCCCGGCCCGCCGCGGCGTGGACAACAGTACGGCGATGCCGTAGCCGGCCAGAATCACCCAGGGCAGGCCCAACAGCGCGATTGTGGTCCAGCTCACAGACGGCCTCGTTCGGTGATGTGATACCAGCCTGCGTCATCGGTCTGGCCCAGCTGGGTCAGGATGCGCGCCAGGCGTTCGTCAGCGCCGGCGCGTGCGCGCAGCCGGACATCAAGTCTGTAGCGCGATTGATTGATCAGATCGACCTCGCCGGTCAGCGCCAGCGGGCCCTGGCTGTCGACCAGTGAGGCCCGCAGCGTATCGTTGTCGGTGCGGCTGAGATCGGCCTGGAACTGGCCCAGCTCGATTGGCGGGCGAAGCAGTTCGTAGCGCGTGTTGGTCACATTCACCCGGCCGACGAGGCCAAGCACCTCGCCATCATCGTTCAGGTCGAGGGTATCGATCGACAGCCCGATACGACCGGCCGCGGGAACAAAGGTATAGCCGGCCATTTGGGCCAGCCAGTCGATCGAGGCATCGCCGTCCAGGTCGCGGATATAGGTGTTGCCGAACAGCGTACGCGTAAGGTTGGCCTGAATGCCCGACAGGTCGGTATCGGCCGAGACATCGGCCGACAGCCGGGCCAGCAACAGCGAGGCGGGATGGATGGTCCACGCGACGTTGTCGACGCCGCCGTCCGGCAACGACACATAGGCCGCCTTGCCGTCCAGTGCGGTGCCGGTCACACCGTCAAAGCGCAATTCGGTGGCGCCGGCTACCCAGCCGGTCACCAGTGACGCCGGCAGATAGACAATCAGCCCGACTACGAAAAACACCGCCCCGATCAGCCCGTAACGCAGTCGTGCTCCCATCATGCCGCCCCGCGCAGAAGCGTGAGCCGCGCGTCGACTTCACCCACGGTGTCGTTGTCCCGTGAGACCGTGGCTTCGCTGACGGTGATGCCGTATTTGGATTGCAGGGTGTCCAGCCAGTACATCATCTGGTCGAAGCCGGCGTTTTCCAGGCTCACGGTGGCCTTGTCCTCGTTCTGTGGCTGAATCTGAGTCACGGCACCGCCCAGCTGATTGGCACGGCTGGTGGTATCCACGATCGACAACAGCGATTCGTTCTGGCCGCTGGGCTGGCTTGCTGCACCGGCTGCGCGCAGGGCCTGGGCTTCGTTTCGGACGCCGAGCATCCAGCGCGTTTCGTTGGCCTGGGCGATGACCTGAGCTCTGGCATCGGCCAGCGCGCTATTCAGCGGTGACCAGAGCATGTAATAGAACAGGGCGATGCCAACCACCACGGCGGCGGCCGTCACCATGATTCGTTCGCGCGGCGCCAGGCCGTCGTACCATTCTCGAAGCTGGTTCATGACGCCTGCCCCTGCGTGACTGATGCCCGGATCTGCACGCCGTCGGCATTGGCGTCCGCGCTCTGGACCGATAGCGTCAAGCCGGCCTGACTGGCGAACCCGGCGCGTAGCGTTTCAACGGATTGCACGTTCTTGCCGCGGATCGATAGATCCAGCGTGCCGTTTCGATACTGCATGCCCTGAACGACGAGGCTGTCGTCTTGCCCGGCGACATCGGCGGTGGCCTCGAGCACCGGAAACAGCCCGGCGCTGCCCGAGCCACCGCGCAGGCTGGCGATGCCCTGTTCAGCCTGTACCCGCAGATCGTTGATCGTGCCCACATCAGGGAACGCGTCGCGAAAAGCGGTCAGTGTCTGGGCCTCAAGTGCATCGATCTGCTGGTGGAGCCGCCAGGTTTCGATACCGTGGGCGGCGATTGTCACGATCAGCCACGCGGCGGCCAGGCCCCCGGTCAGGATGAAGGGACGCCAACGGGATTCGAGCTGATTATGACGCGCGAATTCGCCCTGGCGCAGGTTGATCGCGCTCTTGTGGGTCTCGGCCTGGTCGAGCAGAACCCCGATCAGTGCATCCACGCCGGCATGTGAGTGAGGCTTGATCTCGGGCGCGGTCTCGAATAGGTCGTCGGCGTCCAGTGCTTGAATGGTATCGCTGGAGGTGCCGTGCAGTTCGATGATGTCGGGCGTGTCGAAGGCTCCGGCCAGCACGGGCCAGAGATCCTCGCTGCAGGCAAAGCCGTGGCTGGGGGCTGTGCGAAGCAGTATGCGCTCGTCGATGCGTGCCATCTGCCAGGTGTGGGCATCGGGAACAGGCAGGGCCAGACAGTCCGGCAGGATTCTTACGACGTCCAGGCCAGCGGCGTCGAAGGCGTCACACCAGGCGCGCATCTGGAGCTCGTCGACCACGGCCACCGGGGTTTCACCGCTGTGCGTGGTCGGGCCGAGCGCGAAGTGCAGTTGCTCGATACGCCCGGCCAGGCGATCTTCCAGTGCGAAACGGGCGGCGGCCAGGCGGCGTTTGGCCTGACGGATGGGCGGCAGGGCCACGTCGGTGAGCAGAATATCCTCGGCGGGCACGAGCGCGACGATCTCATCATCGGCCAGCGCCTGGCCGGCTTCGGCCAGCGTGGCACGTGTGATGCCCTGCACCGGATCGCGCCAGAGTGTTGTGGTGCCGTCGTAATAGAGTGTCCGCCTCTGGGCCACGCCGTCTCCCTCTTGTCACGCGCCGCTATGCACAAGCTCGGGCGCTGGTTGGCAGTCTAACGCAAGTTGTTGTGGTCTCGTGGTCTGGCTCAATACGCGTCGGTGGCGTGTCGCACGACGTGCACGGAGCCGTTGTCGGCGCGCTCGAGCACGGTATAGAACTGGGTCTGGCTGTCGACCACGGTGATCCGCCCGGCCACCAGAAAGTACCGTGTCTTCACGTCGAGCGAGATGCCTTTCAGAGCCTCGCCCTGACCGGCCATCGGCCCGGCCTGGAGAAACTCGGAAGCGTCTTCCCAGGGCGAGTCCTGACGTTGTTCGGCCAGTTGCTCACCGGCGCTGGCGGGCATGTTCTGCGACAGGGCCTGCAGCACCGCAGCGGGGGCGGTATTCACGTTGATGGCCGTGGCCTCGGGCAAGGCCGAAATATTGGGCAATAGCGCCCGATAGATTGCCGGCGTCATGCCCCGTACGGCTTCGATCTCGCTCGGGCTGACCATCAGCGTGTTGCCGGTGCGATAGGCCGGCATCTGGCCCAGATAATAGTTGTCTTCGGCGCCGTAGGGCCGTGTGGGTTCCTTGTCACCGTCGATCCAGTCCTTTGTGGCCTGGGCGATACTCTGGGCGGTGACGGGATCGGTATCGGCGACGGTCGATATCAGGCGGGTGAAGTACGCGATTTCAGCCTCGCTGTCGCCGAGAACGAGATTGTTCAGATTGAAACGGCCCTGCAGATCCACGATCCGGCCGGTTATCGAGCCGCCGTCGATGGGCAGATAATCGACCGGCTGGGCCCAGTACTCGTCGAGCGAGTCGATCTCGGTGGCCTCGGCCTCTTTTCGCAGCTGGGCGCCGAGCCAGTTTTCGATGCCGATGCCATACCACCAGTTCTGCTGGGCATTCCAGATGTTGCCCGATCGCTGCAGTGCCAGATTCATGCTGGCGATCATGCCGGTGGTGATGATCGCGGTCAGCGCCATGATCAGCATTGCCGTGAGCAGGGCCACACCGCGTTGACGAGCGGCCGGAACCATCATAGCCGGGCCCCCGGGATCATGTAGAGCAGGCGCATCTGGCCCCAGTTGCGGGTGTCCAGCGTCAACTGGATCGCCTGGGGCGGTGTCTGGGCGCCCCGAGCGTTGTTCGAGCCGCTGGCGTTGTTGTTGATCGTGGGCGCAGCAAAAGCCTGGGCATTGGCATCCGGCGGCCAGCGGTCCTGCCACTGCCCGTTGGCATCGAGAAAACGCCATTCCATCTGCGTGACCTCGGACAGCAACGTCTGATTGACCGGTTCACTGTCCTGGGCCTGATCGAGCACCCGGAAATAACTGCGCACCAGGTGGCCGTCGCCGTCCAGATCATAGTGGACGCGCTGCAACGTTGAACGACGCGCGCCCAGCGGATTGTTCCAGCCGGCCCGTGTGACGTACAGCCCGATGCCGGCACTGCCATAGATGGCCGGCTGCACATCGCCAAAGCGGTCACGAACGGGCCGATCAACGGTCTGCTCGATATCCTGCTGGATACGCCATAGCGCCATCTGCAGGCTCTTGGAGCGCTCCAGGGCGGCATCGATGGATTCGCGGCTGGAGATCACCGACGATAATCCGCCATAGGCGATTGCCGCCATGACCGCGAACACCGCGATCGCGATCAGCAGCTCGACAAGCGTGAACCCTCGCTGGATGCCTGCATCGTCGTGGTGCCGTCTCATGAGGCACTGCCCTGGTTGATGTCGCTGGCGCTGGTGCCTGTGTTGTTGCTGTCTTCGGTATTGCCGGGCCCGTCGGCGGCCTCGGGGTGCTGGGTCAAAAAGCCGCTGATCAGCAACAGCGCCTCCTCGCTCGGGGTGTCGTCGTCGGGATCGACGGCGAAGACCCGCATGTCCACGCGTCGCACGGCCGGGTCAGGCGAGGTCTGAATATCGGCCTGCCAGTGCCACGTGCTGCCGGCCATCTGTACATCGTCTTCCTGTGTGCCGACGCTGGGCCAATCGGTCGCCAACTGAAACGCCACCAGCTGATTGCGAGCCACCCACTGGGCGATCGTGCGATCACGGATATAGGTCGCGTAATCGGCGTTCTGGGCCCCGGCCGATACGAAAGCCGTCAGGGCAATCGCCAGTACGGCCAGGGCAATCAGGACCTCGACCAGAGTAAAGCCGCGCTCTGTCGTGTTCATCGGCTGCGTTGCTCCAGGGCGATGTCGCCGTTCGGCGCGCCCGCGATGACGAACACCCGGTCGAGATCGTCGGCGGAGAGCTGCAATACGAAGGGCAGCAGCTCACCGCTTGCAAGAAACAGTGCTGCCGGGATGGGCACCTCGGCGTCTGCCGCCTCGGCGGCATCGCGGCGCTCGGCGGCCTCCTTGAGTTGGCCGGGCGTTAGCGGAACGGGCGAGGGCGGCAGCGTGAGCGTGCCGGTCTGCATCATGGCTTGTCGATCGTTGGCCGCGCCGTCGGTGGCCAGCCGATCGATATGCAGATCGTCGTCGATCTGCCTCGGGCGCAAGGCGTTGTCCGGACCCTCGATGACGGCCCACCCGTCACGCTCGAGCTTGACGAAGCGGTACCCATCGCTGCTGATTTCCAGGCCGATGGTATGCCCCGACAGGATGGCTTCGTCTGCGGCATCCTGCGTCAGGGCCAGCAAGCGCTGCGCCTCGATATTGAGCCGGTCCGACGGCCCGCTCGGATTGACCGAAAGCGTGGCAAAGGCCAGCGTGATGCCGACAACGACCAGCACCACGAGAATTTCGATGAGCGTGAAGCCACGCGCGGGCGAGACGCACGCGCGGGCACGCCTTGTTGTCGGGCACGCGGGTCGGCTCACGGCACTGATCAGGCGTTATCCGCTTTCCAGTTGCCGATATCGGCATCGGCGCCTTCGCCGCCTTCCTGATTGTCACGTCCGAGCGTGTAGATATCGATCGCGCCGTGCTGGCCGGGGTTTCGATAGTGGTACACATTGCCCCACGGATCGGTCGGCACCCGGTCCAGATAGCCACCGGATTTCCAGTTGCGCGGCTCGGGCTGGCTGTTGGGCTTTTCCACCAATGCAGCCAGGCCCTGCTCGGTGGTGGGATAGCGGTAATTATCCAGGCGATAGAGTTTCAGCGCCGAATCCACGGCCTTGATGTCCTGGTGCGCCTTGGCCGCGCGCGCGGCATCCGGTCGATCGATGATGTTGGGCACGACAATGGCGGCCAAGATGCCGAGAATCACGACAACAACCATGATCTCGATCAGGGTGAAGCCCTGTTCGCGCATGCCGGCCGCCGACCGGACCTGGCCAAGATGGGTATGTTTCATGACAATCACTCCTGAATGAAGAAAGGAACCACGACGGATCCGCTCACTGGACCAGCTGGTTGAGATTGAACACCGGCAACAGGATCGCAAGCACGATCAGCAGCACCACGCCGCCCATGCCCAGAATCACTGCGGGGCCGAGAACACCCATCACGCCTTCGCGCAGTGTTTCGACTTCGCGGTCCTGATGGTCGGCGGCGCGTCCCAGCATCATGTCCAGCTCGCCCGACATTTCGCCGTTGGCGATCATATGCAGTGTGATCGCCGGAAACAGGTTCTCCTGACCCAGTGCGCGGTGAATGGCATCACCTTCACGAACACGAGTGGCCGCTCGAGAGATGGCCTCCCGCATCGGAACGTTCGTGACCACTTCGGCGCCAATGCCCATCGCATCCAGTGCAGGCACGCCACTTTTGGTCAGGATGGCCAGTGTTCGGGTAAAACGCGCGGTGTTGACCCCGCGTACGAAGCGCCCGATCAGGGGTATCCTCAATACCAGACCATGAAACCGGCGCTTGAAGGCCGGCTGTCGCAGCCCGTAGATGAAGCCCGTGATGGCAGCGCCGATCAGGATCGCCAGCAGTAGCCCCCAATCCCGCAGAAAATCGCTCATGGATATGAGCACCACGGTCAGCGTGGGCAGATCGGCATGCACGCTGTTGAAAACATGCACCAGCTTGGGCACCACGGTCGACAGGAGGGCGACCACGATCCCGATCGAGACCACGATAAGAAACGCCGGGTAGATCAACGCCGCCAGTATTTTCTGACGCATGGCCTGTTGTTCCTCGACGTAGTCGGCCAAGCCGTTGAGGACTTCATCCAGGTGCCCGGTCTGCTCGCCAGCGGCTGCCGTGGCCCGGTACAGCTGATCGAACGAGTTGGGAAACCCTGCCAGCGCATCGGCGAATGTATTGCCCTCGACCACCTCGGAGCGCACACCCACGATGATGCGGCGCACCCGATCGTTTTCGGTCTGTTCGGCGACGGCCTTGAGTGATTCCTCCATCGGCATGCCGGCATGGGCCAGCGTGGCCAGCTGGCGCGTGAAAAGAGCCAGCTCCACGACCTTCATGCCGCGCTGAAACGAGAACAACGGCTTGGACGCGCCGGGCGTGCGCCGATCCGAGACTTCCTTGACCTTGATCGGCGTCAGGCCCTTGTCACGGAGCTGGGCTCGGATCGCCCGCGCGGCATCGCCTTCGAGCACGCCTTTCTTCTGGCGCCCGCGGGTATCCAGGGCCGTGTATTCGAATGCCGCCATAGAAGTCTAGTGCCCGTGCAAGGCCGTACGCGCTGCACGGCCCATACCATACGCGTAGCACAGCCGACGCCCCGCGCGGCGAACATCGCCGGCGGCCCATCGCTGATCGGTCAGGTGATCGGCTTCACCCTTCACGTGTGACCCGCAGCACTTCTTCAAGCGTGGTGTTGCCGGCCAGCACGTTGGCCCGCCCGTCGGCACGAATACTCGGCGTCGACTTGCGCGCCTGGGCCTCGAGGGCGTGCTCGGCGGCCTGCTCGTGGATCATGTTGCGCAGTTCGTCGTCGACCACGACCAGTTCATAGATGCCGGTTCGACCCTTGAAGCCGCTGTGGCCACAGGCTTCGCAACCGCCGGGACGGTGCAGGGTGGGCGGGCTTTCCGGGTCGGCCTTGAGCAACTCGCATTCACGCCGATCCGCGGTGTAGGGCGTCTTGCACTCGTGACAGAGGGTTCGCACGAGACGCTGTGCCATGATGCCGATGATCGAGGACGACAAGAGAAACGGCTCCACACCCATGTCGCGCAGCCGAGCAATCGCCCCGACCGCGGTGTTGGTATGCAGCGTCGACAGCACCAGGTGACCGGTCAGCGAGGCCTGGACGGCGATTTCGGCGGTCTCCAGATCACGGATCTCACCGATCATTACCACGTCGGGGTCCTGGCGCAGGATCGCCCGCAGTCCGCGCGCAAAACTCATGTCGACCTTGGTGTTGACCTGGGTCTGGCCGATGCCGTCGAGGTAGTACTCGATCGGGTCCTCGACGGTCATGATATTGCGGGTGCGGTCATTGATCCGCGTGATGCCGGCATAGAGTGTGGTGGTCTTGCCCGAGCCGGTCGGCCCGGTGACCAGGATGATGCCGTGGGGCTTGTGTACGAGCTCGTCCACGGCCTCGAGCGTGTCGTGCGGCATGCCGAGATGGGGCAGATCCAGTCGCCCGGCCTGTTTGTCGAGTAGGCGCATGACCACACGCTCGCCGGTGCCCGACGGAATGGTGGATATACGCACATCGACCGGCCGCCCGGCGATACGTACTGAAATACGCCCGTCCTGCGGAATACGTTTTTCAGCGATGTCCAGCTTGGCCATGACCTTGACGCGAGAGATCAGCCGCGGGGCCAGCTGGCGTGGCGGGTTGAGGACCTCCCGCAGCACGCCGTCGACGCGAAACCGTACGGTCAGGCGTGACTCGAACGGTTCGATATGAATATCCGAGGTGTTTTCCTTGATCGCCTCGGTGAGCAGGGCGTTGATCAGGCGAATGATCGGCGCATCGTCCGACGACTCCAGCAGATCGGCCGGCTCGGACAGCGCCCGCGCGGCATCAGACAGATCCATATCGTCGTCCATGCCCTCGACGATCTGACTGGACTCGTTATCACGGTTTTCGTAATCGTCCTGGAGCATCGCCTCGAAAGCCGCCGCGGATACGCGCTCGACCTTGAGGCGGCGCCTGGTATGGCGGCGCACCTCCAGCAGGGCGGTGGCGTCGACCGGCTCACGTGCGATGACATTGACGCTCGCCTCGTCCCAGTCACCGAGCATGACGCCATGGCGTCGTGCGAACGCGAACGACAGCCGCTCCAGGCGGGCCGGGGCCTCGGCCGGCTCGCCGACAGCGGCCTCATTGCCGGCGTCAGCCGTCTCGGCGGCCAGCGGCGTCAGGGTCAGCTCTTCGGCGTTGTGACTCATAGACGGTCGCTCCTCGTCATCAGAACGAATCCCCGCGGCGTTTGTCGGTGACCGGCGCATCCTCGCGCCCCCGGTCGCCGGGCAGCCGGGATTGCGGCCGGCCCAGATCATTGCCCCCTGCATTGTTGAATCGGGCCGAGGCGTTGGTGCCGCCGGCGAAATCCTCCATTTCCGGCAGCTGCGGACGACGCTCTTCGTTACCCATGAGCGGCAGGCGCTTTTGAGTCTGGTCGAGCTGCAGCGAGCGCAGATAGCGATACTTCTTGGCGCTGTAGGCCCGGGATTCGCCGTCGCCGCGCAGAATGGTCGGGCGGATGAAGTTCAACAGATTGCGCTTGGTGCGATTGACGGCGTTGTAACGAAACAACGCACCGAGCAGCGGTATGTCGCCCAGCACGGGGACCTTGTTGCGCGTGACGTTCAGGTTGTTGTCGATCAGGCCGCCGAGCACCAGTATCTGGCCGTTCTTGACCTCCACGGCGGTCTGCAGCGTACGACTGTTCGTGATCAGGCCGGCATCCTGTGCCGATTGCTGGGTACTGGGCGCGATGCTGGATATCTCTTCGTCGATCGTCAGCTGGATCGTGTTGCCCGCGCTGATCTGAGGAATGAAGGCCAGCTGCAGGCCGACGTCTTCACGATCAACCGTCTGAAAGGGGTTGACCCCGCTGCCGCCGCTCACGCCGGTGGTGAAACTGCCGGTGACGAAGGGCACGCGTTGGCCCACCCGGATCTGGGCCTCTTCGTTGTCGCGGGTGATCAACGACGGCGTGGAGAGCACGTTGGTGTCGACCGTGTTGGACAAAGCGTTGACCAGGAGCGCGAAATTGACATCGCCGTTCGTACTGCCGAGGGCGACGTTCAGGCCCTGCTGGATCAGGTTCAGCGGCGTGCCATTGGCCGCCGCCTGTCCGACGGCCGTCAAGGTGTCTGCACTGAGAATACTGGCCGCGGCCGGGCCGCTGTTCTTCAGAGCCGCGATATTGATCCCCAGATTCTTGGTCTGCTGAATACCGATCTCGGCGATGATGCCTTCGACCAGCACCTGTCCGCGGCGGATATCAAGCTTGTCGATGATGTACTTGATCTTGCCCATCTTGTCGGCAGGCGCGTGAATGATCAGCGCATTGGCGCCGGATTCGGCGATGACGGCAACATCGCTGTCTTCGCCCCCGGAGATGCTCTGAATATTGCCGCCGCTGCCGCCCGAGCGTCGATTGATGCCGCTGCTGCTGCCAAAGCCGGAGCTGTCACTCCCGCCACCAAAGCCGCCGCCGTCACCGAAGCTGCTGCCGGTGCTGCTCAAGCCGCGGTTGCGCGAGTTGCCCGAGGAGTAACTCTGGCCTGTGGCGTAAGCCTGAAGTACCGGCGCCAGCGTTTCCGCATCGGCATAGTTGAGATAGATGACCGCGGTATCGCCAGCGTCCTGCGATTTGGTGTCCATGCGCCGGATCACGTTGCGCATCTTGGCCCGCTCGTTGGCGTTGCCGCTGATCAGAAGCGTGTTGGTGCGATCCAGGGCGACCACGTTGGTCGCGGCGTTGTTGTCGCCGCCCTGGAGTTTATCGATCGCCTCGGCGACATCACTGGCGTTGGCGTTGCTCAATTGCACCTGGTCGACACTCGACACGCCATTGGCGTCGATGCGGCGCACGATCTGAGTCAGGCGCTCGACGTTGGCCTGCCGATCGGAGATCACGAGCGAGTTCGAGGCCGAGTAGGCCGCCAGATGCCCGTATTGCGGCACGAGCGGGCGCAGAATCGGCACCAATTGATCGGCCGGGACATTGTCGACGTGAAGCACCTTGGTGACCACGTTCTCGTTGGTTACAACGCCCGAGCCGCCGAAGCCGCCGTCCTGCTTCGCGTTGATCTGCGGGATGATCTTGGTCACCTCGCCCGAACGGATCGCCGAGAAACCGTGTACGTCGAGTACCGAGAGAAATGTCTGATACAGCTCGGCCGGCGTCATCGACTGGTTCGAAAGCACCGTCACATCGCCCTTCACGCGCGGATCGACCACGAAATTACGCCCGGTCACCTCACTGACGGTCGCGATCAGCGTGGTGATGTCTGCATCCTTCAGATTCAGGGTGAAGGTATCGTCGTCGACCGTGTTGACCCCGGTCGGTGTGGAGCTCTGGGCCAAAGCAATCGGCGGCGCCACGAACGACGCCGCTAGCGTGAGCGACAGGCCGATCACAGCAGGGCGCAAAGGCGCGGTGACATAACGGGACACGGTGGCTGCGCTCATCGGAAGTTCACTTGGACCGTGCGAGAGGCACCGTCATTTTCGACGGTGATTGTGGCACTGCCGGCTTTGGCGAGATTGCCGAGCATCTTCAACGATGCCGCCGGATTACTGAGCGGTTGCCCGTTGATCGCAGTCACAAGTTCCCCACTTTGTAGCCCTGCCTGTTTGAACAGTGTGTTGTCTTGGCCCGGAAAGATACGATATCCAACGAGACTGCCGTCCTGTCGAGCCGGCCGCAAGCGGATATAGCGCTGTGCATTGGCCGGGTTCGCCAGGATCTCGCGGCGAACGTCGGACAGCTTGGCCTCTAGCTCTGCCGAAACATCCTGTGCCCCCGCCTGGTCGGCATCGGGCGTGGCAGTCCGACGAGTCGGCGCGGCAGCGGCCCGTGTGCCGGTTTGTTGGGCCGGGCTGCGCGTGAGCCCGATCATGGATTCTGCCTTTTTAACGCTCTCCAGTGTCAATGTTTCGAGGCGTCCACTCCGATCGAGTATCACGCGATCTGCATAGATGGCCCGCAGCTTGACCCCGGAAACGATCTGTTCACCGACGCTATAGCCGGCCTGCTCGCCTTTCTGATTCTTGATCAATGCACGCGAGCGATTGCCATCACGGTCGGCGATGATGCCGGTTAGTTCCAGATTAAGCTGGGTTTCCGGGGCGTTGAGCTCTTTTTGCCGCTCGAGTTCGGCACTCGCCACCGTCTGCTCACCGAACAGATGCGCGCGAGCGATCGCTGAGACATCGATCCGCTCTGCCGGCTTGGCCCTAGCGGCGGCGCCTGCATTCGAGGGCGCGATCACCTCGGGGGCGGGCTCGGGCCAGACGAGCCAGAACAACTGCGCAAGCGCCAGACCCAGCGCAGCGACCAACACGATATTGATGAATTCGGGTAGCCGCCACAGCCAGCGCTGCGCGTCCGATGAAAGTTCCAACGCCATACTCCTGAGTCTACAGCTCTAATAAGACAATGCGATGTATCCAAACGTCCCAGACATGACCCGGCTGGCGAGACTGCTCCCTTGGGCAATGGTCGTGTTTGCCGCCCGAGCCCGGGCGCGTAGACTAGCCCTGAATATCGGCGCCACCTAAACCGATGTATCTGCGTTATTTCGGATTCGAAGATTACCCGTTTGCAGTGACGCCTGATCCGGCGTTTCTGTATCTCAGCGAAAGCCATCGTGAAGCGCTGGCACATCTGTTGTATGGCGCGGGTGAACATGGCGGCTTCGTCTCGCTTATCGGCGAAGTCGGCACCGGAAAGACCACCCTGATCCGGGCTGTGCTCGACAGCGAATTGGCGGATCTGGATATCGCACTGTGCTGGAATCCGCAGCTCGAGGTGCGGGAGTTCGTGGCCAGCATCTGCGACGAGCTCGGCGTGATCAATGGCCGTGATCCGATGGCCAGTCTCAAGTCGTTGACCGATCGGTTGAACGCCCACCTGCTCAAGGCCCATGCGGCCAATCGGCGCACGGTGCTCATCGTCGACGAGGCACAGAACCTCTCGCGCGATGTGCTGGAGCAGCTTCGGCTGTTGACGAATCTGGAAACACACCGCCATAAGCTATTGCGCATCATTCTCGTCGGCCAGCCCGAGCTCGGCGATCTGCTGGCCCGTCACGACCTGCGCCAGCTATCCCAGCGCATCACCGCGCGCTTCGTACTCAAGCCGCTGAATACGGCCGAGACACGAGCCTATGTCCAACACCGGCTGGCCTGCGCCAACGGACCACAACATCTGTTCACGAGCACGGCAACCGTGGGTCTCAGAGCGGT
This sequence comes from Lysobacterales bacterium, assembly GCA_002715985.1. Classification (GTDB taxonomy): domain Bacteria; phylum Pseudomonadota; class Gammaproteobacteria; order Nevskiales; family Salinisphaeraceae; genus Salinisphaera. Next base: position 12,909 of record PBAO01000060.1, on the reverse strand, counting down.
GACCGGTGGCGTGCCGCGACTGATCAATATGGTCTGCGAGCGGGCGCTTATGGGCGCCTATGCCCACAATCATTCACAGATTGGTGTCGCAACCGTACTGCGGGCGGCTTATGAATGCCTGCCGCCGCGCTATCTGCGGCTTATTCGCGGCGGCAGGCGCATGGCGCTGCCCACCGGCCTGCTGGCCGCCGGTATCGCGGTGGTCCTGCTGGCGTGGCTGCCGGATATACCCTTGACCAGTGCCGCAGAAAAGACGTCCGATACCGCGCCGGCCATCGAGAGCGAAAGCAAGCCTGTCGTGGACAGCGCATCGAACGAGAATACGCCAGATCCATCGGCGGGCGATGACACGCCGGACCAGAGCGTCGCAGGGCAAGACGCTGACGCGCCAGCGCCGGACAGGACAACATCATCAGAGAGCGAAGGCGATGACGATGCCGGGGCTGGCGACAGCGAGCCCCAACAAGACAAGCGTGCTCAACCACAGGCGGGCCAACCCGACACGACAGGCGCGGGCGGTGCGTCAAGCCCGCACGAACACCCCGGCCAGGACACATTGCCCAAAGGCAATGCGAAGATGAGCCAGCTGCTCAGGCTGTGGGGGGTGTTCGGCGCCGATGTACAGAGTCAGTGCGAGCGATTGCGGATCGGGGACCTGCGGTGCCTGGATGATGATTCGAGCCTGGCGATCGTTGCCCGCTACAACCGTCCTGCACTGGTCACCCTGGAGGTCGACGGCCAACGCCAGACCGTGCTGTTGACTGCGCTCGGCGATGAGAAGGCCACGATTGTCGGCAGCGACGGTACGCGAGATATCACTCGCCGGGCGCTGGAAGCGCACTGGGGCGGTCGCGTGCGTATCGTCTGGCGGGCTGATGCCGGTGTGCGCCTGATACGGCCCGGTTCGGTCGGCAGTGCCGTTGTATGGCTGAGGAATCGGCTGGATCGTATCGACGGCAAGAATCCGGAGGCTCGGGCGGGCAGGGCTTCACCGGTATACGACGCCGCGCTGGGCCAGCGATTACGTGCCTTTCAGGCACAACAAGGCCTGACGGATGATGGCCTGGCCGGCCCGCGAACCCAGATGATGCTCAACGGCGCGGTAGCCTCGCCCGGTACGCCGTCGTTGGGCACGGTCGAGAACGGCTGATCGATGTCGTATCTGGTCGACGCACTGAAAAAAGCAGAGCGCGAACGCCGCGCCGGGGATGCCGATGGCCTGCACCGCGCCGCGGCCATGGATCCCTCGCGTCGGCGTAGTGCCGGCTATGGGCGGTGGCTGTTTGCTGGGCTCATCGCCATCAATGTTGCGCTGGTCGTTTATATCTGGCGACCGCAGGCGATCATGACGACACCGCCCGAGCAGCCGGCGCCGTCAGCCAAGGCGACGAGGCCCGAGTCGGCAGGGGCACAACGTGCCACAAGCAGCACGAATGACAACATGCGCGCTGATGCAGGCTCGGCCGAAGGCCAAAACCAGTCCATAACGCCCGGCGCTGGGGCTTCACCGACAATCACACGTCAGACAGTGACCAGGCCCGTGGCCGGCAGCGCAGCCAATGCCGGTGGGCAGGTAACTTATTCAAGTGTGCCGCTGACCAATGTACCGGGCGCACAGGGCCCTGATGTGCCCACGCCAGGGCGTGTTGCCCGGAAGACGACGCATGGCGCTTCGATCCCCCGGTCGACAGCCGAGGCCGATGACACGGCCCTGATGTCACAAGACCAGACGAGCGCGCCGGCCATCACGATCAATGGCCAGCTTTACAGTACGGTGCCCGGGCGTAGTTTCATTCTGGTTGACGGACGTCGCTATCACGAAGGTGAGCGACTTGCGGCAGGGCCGGCCGTGGAGCAGATCGAACCCAGCGGCGCTGTTCTGCGCTATCAAGGCCAGCGATATCGCGTGGACGGCCCCGGTTGACATGCGTTCATCGATAGGTGGTTTGCTTGTACTGCTGACGCTGGGCTGCTGCAGCGCAGCCCAGGCCCAATCCCTGCGCTGCGACGGCCAGCTGGTGCGTGATGATGACACCATGGCCGACGTGATCGCGGCCTGCGGGGCGCCGAACTTCACAGACCGCTGGATTGCCGATTCGGCGCTGGGCTTTGGCTTGCCGATGAGCGAATGGACCTACAACCCCGGGCCCGGACGATTGATACAGACCGTGGTGTTTCGGGGCGATCGTGTCGTGCGCGTCAATACAGCCGGCTACGGGTTTCGAGAAGACGCCATACCTGCCAGCGGCGACTGCGATCCGGGTTTGATCTCACCGGGGCTATCCAAGTACCGGCTTCTGCACGCCTGCGGGCCACCGCTGACGCAGATCGGCTATTTTATCACCGCCAAACGCGTCTATGAGTCCGGCTTTAGTTATCCGTTGACGCGCAACGGCGGGCGTTTCGTTTATCGCGAGCGCTGGACGTATGATTTCGGAAACAACCGGCTGCGACGTCTCATTCAGCTCGACAACGCCCGCGTCGTTGACGTGATGCTCGGTAATCGCGGCAGCTGATCCGCCGTAAGCAGGACAAAAAAAAGCCGCGATCCGAATCGCGGCTTTTTTGATCTGGCTCCCCGGGACGGGCTCGTATCGGTCTCTTCGTAAGTCCATGAAACCATTGATATGCAGGGTGTTGCGCCGGTCGGCGTGTGTGCATATCGTGTGTGCACGAACACTCGAACCCGTCTCCCATGTACCTCGAAAAACGCCGCCAAACTTGGTACGCCTTGCACTCCATCCCGAAGAAAGCGCGACCCATTCTTGGCAAGGACAGGTTCGTTAAATCCCTGGGCACGGATAGCAAACAGGAGGCCGAACGTCGGGCCGCGTTGTTGTCGGCTAAATGGCGGTCGCAGGTTCAGCGCGCGCTAGCCGCAGACCCGGATGGGCTCGAACGTGAATATGGTCTGTGGCGTGCAGCGATTGAAAACTCGGCCACCGAAGAAGAGCGCCAGGAACAAACTGGATTGCTTGCCGACGAGCTGGAAAAACGAGACCGACAAGCTGCACGGCGCCGTGGGCTCAACCCGTATGATCTCGACGCGGCGAGAGAGACATCAGAACACAGCGAGCATGTCCGGGCATTCCAGTACGCCACGGGCAAGAAGGTGCCGACAGCCGAGCGCCTGGAGGAATATCTAGCGAGTCTCGAAGGGTTCCGCCAGCCGAAAACAATCAAGATGCGGCGGGGCACGATTGGCCGTCTAGCCGAACGCCTGCCGTACTTGGATGAAGTCACAAGCGATGCGGTCCAGCGTTACGTGAACGATAGAATGCAGGCCGGGGCGGGCGTCGAGACGGTTAAGAGAGAGCAAGGCGAATGGCGGGATTACTGGCGTTTTCTCCGGTCTCTCGCGGTCGTCCCGAAAGACGATAAGCCATTCGATGAGCTGTACTTTCCGAACCCCACCACCAAGCGGGATAGACGTTGGAAAGGGTTCACCACCTCGGAGGCCGTGGGTCTATTGCGTGCAGCTGGGGCCAAGCGGGGCGATAAGAACCTGCCCGATCTAATCCGCATCTGCATGTTCACGGGTGCCCGCATCGGCGAGCTGTGTCATCTGAAAGTCGGCGACGTAGATGACGGGTTCCTGGTCATCCGAGACGCGAAGACGCCAGCGGGCATCCGCGACGTGCCGATTCATCCTAAGCTACAGCCCGCTATCGATCGGCTCGTGAAAGACAGCACGGACGGTTACTTGTTGGCGAATGAAGCGCCCGATGAGTACGGCGACCGCAGCACGAATATCAGTAAGCGCTTTGGTCATCTGAAACGCAAAGAGAAGTTTAGCAGACAGCATGTCTTCCACAGTCTGCGCCGGACGGTGACGACGTGCCTAGTGAATGCCGGCGTGCTTGAAGCACAGACCGACGACATTACCGGCCACGAATCGCCCGGGATGAGCTATGGCTATTATTCAGACGGGTCATGGCGCGAAACGATGCGCGCGGCGATTGTGAAGCTCGACTATCCAGACCTCGAACCCGGCGACATGGTGTAACGAAAAAGGCAGGCCGGGGGGCACCATAGCCCCAGCCTTTACCGGTCTCTGCCTGTTGTCGTGGTCTAGTACGCCTTACCGGGCGCGCCTTGGGTCTGGCGCTCCTGCTGGCGCTCGCGGGCCTCGGCTAGATGGTCGCGCACGCTCTGCCACGTCGAACTGGCAGCCGAACCCACGGCTTGCCCGATGGCGTCTCGCGTTGCGCGGCGGTCATCTGCGGACGCATCGGCCATTGCCCCCGGCGAACCCGGTGCGGGCGGCGGTGCCGGCTTGGCGGCTTCCACGTCGTCGGCGGTCGGGCGCTCGGCGTTGGCCTCGCGCAGCGATTCGGCCCGCAGCGCGTCTTTCGCTTCTTCCATCGTGAAGACCAGCGGGGCCGGGTTGTCGTCGCCTAACGTGATGGCCACGCCTTCGTTGCCGAGATGGACGGACATAAGGAGCGGGTCGGTCTGTTTGGCGTTGTGGCGGGCGTCATCAATGGCCAGGTCGTCCAGCGTGATGTCCTCGCCCATCTCGCGCTGAATCTGCGGCAGCTTGGCCCGCAGCATGGCGTTCACCATGTCGTCCGCGTTGTCCGGTAGACGCTCGCTTGCTTTGTGGACCATCGTGCCGCGCACTGTGGACCACTGCCGGCTAATTTGGTCATAGGCAAGCTGTGCGGCCTGGGCCGCATCTTTGGACGTGCGATAGTTCATGCGGGCCTGACGTTTCATCTGGGTCCGCATCTGGGCCACGTTGTTCAGCGTGCCGCCGTGTTCAGGCCGGGGCCGTCAGACACGCCCGGCAGCATGCCTGTCCAGGTGCTTGTGTCGGTCAGGTCGTTGACCTTCTTGTTGATGGCGTCGTACGCCTCGCGCGTTTGAAGGCTGCTTGTATCAATGGGCTTGTCCATGTCGAGATTCACGGCGTTATAAGCCGATGCGTCCAGGTTGTCGCTGCCCGCCATGCCGATAGACCGTTGTTGGTCATAGGCTTTGAGCTTGGCCTCGGCCTCCGAGCCGAACAGGTTGCCGGTTAAACCGCGTAGCTCCGGGTTATCGCGGGTCATGCGGTACACGGCGTAGGCATGCTTGAACTGGTCGGGAACACTGCCGTCTTGTGACCGGCTCAACGCGCCCGCCGTGAGCGTGTCTTTCAGTCGGTCATCGGTGACGATGTTCCCGCCGCCGTCCGGCGCGGCCAGGAAGGTTAGATAGTCCCGTGTGGCTGCTTTCTGGCCCTCCGGCGTGTCTTCGTGGTTCGCCTGTAGCCGCGCCTTCACGTTGGCCAGTCGGCGTAGGCGGTCTGACTTGGGCATTCCGGCCAGGCTTGCCGGCGACGTACGGCCAGACATCAGCCGGGTCGTCTCTCGTCGCTCATTGGCCGCTGCCTGGGCCTTGGATTGCGAGCGGGTCAACATCGTGGCGAGCTGGTCGGGCGTGTACCAGTCTGGATGCTCACGGTTCAGCGATTGAATATCGCGCATCGACAGGCTGCCTGCATTAACCTTGCGGTGCAGGTCATATCGCTGAGTCAGTTCGGCGGCGCTGGTCTGTTCCTCGGCCTCGGCCTCGATATCGTCGCGGGCTTGCAGAATGGTTGAGCGCAGGTCGGGGTTATCCGCCAGCGACACGCCGTCATCATTCTCTTTGAATAGCGGTGCCAGCATCGCCGGGTCTTTGGCCTCCTCGGCCTTGCGAATAAGCCGGTCTGTCATGGCGGCGTGTACGTCGCTCTGCGGTATATTCAGGGCTTTGCCTTGGTCTTCAAGCGTGGCGCGGGCCTCGGGCCGGCCTAGCAGGTTCTCAGCGGCCATGTCGTCCATCCGGGCGTTCAGCTTGGCGCGGCCGTCAAGCTTCTGGCGTTCAATGGCGACGCCGCGAGCCTTGGTCTTGAGCTGTTCGGCATCGGATGTAAGCCGGTTAGCGAAGACTTCCACCGCGTCGGGGTCATCAACGCCCTGAATAGCGCCGCTCGTTGTCGCGTCAATGTATGCCTCGACTTCATCGATGCCGATGGTCGGGTCGTCCATCATGGTCTGCGTGTGCTGGTGGATGTCCTCGGACAAGTCTTTAGCCTTCTCGGCATAGCTTAGACGCGAGTAAGTGCGGGCATAGTCAGCGTCGGCGAACGCGCCGCGTTCCTTGGCTTGCTCGCGCGACACGTCTTGTGTCCCGTCTTCGTGGAAGTCTTTGTAAGCCTGTAGGCGTTGGGCTTTCGCCTGTTCCTGTTCCATCTCGGCAGACTGGCGCCCGGCATAGCCCGACGCGGCATCGGCGAAGGCGACCAGCGCATCGGCTTTTTCCTCGGTCGATGTGCGGCCGGGGCGCGCGCCGACGATGCCGCCCCGGCTCATGACCTTCCGGCCGCCGATGCGGACACTTTGGCGGGCGTTGGCTTCGTGTCGGTTATCTCTTGGCATGGCTGTGGTTCCTGTTTGAAACGAAAAAAAGCCCGGCCACGCAACGGGGCGTAGTCGGGCCTTGGTGAGTGCGGGTCGTGGTCTGGTCGGGCGCTAAATCTGTTGGCCGGCTTGCTGCACGAACCCGATGAGATGCTTCACCGTGTCGAGCGAATCGCGGGCATCGACGGTGGCTTGCTGGCAGTCCGATCGGTAGGTGGCGTGCCGGGCGTCTCGTGTTTCGTTGGTCACTTTGGTGTCACTGGCGCGCATATCGACGGCCAAAGCGTGGCGGGCTTGTCGGGCTTCAATGTCGGCTATTTCCATTTGCAGACTGGCGGCTTCGGCCTTGGCCTCGGCTAGCGCAATGTCCATGAAGTAGATGGCGCGGTGCGTATGGCCGTCGCGTTCTACGAGCGAAGCGGCGACAAGATCGACAATTTCCTTACAGGCGTTGTTGTCATTCATGGCGATGGTTCCTTGTTGGTGATGATGTGGTGAGTGGTCGTTATCGGGTTCACGGTGGCGACTGTGGCGGCGCTCATGGCTTGGCCTCCGCCGATCTACCGGGCCGGCCTATGCGACGTGCTGTAGGTGAGTGCGTAGCCTTGCGCTGGGCGGGTGCTTCCAGAACGTGCCCGTGTTGCGTTCACCGATGACCAGACCGGACGCGGCCGGGTCTTGGCAGACACGCGTTCGGGCGCGTCCGTGTCGGTGCTGGTCAAAAGCGCTCGTACTGCTGAAGACCGCGCCGCATCCGGCGCATTGCGCTAGCCGGCCAGTCAGCCGTGCCACGGCGGTCTGTGGCTTGTCGGGTCGGTACATGGTTGGCGGTTCCTCCTTCTTTCAGACACAAAAAAACCCGCTTGTCGGCGGGCTGGTTCGGGTAAGGGGGTGCGGTTGGTTTGCCGTGGTCTACCTGCTGCGCGGCTGTGGTCTATGCCGTGGTCGGCTGGGGGCTTTCTCGCTGCTGCCATCGGTCGAGACGTGCCCGCGCCACGCGGCCCCGGAATCGTTTCTTTTCCAGGTTGCAGCGGCGCAGGTCGAGCGCGTTGCCGTTGTCGGCGATGACACGTTCATCGGGTTGTGCGCCGGTGATGACGCGAGCCAGCGTGACAACGCCGACCGTGCCGTTTTCGTGACGCACAGCCTTACGGGCATAGACATGATTGCCGGTCGCCGTCGCGGCCCATCGTTGGCCGTAGTCGCGGGCCACGCGGTGCCAGTCGGCAGGTTCAACGATAGCTTCGTGGCCACGGGTTAGGCCGATGAAGTAGACGCGGGTGCCAAGGTGGAAACCCTCGCGGGTAACTACCGGCGGCAGGTCGTGGCGGTCTCGGGTTTGCATAGGGTGGTCCTCGGGTAAGACATGACAAATTGCGATGAGCTGGGTGGTACGCGTCCACGCGCCAACATGACAAAGCGAAAAAATAGGTAACGAGTTCATCCCGCCGTGCCGTGCCCAGACAGGCGCGCTCAAGCGTTGAACTGCGGATTAGGCAGGCGCGAGCGCAGCGGCTCGGCTCTGGGCACGGATAGACAGACCGCAGTACAGGCCAAGGCCGAACCATTGAAAGCCGGTGCCTGTCGTTGCGGTCGCAGCCCGCGCGCTGCGCACTCACCAGACGCGGCGCGGGCATGGCGGCATCGATTTATAGCGCCTTGCGGGCGGTGTCGGTGCCGGGATTGTTCAGGCTAGTCAGTAAGATGCGGTAAGTTTTTGATTGGTAACTATTATTTGCCATCCGCGCAAGTGTTGCAGGTCGGATTCCGGCCTGGTTCTCTACCGCACTCAATCATCAACGAGGCAACCCCATGCAGGAAGACAACACACTAGCCAGCACGTCGTTCATGGCCGATGACGGTGTGTCATTTCACGGCGCTATAGCCGAATCCGGTCGGGTTGTCATCGACGTGGCCGATCCGGTCGGTGAAGAAGACAACACGGTTCGGCTGCTCCTTACCGATCTTGACCAGTTCGCCGATATGCTGAGACAGCTACGGGCCAGCTATGACGCGGCCAATGGTGGCCATGGTCCGGCAGCGGGTGAGCTATAGGCGGGCGCGTGATGCGCTGTATTCCGGGCGGCACGGACAACGTGCCCCACATCGCGGGCTGACTCGGGCCAGCCAAGGTCTAAACCATTGCTGTACTGCGGCTTGTCCTTGGCTTGGCCCGAGTGTGGCCTGTGGCTGGGTATCCCTGTCGGGATGTCCCCCTGTCCGGTTTTAAGCTACAGCCAGACCAAGGATGACCACGGTAGAACCTAAGGGTCTACTTAGGTCTCTACTATGGTATTAACCCTAAGAAGAGTCTGCGGTGCCCCCCAAACCCCCCACAGCAACTAGCCGTGAGCGGTTTGGGAAACACCGACGCGATGGAATGTGTCGTTGCGTCTGCGTCTGCCCCCCAGTAGTTTTACGGGATACCAGCCCAGCGCTATTGGTTGCGAACCGTCGAAAGAGAAATAATTTAGTCGGTGGAAAGAAAACCTTCTATCTACCCACTGGCGGGGTTTCAAGTTGCGGTTTCATTTTTAACGTCTTGGCCGCGCCTTAAAATCACTGTCATGAGCGCGTTTCAGGCGTTCGGCCGATAGTTGTCTTGAAAAATAAGGCGTTTTTCGCATCGTCGTGGCTCGCTGTTCCAGCCCGGCTGGCGATTGCGCCTAGATGACGGCCTCGGCCTGCTCTTTCACGATGCGCTGTACCTTGCCCACCGACAGGCCGGCCAGCTTCGCGGTCTGCCGGTAGCTGTTACCCGCCTTGCGTAGCGCCATAACGTGGGCGGTTGTCTGTTCGTCGCCTGTCTTTGGCCGACCCAGCGTCTTGCCCTGTGCCCGTGCCCGGTCCAGCCCGGCGTTCACTCGGTCGCGGATAATGGAACGCTCGAACTCGGCGAACACGCCCATCATCTGAAACATCGCCTTACCGGCTGGCGTGGTCGTGTTCACGTCTTGCTGGTGCAGAAACAGGTCCACGCCGTTGCCCTGTAGTTCCGACAGAAAGCCCACAAGGTCTTGTAGCGAGCGGCCCAGCCTGTCCACGCTCCACGACATAATGATGTCGAACTCGCTGCGCACGGCCGCACGGTGCAGCGCATCGAACTGCGGGCGCTGGTCGCGGCCCTTGGCCCCGGATATACCGCTATCCACGTACTCGGCCACGATTTCCCAGCCCTTGTTAGCGGCGACCTTGCGTAGCTGTTCAAGCTGGTTGTCGGTCGTCTGCGTGTCGGTGCTGACTCGGGCGTAAATAGCGGCGCGCTTGGTCATGGTCTGGTGTCTGGCTCGTGTGTTGATAGGTGTATCGTAATCATGTGTATTTGATACGGTCAAATCGAGACGACACGGCCTCGGTGTATCAAGGCTTTGCGGCTGGGTTGTCGCGTGGGGTTTTCGATACAGGGCGTATCGGCCCGGCAGGGCAAGCCAGCACGGCCACGCTGTAGCCGCGACGACGCCGAACGGACAAGCCGGTAAGACACTCACACGGCGCACACAAGGCAGGCGCTAGGGATGCCCACGGTCAAACCGTTGCCGCACTGTGAGTGAACGGCGCGCTGCCTGTGGCCGGGTACTGTGGCGGTACTGTGGGTAAGCGCCGGCCTTGGTCTTGGGTCAGCCGGCGGGCCGGGCTGCGGCTGCTCTGCGGGCGCGCCACTGGTCGGCTGGCTCGCCTCGGTGCCGGGGTTTGGTGTACGTCTCATGCTGCGCACATGGGGTAAGCGGTAGGAGGGCACAGGCCCGGCCTCGGTCGGCTGTTGGTGGTCTATGGGTGCGACGACACAGCGCGGCCAGCCGGGTATACCCACCCCGGTGCCCCGCGAAAATTGATGCCGGGGGTCTGTATATAAGTTGGCGGGGGCCACCGGGGGAATCTCGCGCTCGTGTCTATATATAAATACCCGCTCGAAAATGCAGTAATTATATTTCGAATTCAGACGAAAGTATTACTTTAAAGACGTTTTTAATTCTTGGTACTTTAAAATCTCACTTTTAAAGGGGTTAGAAATGAAGTATGAGATGTATCGGGATGCCGCCGATGAGTACCGCTGGAGATTGAAAGCCGGAAACGGCGAAATTATCGCTGATTCTGGGGAGGGTTATAAGAACAAGTCGGACTGTCAGCATGGAATTGATCTAACGAAAAATTCTGGTGATGCGGACGAAGAAGACAACACCTGATTCCGAAGTTTTTACTTGATCCGCCCGCTTGTGCTGGTCGGCTCACGTCCGTGCTGCCTCGGCCGGGTTCGTGAAGTCAGGCAAGGCGAGTGCCTTGGGCTCCTGCAAGTGCCAATGCTTTGCCTCGCCAGTGTTTAGCGTACGTAACCGCACGATGGCAGCGTGCAGTAGCTTGACGCTGTAGCCGGATACCAGGGTCATCGTCAGGTCGTGGTCGAGAAGGAAGTAGGTTTGCTTCCTGCCACAGGCGTCAATCCGGTCGGCGCAAAACTGCGCCGATTGTTCGTCGAATTCTTTCAGCATCTTACGAACGTCACGCATGACTACTTGGTGCTGCTTCCCGGTCAGCCCATTCCCGCGCCGCTTCCGCCGGGTTCGTGAAGTCGGGTAGGGCCGGCGTCTTGGGTTCCGGCTCGGGTTCCTGCAAGTGCCAGGGCGTTGCCTCGCCGTTTTCCAGTGCGCGGAGTCGGGTGATAACAGCGTGTCGTAGCTTGACGTTGTAGCCGGATACCAGGGTCATGGTTAGGTCGTGGTCGAGAAGGAAGTAGGTTTGCTCTTTGTTCTGGGAGTTTCGGCGGCTCCTCAAAAATGAGGAGTCCGATTCCCCCAGCTCATTCAGCATCTTACGAACGTCAGCCATGACGTGCTTGTGCTGCTTACCCGTGACCTCGGCGATTTCGAGCGAGGACATAGTTTGGATATCGGTCAGGTTGTTCATCTTCGGTGTCGTTACCGGTCAACTTAACTACCCGTTGAAGCCAGGTTCGGCCCAAACATCATCCACGGCCGCAGCGATATCGTGGAATATAGAGCCGCTAAGCGGCGGGCAGCCCTCCGAATACCCGGACCCGTTCACGTTTAATAGGGTCTCATTCTCGCGCGTATCGACAAGATCGACCGAGATGCTGTCGAACTTATAGCCCCCTCCGAAACAACGCTCCGACCAGTGAAGCGGCGCGCCTCCACCGCCGACGATGAGAACGTATCGCGTCGTTGCTTCGTTGTATTGTTCGACGCGGCCCGCTCCTGCCGCCTGTGTGACCTCTGCCGTTGACCCCCACCGCTTCACGGTAAAGCCGTGCTCGACAAGTCGTCGTTGGATATTCGATACCCACGGCGCGTCTGGCGCATCCAACGCCAACACCTTCGGCTGTTTAATTGGTTCGGCTGTCAGGCGCGTGACTTGTCCGCTTGCACAGGCAGTCAGTGCGGCGGTCATGCAGGCAGTGAAGATGGCCCGGCTGGTCGTTCTACTCATCATTTCCCCCTTGGTGGTAACGGGGCGAACGATGACGGAATCAAAACGCTAGGCGCAAATGACCCGCACCGCATCTTGGGCATGCCGACAACAACGCCGTCGAAACAGTCTCATCTGTGCCTGTGTTTGAGACAGCCCGGTGCGCATTGTGAGAGCCGCAACTCACGCGTTGGTAAGAAACATGAGGAAGGGGGAGCGATATTTAGAAGGCAGATGGCTAGCGACAAGGCGTCGCTCTAGCGACCGCGCGATAAAGCGCCAGACCGTGGCGGACGAGCCTACCCAGCACACACCATCATTGTGTGTCTTCAATCAGGGCCATGGCTGCATGAAACGCCAAACGACGATGGGTCAGAAACGGAGAAGCCAAAGCCGTGCCACTTTTGCCTGCAAATGGCACGCGACGCTCGTCAAGCTACGCACTCAATCGAAACTATGGGTACGCACAATGAAAAGCACGAAGTACCTGAATCTAATGAGAGCCTTGTTTGTCCTTCGAGGGGTCTGGAAGGCAGCCAAAGAGGGGGCTGAATGGCTCAGCGACTGGCTTTAGCCAAGTGTGCATAGTGTGTGTGCACAACGAAAAAAGGGGCCATGTAAGCCCCTGATTTCAGGTCATTTTTGGAGCAATGACAAAACTGGCTCCCCGGACCGTGCGCTCTGTGAACCGTGAGATACACGGTGGCTGGCCGGCGCGCATGGAGCGTTGGCGGGGCTTATGGCTGCAGACGAGGCGGGGACAGATCTGCCGTTCTATTGCTCGCGGTGCCGGCTGAAATACCGGGCCGAGCCGGAGCGTGTCGTTGATAACCCAGATCTGTCTTGGGATCCGCACGACTATTTTTCGGCGTGCCCGGAGTGTGGGCACGAGACCGCCGAGGCGGCTTGGTCGCGTAATCTGCGCAAAGCCCACGGCCGAGCTACAGGCCCGACGTCGGCCGAAGGCAAGCGTGCCACTGGGCAAAACCTGGCGGGGCATCCGACGCCCGAGGAGGCTCGGCGTACTCGATTCAACGCGATGACGCACGGCCTTTCGGCCCAGGTGGCGACGTACTGGCCAGCGAAGCCGGGCAAGTAT
>PBAO01000059.1 GCA_002715985.1 Lysobacterales bacterium | reverse complement strand
CACCGTGGAGAAGATCGTCGCCGCGTCTTCGGCGCTGGCCCAGCGATGATCTGCGTCGGTGACCTTGATCTGCGAGAGCCGGATGCCGACACAGTAATCGGTGCCCACGGCATCACGCACGGCGGTGATCACCTGACGGATCACGCGCAACCGATTACCCAGCGCCCCGCCGTATTCGTCATCGCGCGTATTGAAATAGTCGGTGATGAACTCATCCAGCAGATAACCGTTGGCCGCGTGCAGTTCGATGCCGTCAAAGCCGGCCTGCATGGCGTTCTTGGCCGAGGCCACGAAGCCGTCGATCATTTCGATGATGTCGGTTTCGGTCATCGCCTTCGGCGTGGCGTAGGGCTCGTCATGGCCATGATAGATCGTGGCCGTGGTGCCATAGGGCGCCCGGGCGATCGGCGCTGCGTTCTCGTCGGCGTAGGCGTTGTACTGGCTCTGGGCCCCGGCGTGCATGAGCTGGGCCACGATCACCCCGCCCGCCGCGTGAACGCCGTCGACCACGGGCTGCCAGGCCGCCGCCTGGGCCTCGGTGGCGATGCCCGGTTGCTGAAAATAGCCCTGGCTGTAACGGGTATCGGTGAACGTGCCCTCGGTGATGATCAGCCCGAAACCGCCACGCGCGTAGCGGGCATAGTAGTCGGCGATCTGATCGCTCACCACGCCGTTGTCGCCCGCGCTCGTACGGGTCATGGGCGCGACGGCACAGCGATTGGCCAGTTCGAGGCTGTCAATACGTAGCGGCGAGAACAGGTGCGGAAAGCGCTGGGCGCCGGTGTCGTTGATGTCGGCCATTGGAAGATGCCTGGTAAACGAAACGATGCGGCCACGGTAGCGCACCAAGCCCGGATCTTGTCATCGGCCGCCTTAGCAAGGCCGGCGGGCTGGTCTCACCCCAGGGGCAAGGCCAGGCGTGCCTCCAGCCCGCCGCCGGCACGTTCGTGCAGTGTGATATCGCCGCCGTGGCCGCGCATGACCGAACGTGCGATGGCCAGGCCCAGCCCGGCGCCGCCGGTCTGTCGGCTGCGCGAGCCCTCCAGGCGCACGAAGGCATCGAAGACCCCCTCGCGATCGGCTGCGGGGATGCCGGGCCCACGATCGGCGATGATGATCGTGGCCGTGCTCGTATCGATTGCAAGCGCGATATCGGCCTGTCCGGCATAGGCCAGCGCGTTATCGATCACGTTGCGCAGGGCACGGCGGATGGCGGTCGGCCGGCAGGCGACGATGACACGCGCATCGGGCGAAAAAGACACCGCTCGATCGGCCGCGCGATAGTCTTCGCACAGCGCGTCGATCAGGGCGGCCAGGTCCACGCGGCGCGTGGTCTCGGCCGTCGTTTCGGCGCGCATGAAGGTCAGCGTGGCCTCGGACATCTCGGCCAGGTCCTCGAGCGTGGCCCGCATGGCGCGCGTGTTGTCGTCGTCGGGCAGAAACTCCAGGCGCAGACGCAAAGCCGTAACCGGCGTGCGCAGGTCGTGGGCCAGTGCAGCCACGATCCGGCTGCGTTCGGCCACGAAACGATCGATACGCGCCTGCATGCGGTTGAATGCCGCGATGGATTGCTTGATCTCGCGGCCGCCGCGCTCGGGCACCGCCTGAATGGCCTGGCCGCGTCCGAAACGCTCGGCGGCCCGCGCCAGCTCGCGCAGTGGACGCGTGAAACGCCGGCTGACCAGCACCACCAGCACGCTCATGATCGCCAGCGTGATCAACGTATTGCGCAACGCGTTACGCGGCCAGCGATCACGCGACCCCGGCAGGCGTTGATGCACGATCAGCCATTCATTCGGCGCGCGGGCATAACCCAGGGCGACACTGCGCTGTGTGGTGTCGTGTTCACCGGGCATCAGTCCCCGGCCGATACAGACACGCACACGCGCCTCGGACACGCCCAGGCGCTCGGCAAACGCTGCCGCCAGGCGCTTTGAGCGCGGCGTGAGCCGGTCACATGCCGGCGCGTGCGCGGCCAGATCGAAGACGACGATCCGGCTGGACAAGGCACTGACCATGGCCTCTGTGCGAGCCGGCGCGGTCAGGTTCAGCGCACGATCCATGGCCTGAACCGACTGGGCCATGTAATCGGTGACGATACGTGAGACGAACTGCTCGCGCTCACCGCGAAAACTCAGATAGCCGACAAGCTGTACCACCACCAGGGCCACCAGCGTGAGCGCGATCATGCGGGCGGTCACGCCCTGCAGGGGCCAGAGCCTCACGCGGTCTCGACCGAAGGCGTGAAGCGGTAGCCACCGCCCCAGACTGTCTTGATGAGAACCGGCTGGCCCGGCTCGGCCTCGATCTTGCGCCGCAGACGCGAGACCTGGTTGTCGATGCTCCGATCAAAGACTGCGGCTTCGCGGCCCTGGGTCAGATCCAGCAGCTGATCGCGCGAGAGCACATGGTTGGGGCGCTGGACGAAAGCCAACAGCAGGCGATGCTCGCCGGTGGACAATGCCACGGCGATACCGGCATCGTCCTCGATCTCCTGGCGGGCGACATGAAAACACCAGCGATCAAAGCGATACATGCTCACTTCACTGTGATCGCGCTGGGCCGGGAGGGCCGTGGCCCGGCGCAGCACCGCGCGAATACGCGCCAGCAGCTCACGCGGCGAGAACGGTTTGGTCAGATAATCATCGGCGCCGATCTCCAGACCGATCACGCGATCGGTCTCGTCGGCCATCGCGGTCAAGAGAATCACCGGCACGGCCGTGGATTCGCGCAGCCAGCGACACACCGACAAGCCATCCTCGCCCGGCATCATCACGTCCAGTATGACGAGATCCGGGGCATGATCGCGCAACACGCGTCGCGCTGCGGCGCCGTCGGCGGCCGTGGTCACGCGAAAACCGTGATCGCTGAGATATCGTGCCAACGAATCGCGGATATCGCGATGGTCGTCAACGACCAGCAGATGTGCCGTGTTCGTATCACTCATGCGAGCAATATACCCAGCGGCCGGCGGCGCGACACATCGTTCGTGTCACCGAATGTACCCGGGGCCGGCTCTGACACATCTTGCGACAAATCAGGGCACGCTCGACAGAGTTTCGCGACGTTCGACGGGTTCAATAGGGGCTCGTTACCAATAACGTGAGACTGCCATGCGCTTTTCCTTCTGCCCTGCCGGTATCTATGCGGCCTGTCTGGTCGCCGCCGCCACGGCGAGCCCGGCCCTGGCTCACCAGAGCGCCGACGCACACCCGGACCCGCAGGCGCTATTCAATACGCTGGATGCCGATCACAACGACACGCTCAGCCGCGACGAGCTGTCGCATCTGCGTTCGGCGATGGCCGCCCGGCGCGCGGCACGTATCGATACCAATAATGACGGCCAGATCGACAAGACCGAATACGAAACCGCAGCCATGGCCCGAGCCGATCGTCACTTCGATCGCATGGACCGCGACGGCAACGGCCATATCGGCGTGGACGCGCTCGATATGCATCACGCACACCCTGGCCATAAAGACCGCCGCCACGACGCCGATCGTAACGCCGACAACCCCGGACACAAGCCCATGTTCGAGGCCATCGACACCGACGCCAACGGCGCGATTTCGCCCGAGGAATGGCAGACTGCGGCCGCGCGATGGCAGCATCATCGCCACGCCGGGCATGCTGGCCGCGACGACGCCACGCCCTCCGACGATGCCTGATCGGCCGATGCCGTATTGCTGATCGCCAATCGCTAGTTGCTGATCGAACCGGCCGACGCCAGTGTGTCGGCCGGCACCTGGAGAGATTTTGTTGTTTGTCACCCCCGGTCTGGCTTTTTGCCGCAGAGCAGTCCCGCCCCGCTGGGTGACGCGGCTGTGTCTGCTGGCGGCTGTCGCCTGGCTGGCCGGCTGCGCCACCCGCGACGTCGAGACACTTACCGAACCCGCGATCCAGCTGCCGGCCAAGTTCGACTTCGGTGGCACTGCCCCGCTGACCAACGCCTGGTGGCAGGCCTTTGATGACCCGGCACTCAACCAGCTCATCGACTATGCGCTGACGCATAACTTCACGGTCGCAGCGGCTTATGCACGTCTGCAGCAGGCCGAGGCCACGGTCGAGAAATCGCGCGCGGGGCTGTTTCCCACCCTGACAGGCTCGGTCAGCGAATCGGCAACCCGGAGCTCTGGCTCGAACAATTTCTCGGGTTTCTCCGGGCTCTCCGGAGGCGCCTCGGGCGTCGGCGGCACGAGTGATGCCAATTCCGGCTTCTTCACCGGGGGCGGTCAGGGCGGCCAGTCGCCGTGGTCCGATCAGCAGAGCCTGGGGCTGTCGGCCAGCTACGAGCTGGACTGGTTCGGGCGTATCCGTAACGGCTTGAAAGCCGACAAGCTCACCGAAGAGGCCCGGGAGGCCGCGCTTCAATCAGCCGCGGTCACCCTGACCGGCAATATCGCCAGCCAGTGGTATGAGTACCAACAGAACATCGCCCGAGTGGCGCTTCTTGAAAACCAGATCGAGACCAACCAGAACGTCCTCGAACTGACCACATTCTCATTCGCCAACGGCCAGGCGGCCGCCGCCGACGTACTGCGCCAGCGGCGTACCCTAGCCGGTTCGCGTGCCCAGCTGGCCCAGGCCCAGGCCCAGGTGCAGGTGGCCCGTCACGCGCTTGCGGTGCTGGTCGGGCGCAGTTCCAGTCTGTTCGACCCGCCGGCCGGCCAGCTGGTCGATCTGCCGGCTCTGCCGGCCACCGGCGTCCCCTCGACCACGCTCATGCAGCGCCCGGACGTTCGACAGGCTTACTACAATGTGGCGTCGGCGAGTGCCAGCGTGGCTGTGGCCATCGCCAATCGTTTTCCGCGTTTGTCGTTGTCGGCCAATTACTCGGGCGACAATTCAAGCAGCGATCTGTTTTCCAACTGGATCCTGCGTCTCGGCGCCGAGCTGACCCAGCCGATCTTCGATGCCGGCCTTCGAGCCGCCGAAGTCGAACGTACCCGGGCCGTGGTCGATGAAAACGTGGCCGAGTATCAGCAGACGCTGGCCGAGGCGCTGCAGGAAGTCGACGATGCGCTGATCAACGAAGACCGACAGAAGGTATATCTCAAACACCTGCGCAAGCAGCTGGATATTTCGGAAAACGTGGTCGCCAATCTGCGGCTGCGCTATCTGCGCGGCGCCACCGATTATCTGGACGTGCTCGATGCCCTGCTCACCCAGCAGCAGCTGCAACTGGATTTGCTGACCGGGCGCTATCAACTGCTGGATTACCGTATCAATCTGTATCGTGCGCTGGCCGGGCCGATCGATGATCGCCCAATCGGCCCCGCCACCGATGACGACGCCGACCCCTCGGCTGCAGCCGAGCCCCGGCGTGTTTCCTCCCCGAGTTCTTCATGAGTGCATCCACCGATCGCCCCGACACGCGCCGCCGGTCCTGGTGGGCCCGTCTGGCAACCATTGTTCTGCCGCTGGGTATACTGGCGGCGGCCATCGTTGTCGGCGTGATGCTGTTTGCCAATCGGCCCACCGCTGATCGCAGCACCCAGGTCGACAAGCCCAACGCGCGCCTGGTAACCCTCACTCCGGCCGAGCCGGCCCCCGAAACATTGATGATCAGCGCCAACGGCACGGTCGAGGCCGCCCAGGCCACCGAGCTGCGCGCCCGCGTGTCGGGCCAGATCCTCTCACTGAACGACAACCTGGCCCCCGGCACGCGCTTTGATGAAGGTGACGTCCTGGCCCGGATCGACCCCGCCGACTACCGGCTGGCCCTCGACCAGGCCCAGACCGAGCTGGCCAAGGCACAGGCCTCGCTGGATACCGAACAGGGCCAGCAGGCTGTGGCCCGTCGTGAGCTCAAGCTGGTGGGCCCGGAAAACGTGAGCGACAAGGAACGCAATCTGGCCCTGCGGGGGCCCCAGCTGGCCTCGGCGCGGGCGGACGTGCGTGCCGCACAAAGCCAGGTCGCACAGGCCCGTCTGGATCTGTCACGAACTCGGGTCAAGGCGCCGTTCGACGGCATCGTCACGGCCCGCAGCGCGTCGGTGGGGGATGTGGTCAGCTCGACCGAAACCCTGGCCAATCTGGCGGCCACCGACGCGTACTGGGTCAATCTCTCGTTGCCCGTGGATCAGTTGCGCTGGCTGCATGCCGCTGAATCGAGCGCCAATCCGGGCTCGGCGGCCAGGGTCTACTACCGCGATGCCTGGGGCCCTGATGCCTATCTGGCCGGCCACGTACTGCGCGTACAGGCCCAGCTCGAGGAACAGGGCCGCCTGGCGCGTGTGCTCGTTCAGGTGCCTCATCCATTGGGCGCGCCCAGCAATAACGATCAGGCGCTGTTGCTGGGCTCCTACGTCACGACCCGGCTGAGCGCGCAGATGCCGGATGACAGCGTGGTCATCGATGCCTCGCTGGTCCGTGAAAACAACCAGGTCTGGCTGATGAGCGACGACAACACGCTGGAGATCCGCCAGGTCAACGTGGTCTATCGCGACGACAATCAGGCCGTTGTCACCGGCAACCTGGCCCCGGGCGAAATGCTGGTGAGCAGCGATTTGTCCGCGCCGATCCAGGACATGCCGCTACGCGTCGAAAGCGCTGACCGGGCATTGGACACCACAGCGCCCGACGGCGCAGCTGCCAACGCACAAGCCCGAGACGAGACATCTCTGCGCATGGCACCCGCCTATACCCGCCTGGCCGGCGCCGACACGGTGGCTGCCTCGTGAGCCCGCCCGACGAATCGAACGCCCCCGCGGAAAGGACCGTCATGGGCGGAATGATCGCCTGGATGGTCAACAACCGGGTCACGCCGAATCTGTTGATGTTCGTGCTGCTGATCGGCGGATTGTTCTGTACGTCGTTGATCAAGCAGGAGGTCTATCCGCAGTTTGCCGTGCCCTATGTATCGGTGAGCGTGTCGTATCCGGGGGCAACGCCCGAACAGGTCGAGCAGAATATCGTGCTGGCCATCGAGTCCAAGGCGCAGGATGTCGACGGCATCCGTGAGACCACGGCCACGGCCAGCGAAGGCTCGGGCAATGTCACGTTCAAGATCAACGAGTCAGCCGATATCCAGACCGTGTATCAGGATATCCAGCAGTCGGTGTCTCAGATCACCACGTTCCCGGCCAACGCCGAGCAGCCGGTAATCTCGACCTTCACCGGAGGCGATCGGGCGGTGCTGGACATGCAGCTTTACGGCAACGTCTCGCAGACGGCGCTACGCGCCTATGCCGAACAGGTGCGTGACCGTCTTCTCGCCGCCCCGGACATCACCTCGGTGGCCCTGGAAGGCACACAGACCTTCACCGTCAATATCGCGGTCCCGCAGGCGCGTCTGCGAGCCTATAACCTGACCCTGCCCGAGATCGGCGATCGGGTACGCCAGGCCGCCGTGGACGTGGGCGGCGGTGAGGTCGACACGCAATCGGGCCAGATCCTGCTGCGCCTGAAAGGCCGGCGCGATCGCGCGGCCGAGTTCGCCCAAATCCCGATCCTGACCACCGCCAACGGCACGGTCATTCGTCTGGGCGATATCGCCAACGTCACCGACGGCTTTCTGGATACCAACACCGCCGCCACCTATAACGGCATGCCGTCCATCGGCATCAGCGTGTCGCGGGTGGGCGACCAGACGCCCACGGAGGTCTCCGAGGCAGCGCGCGCGGCGATGGCCGATGTGGCCGACACCATGCCGCCCCAGCTGCACTACGCCATCAACGGCGATCAGTCCAAGGTCTATGACCAGCGCCTGCAGCTGCTGTTGAAAAACGCGGCCATGGGGCTGGCGCTGGTGCTGATCGTGCTGGCCCTGTTTCTGGATCTGAAGCTGGCGTTCTGGGTCACGATCGGTATTCCCACCTCGTTTCTGGGCGCGTTCCTGTTCCTGCCGCTGTTCGGCACGACGATCAACATGATCTCGATGTTCGCCTTCATCGTGGCCCTCGGCATCGTGGTCGATGATGCGATCGTGGCCGGCGAGAACGTCTACGAGGCCCGCGAGCGAGGGGCCTCACTGACTGAGGCCGCGGTCACGGGTGCGCGCGAGGTCGCGCTGCCGATCACGTTCTCGATTCTGACCAACATCGTGGCCTTTGCCCCCCTGTTATTCATACCGGGATTTCTGGGCAATATCTTCGCCACCATTCCGGTCGTGGTGATCACGGTGTTCGTGATCTCCTGGGTCGAGGCCATGCTCATCATGCCCTCGCATCTGGCCCATAGCCGCAATCGTCGTCGCAACCGCGCCAGCCAGTTCATCTATGATCGCCAGCAGGCGTTTTCGCGCGGGTTCTCGGCGTTGGTGGCCAGGCGCTACCAGCCGTTTGCCGCACTCATGCTGCGCTATCGCTACCTGACGGCGGCCATCGGCCTGGCGTCACTGATTCTGGTGCTGGCATGGGCGGCCTCGGGCCGGCTGGGCTTTTCGCTCATGCCCAAGGTCGAATCCGATCGCTCCGAGGCCACGCTGACCATGCCCTACGGCACGCCCATGGCGCGCATGGCCGAGCTGCGCAAGAAGCTGGAAAACGCCGCCGATGCCGTGGCAGCCGACAACGGCGGCGACCAACTGCTGGAAGGCGTGTTCGCCACCATCGAAGGCAACGAACTGTCCATGCGGGCCTATCTCACCGCCGCCGGCGTACGCCCGATCAGCACCTCGCAGTTCTCGAAGGCCTGGCGCGCCGCGCTGGGCGACGTGCCGGGCCTGCAGTCCTCGCAGTTCCAGTCCGACGCCGGCGGCCCCGGCGCCGGCAAGGATCTCACCGTGGCGCTGTCCGCACGTGATACCGATCTGCTCAATCGGGCGGCCGAAACCCTGGCCAAGCGTATCGGTGAGTTCGCCGGGGTGTATGACATCGACCCGGGGGTTGCCCGCGGCAAGCAGCAGCTGTCGTTCACGCTCAACGATCAGGGCCGCTCGCTGGGGCTGTCCAACGAGGCGGTAGGCGCCCAGGTTCGGGCGGCTTTCTACGGCAACGAGGCCCTGCGCCAGCTGCGCGGCTCCAACGAAGTCCGCGTGATGGTCCAGCTGCCCGAGGACGAGCGCGACAGCCGCTCGGCCGTACGCAACCTGCTCATCCGCACGCCGGACAATACCTACGTGCCGTTGTCGCAGATCGCCGATATCCAGCCGACCAACGCGTTTACCACCATCAAACGCAACGACGGCCAGCGCACGATCGAGGTCACGGCCAACGTCACGCCGCGTAGTGCCACCAACCGGATCATGAATACCTTGAACGCCGAGATCCTGCCCGATCTGAAGGCCCAGTACCCGGGGGTTTCGACAGGCTATGACGGTATTCAGGAAGACGTGACCGATTCGGTCAACGCCATCTTCGCCGGCTTCGTCATCTCCATGGTGCTGATCTATATTCTGCTGGCCATTCCCTTTCGCAGCTATGTCCAGCCGGCGATCGTCATGCTGGCCATCCCGTTCGGCGTGGTCGGTGCCATTATCGGCCACGTCATCATGGGCTATTCGCTGTCGGTGATCAGCCTGTTCGGTCTGGTCGCTCTCGCCGGGGTCGTGGTCAACGATTCGCTCGTGCTGATCTATTACGCCAACACCCTGCGCGATGACGGCAAGCCACCGATCGAGGCGATCCGTCTGGCCGCGGTACGCCGGTTTCGCCCGATCGTGCTCACCACGCTGACCACCTTCGGCGGCCTGGCCCCCATGATCTTCGAGACCTCGCTGCAAGCCCGCTTCATGATCCCGATGGCCATCTCGCTGGGCTTCGGCATCGTCTTCGCCACCGGCATCACCCTGGGTCTGGTGCCCTGTTTCTATGTCATCGTCGAAGACATCAAGGCGGCGCTGGCGCGCGCTCTGAACATCGCGACGTAGCAGTCAGGCCCCGCATACCGCGGATATGGCGGTATGCTCTGATCACTCACACAACGCCACGAGGCAGGCCGCGATGCCCGGATGCCCAAACAGATTCCGAGCCGGTCTCGGGCTCGTCCTGATGATCCTTGCCGCAAGCCTGGCCGGCTGTGCCGGCTCCGGCGTCTCGAAGGCCCCACCGGCGTCCACGACACCGGCCTATGATGCCAGCGCTCACGTGCTGGTGCCGCAGGGCAACTCGGCCCTGTTGGCCACGTTGAAGCAGCGGCTGGCCGCCCGTGGCTGGGCGTTTGCGCCGTATACCGCCGATATGACACGCGGCATCGATGATTATCAGGCCATGGCACAGCGGGCGCGCTACCGACTGACCGTTCAGGCCACGGCGATCGGGGCCTGCGATGACGGTCAACCGAGCTATCGATATCGTGTGGCGCTGATCGAGAACGCCAGCGGCGAGGTGCCGATCACGCTGTCCGGGGCGGATTGCTTGGCCGTGATCGACAAAGGCTTTGCCACGGCCCTACAACAGAACCGGGTTCGGCCGAGCGCACGGACCGGAGAGGCTAGCTGATCGCCGGCTCGCCGCGCAGGCTGGCGATCAGGCCATCGCGATAATCGGCAAACAGAAATCGATAGCCGGTATCGCGCAACAGACGAGCATTGGTCATGCGCCGCGATTCCGACAGAAACGATAGGCGCATCGCCGAAAACCGCTGTTCGGCCTCGGCCCAGTCGATACGCGGCGGCGGGTCGGTGCCCAGTAACTCGGCCAGTGTATCGCTGTAGACCGTACGCGAGGTCGGCGTGCCGTCGGTGGCGTTATACAGCCGATGCGCCCAGCGCTCGTTGACGGCTTTCCACACCAGCGCGCCCAGATCATCGATATGGATGCGATTGGTCCAGGCATGGCCGCTATCGTCGAGTACCGGCTCGCCGGCCAGGAGACGATCAACCGGCAGCCGACCCGGGCCATAGATGCCCGGCGCCCGGAGTATGACCGCTTCGGGCACGGCTTGGCGCAGCCGTGTTTCGGCATCGACCCGTCGCTGGGCGCGCTCACTGCCCGGGGCCACGGGCGTGTCTTCGTCGACCCAGCCACCGCCGTGATCGCCGTAGACGCCGCTGGTGCTGATATAGGCCGTTGCCGGGCAGTGACCGGCCAGCGCTTCGCAGACGCCGGCCATACGCGTGTCGACAGTGCCCTGACGCGGCGGCGGTGCGCTGTAGATCAAGCGATCCGCCGAGGCCAGCAGTGCGGTTTCGGGCGGCTTTTCATCCAGATCCCATCGGCATGCGACCGCGCCGACACGTCGCGCCCGTGCCGCGCTGACCGAGCTGCGTACCAGGGCCGTGACGTGCTCACCGGCCGCTACGGCACGCGCGGCGACCCGCAGCCCTGTATCGCCACAGCCGATGATCAGCGTATGGGTCATGTCACGTAGACCGCTTTCTCCAGCCCGCGCCTATAGCTTTTGCGGGCTTCATCGGCCTCGTTCAGGCGCTCCTGTAGACGGCCCAGTTCGAGCGCGGCCTGTGGGCCGACGCGCCCCGCGGCCTCGGAATCGAGATAGTGTCGCGCCCGGCCCCACAGCTGGCGGGCCAGACACAGCCGACCGGCCACGAGCATCAACTCGGGCTGCTCGCCGTGTTTTTCGATCCAGGTTTCGACATCGGCCAGCTGTGAGTTGTCATCACGTGGCGCCAGCCCGCCGAAGATCATGACCATGTCGCGGTCATAGGTCTTCTTCAGGGTGGTGCGGATCACGTTGGCAGCTTCGTTTTCTTCGCCGAGCGCCGACAGACAGCGGGCATAACAGGCCGCGATCCTCGGGTTGGCCCGATCGGTCTTGGACAGGCTGCGCCAGGCCGTGCTCAGCGCGCCTGTGTCCTTGGGCTGGGCCAGTGCATCCATGGCCGCAGCTTCATGCATTGTCTTCAGGCGCGTCCTCGACACGGTGCCGGCCTTGCCGAGATCGGGCAACAACCGGGCCAGCACGCCGTACTGCTCGGTGGCCAAGGCATGTTCGGCATAGAGACGCAGCCCCCAGGGATGCTTGGGCGCCATGTTATGCAGACGCGCCAGCGTCTTGTGCGCGGCTTCGTTTTCCCCGGCGGCGATCTGTAGCTCGGCGCGGGTCATGTCCACGGCCAGCTCACTCAGGGTTTCGTCCTGGCCGGCTGCGCTCAGATAGGTGTCGCGTGCCTCGGGCTTGTCTTGATGCTGTGCCGCACGAGCAGCAAACAGATGATGCAGCCCCGGCGCCTCGTGGGCCTCGGCGTGGTCTTCGAGTTCGGTTTCAGCGCGTGCCCAGTGGGCTTCGGCGTAATAAGCCAGCCCTTCGTGCCACGACCGGCGGGCTTTCTTGGCCCGGCGCCGGGCTCGAAACCGACGGATCGCGCTCGGCGCGAACAGAATCGCGGTCAGAAGCTTCCAGACGACGGCGAGCAGCCATACCGACAACAGCACGGCGGCGACGGCAAACAACACCGATGTCTGAATCTGCCAGCCGTTGAACGAGACGAGCACATAGCCCTGGCTGTCTCGAAAAACGACCGACAGCACGATGCCGGCCACGATGAATACGACGACTCCCAGCAGCAAGCGACGCATCATGCCCCTCCTTGGGCGGCCGCAGCCGCGTTCTCACCGGACCCGGGGTTGCCCGCGTCCGGCGCGGTGGCCGAGCCGCCGCTCTGGTCCCGATTCATGATGCGACGCAGCCGGGTGAAGCTGTCGCTGATATCCGGCGCCTGCCAGGCAAGCTCGGCCTCGGAAAGCTCATCGATGGTCGCGAGCATGGCCTTGGTGGCACTGGCATCGGTGTCGAAGAACTGACGAATCGAGTCCGTTGCATCCGACAGACTGGCGCGATAGGCGGACTGATTACCGTCCAGCAGCGCAAGGCGCGCACTTCGCAGCGACAGTTGTACGTTCTGCACCAGGAAGAACGCCTGATCCGGGGCCATCAGCGTCGGCGCGTTCTGCGTACCGTTGGCCCGGCGTACGCTGATCATGCTCGATAGCGCCTGGCCGGCGCGATCGGTCAGCTGCTGCCACCGGCCCTGCCAGTCGATGCCGGCAAAGCCACTGTCATCGTTGCTGCCGGCCGCTCCGGTCTGGCCGGCCTGCTCGTTGTCGCTGCCCTGGGCGCTCTGACCGCGCTCGTAGGTCGAGGGCACGTCGGTTTCGGTGGGCAATTGCGGTACCCGATCAACCAGTTTGGACAGCGTCAGTGCCAGGCCTTCGATATCCGGATTCGGCAGGCTCTTGAGCTGGCTCAACTCATCGGCGATGGCTTCACGCACGGGACGCAGCTGCGGGTATCCGGCCTGGGCGATGATGTCGTCGGCTGTCTTCAATGCCGCGATCGCGCCCTGCGGGTCGCGATAGATCGTCAAGCGCTGGCTGGCGGTTTCCAGCAGTGCGGCCACGCGCTGCTCGATGAACGTTTCGTTATTGCCGCCAAGCGCTTTCTGGAGCTGCCGGTTCTGGCTGCGAATCCGGGACAGCGTGTCCTGGATGGCCTGCAGGGCCTGATCGTGCTGCGAAACGCGCTGGTCGATCTTCGAAACGCGTGTCGTCAGCTGCGAGACCTGCTGACCGGTCTTTTCGACCTGCGAGCCCAGCTGCTGCTGGACCTGGCTTTTGATGTTCTTGGTCGCGGTGTCGATCTGGCTGTCGGTGGCCTCGGCACGGCTCTGGCCCTGGACATACACCCAGGCCGCCGCCGCCAGCGACAACACGGCCACGATGAGCGCGGCCACCGCCACGATGAGCGCAATCGGCCGTGCCCCGCCGCGGTTGTGGCCTCCTCGGCCCGTGCCGTTGTCTCCACCGGCAGGAGGCGTTGTCCCGCGGCTTGCGGCCGGCTTGGCATTCGTTGCGTTATCACGGCCCGGGCCGCCGGGCTTGGCGCCGGACCCGGGCTTTGCGGTGTCGCCACCGGAGGTGCCCGATCCCGAGCTCTTCCTGGAGGCGCCGGCCGCCGGCGAGGCCGGCTCACCCTGTCGCTTGGTCGTCGCCTCGGACGTGCCGCCGCCTGATTTGGCCGACGTTGTCGTCTTGGTCGAGGCCTTGTCCGTGGGCGTCTTGTCCGCTGGCTTGCCGGCATTGGCCGGCGCCGTGCTCTTGGACGTACCCGACTCGGGGTGTTTGGATTGGGTATCGGTGCTACCCGCGCCGTTACCGCCTGAAGATTTCTTGTCGCTCATGCGCTGTCGCTTTCCCCCGGAATCGCGTGGCAGGATGAGGCCGATCGGGCCCACCTCACTCCTGCCAATGCATCGCACACGCCTTGGCCGCTCATGGGAGCGATAATGGCCGGCGTATGCTGCCAGTCGATGTCACATAAGGTGATTTGTACCACACGCGGGCTGGCCGCCACGAGAAACAGCTCGGCCAGGCGCTTGCGTTCGCTGGGCCCGCACTGGTCGATCAAAGCACGCCAGGCGGCCTCGCTGGTGATCACGAGCGTATCGCAGACGCTCAGCAATTCGGCCAGACGCGAGGGCGCCAGACGCGCGGCCCGGCGTCGATAAAGCGCGACCCGTTCGACGTCAAACCCGCGCTCGGCCAGCGTATCGGCCAGAAGCGTGCGCCCCCCCTCGCCCGTCAGCAGCGCCACGCGCGCCGGGTTCTCGCCGGCCAGTTCGGGCCGGGCCAGCAACCCTTCGCTGTCATGGGTTTCGGGCACCGCGACCGTGCGCCCGGTAATGGCCCTCAGCGCGGCGGCCGTGGCCTGACCGACAGCAACGAGCCGGCCCGTGGGCGCCCAGGCCGGGGCCTGTACGGCAAGCGCATCGATTGCCGCCGCGGAGGTGGCGATCACGATATCGGCCTGTTCGGCGGCCCGGATCTGCGCCGCAAGCGCCGGCGTTGCCGAAACCGGCTCGATACGGATCAACGGCTCGACGAACACGCGTGCCCCGCGGGCTTCGAGAGCCGCCTGCCAGTCCCCGGCACGCTCAGCCGGTCGGCTCAGCCAGACCGAGCGCTCGGCCAGCGGCGCGTTGCCAGCCGATCGGGCCATCAGTTCAGATCGGCAAGGATCTTGTCGGCACCGGCGGCCAGCAGCCGCTCGGCCAGACGATGCCCCAGCTCGGCGGCCTCGCCGACCGGCCCGGTTATCTCGTCGCGCACCAACACGCTGCCGTCGGGCCGGCCCACACAGGCCCGTAGATAAAGCGAGCGCCCGTCGTGTGTGGCATGGGCTGCGATCGGCAGGTGACAGCTGCCTTCCAGGCGTGCGTTGACCGCGCGTTCGGCGTCGATGCGTACATGGGTGTATTCGTCGTCCAGATGCCCGATGGCCTCGGCGGTTTCGGTATCGTCGGCGCGGATCTCGATCCCGAGCACGCCCTGGCCAATCGCCGGCAGCGATTGTTCCGGGGAGAGTTCACAACGGATGCGTCCTGCCAGCTCCAGACGCTCCAGCCCGGCACAGGCCAAGAGGATCGCGTCGTAGTCGCCAGCGTCCAGCTTGGCCAGCCGGGTCTGTACGTTGCCGCGCAACGAGACGATCTCCAGATCCGGGCGCATGTGCTTGATCATCGCCGCCCGTCGCAGGCTGGAGGTGCCCACCACGGCCCCGGCCGGCATTTCCTCGGGATTGGCATAAGTGTTGGAGACGAACGCATCCCTCGGGCTGGCCGGAGCCAGCACCACCGGCAAGGCGAACCCCTCGGGCAGCTCGGCCGGAACATCTTTCATCGAGTGCACGGCCAGATCCGCTTCACCGGCAGCAAGCGCGGCCTCCAGTTCTTTCAGGAACAAACCCTTGCCACCGATGGCCGACAACGGCCGGTCGGTCACGCGATCGCCTTCGGTCGAGATTGGCAACAGCACGACCTCGGTATCGGGCAGGGCCGTGGCCAGGCGGGCCTGAACATGCCGCGCCTGCCACATCGCAAGCTGGGATTGGCGGGTGGCGATACGCAGGGTCTTGGGCATGATCGATGAATCTCGGTGGTTGAGAGCGTGACGTTGTATTCCGGAGCGGCCTGCTTCATGCGGCGTCACGGGCCTGGCATGACTGGCCCGGTGTGGGCAATGCGACGGCCTATCGCATCACGACAGACCCTAGGCCAGCAGCGCCTTCACATCGGGCAGGCGCCGCCTCGAGACCGGCACGATCGCGGCGTGCTCGGCGATCGTCAAGCCGGCGCTGCCATCGTCGCTGTACTTGAGGCCGGTGACATGGGCCCGAGCGACCAGCGCCTTTCGGTGCACACGCACGAAGGTCTCGGCCAGGGACTGTTCGAGCGTGGCCAGGGACTGCTCGATCAACAGCTCGCCGTCGCGATGAAAGACCGAGGTGTATTTGTGATCGGCCCAGAAATACAGGATATCGCGGATCGCCACGCGCTCGATGCCGTCACGGGTCCGGGCACTGACATAGCCACTGGCCGTGCCGATATCCACGTGCTCGGCCAGGGCAGCGAACTGGGCCCGACTGGGCCGGGCGGCCCGTGCCAGAGCGGCGGCCAGATCCTCGCGGCGCACCGGTTTCAGTAGGTAGCCGGCACAGACAGCGTTGTGCGCCGACAGGGCATGCTCGCTGTGCGCCGTGACGAAGATGACGGCCGGCGGCAGGGTGGAGCGGGACAGTGCCTCGGCGATCTGCAGGCCGTCGCGTCCAGGCATGTTCACATCCAGCAACACCGCGTCCGGGGCCAGATCGGCCAGGCGCGGCAGACAATCGCTCGTATCGGCGATCTCGCCGATCACCGTGTGATCGCCCAGGGTCTCGACCATGCGGCGTAGCCGGTCGCGGGCCAGGGGTTCGTCGTCAACGATCACCACGTTCATGTCATATCGTCTGATTCGGGCTGCGGCACGACGAGCGTGACGATAAACGAGCACGCATCGT
>PBAO01000058.1 GCA_002715985.1 Lysobacterales bacterium | reverse complement strand
GGTGTGCGTCTTGCCTTCACCACTGAACTCAGGAATATAACGTGACACCGGCGCGTCCAGATCGATCGCTCCGGTTTCGGCCAGCTTGTGAGTCAACACCGCGATAATGGCCTTGGAGGCCGAAAACATACACACCGGCGTATCCGCTGCCATGGCCACGCTCTGAGGCCCTGGCGGGCAATCGGGTGTCACGCCACGCGCGTGGCCGATCGCTCGGTTGAGCACGATCTCGCCCTTGTACCGCAGACAGAACGACAGCCCCGGATGCACGCGGCTGCGATACACGTTCTCGACCGCCTGCCAGATACGATTGACCCGGCGCGGGGACAGGCCCACGCGCCGGGCATCGATTTCTGCCGCTTTGTCGATATTGGTCAGCGCCGCCAGATCGGGGTCGTGGATCTCGATCCGACGGGTACCGGGCAATGCCCAATCGAGCATTTACGAGACCTTTCGCAGCTCCGCCTGTTCGGCGTGCTCGGCGTCGCGACCTTCCTTGGAGTTCGGGTTGGCCAGATACTCCTTCGAGAAGTCGTCGGTCAGCAGCACGTCGTAGCGCAGGCGGTCGTATTCGCGGATTTTTTGAGCCTGGGTTTCGTCCAGCTTGTTGTTGGCCACGGCATCGGCCAGCTGATCCTCGAGCACTTCGCCGGCGATCTCGCCCTTCTTCACGCCGCGCAGGAAGTCGCCATAGAAAGCATCCACTTCCTGCAGCTTGTTGAAGGCACCCATCAGACGGCCGGTCGGGTCGTTCTCACCCTGGCCGATATAGATGTCGTAGCTCATGCGCTTGCCGAAGGCCGAGTCCAGGCTCATGGCCTGCATCTGATCGCAGAGCTTGGCGTTGATCTCATCCGATGGCCCGGCGAACTTGCGCCCGGTGGGCAGCGCCACGGCCTTGAGCACGCCGCGCAGGCCCTTGATCGGGTAGTTGCGCGCGAACTCGTAGAAGGCGTTCTCGATTTCGTGCAGGTGATACTCCATTGCCCACTGGGCATGCACCTTGTCTTCCTCGGTCGGCCCGTTGACCTCAAAGGCCTTGAGCGTGGCCGAGGCCATATACAGATGCGACAGCACATCCCCCAGGCGTGCCGAGGTGGATTCCTTGAGCTTCAGAGCACCGCCCAGGCTGCCCATGGACAAGTCTGCCGAGAAAGCCAGCGCGGCCGAGAAGCGCTCCATGTGCTTGTAGTAAGCCGACATCTCGTTATCGACCGGGGCCGTGGCCAGGCGCGAGCCGGTGATGCCCAGCGTGAACGCGCGCACCATGCGGTTCACGGTATAGCCGATATGCGAGAACAACAGCTTGTCGAAGTCCTTCAGGCCCTGGTCGAAGTTGTCGCTGTGCGCGGCTTCCATCTCCGAAAGCACATACGGATGACAACGAATCGCCCCCTGGCCGAAGATCATCAACGAGCGCGTCATGACGTTGGCGCCCTCGACGGTGATGGCCACCGGCAACGCCTGATAGGCCGCGGCCAGATAGTTGCGCGGGCCCATGATGATGCCGCGTCCGCTATGGATATCCATGGCGTGGTTGATGACCGTGCGCATCATCTCGGTGGAGTGATACTTGATCATCGCGGTCACGACCGACGGCGTGCAGTGATCCACCGCCGAGGCCGTCAGGTTGCGTACGTTTTCCAGAATATAGGCATAGCCGCCGATCACGCCCAGGCCTTCGCGCACGCCTTCGAAGTTGCCGATTTCCGTGCCGAACTGGCGACGGATGCGTGAATAGGCCGAGGTGATGCCGTACATGCCCTTGCCGGTGGCCGTGGACAGGGCCGGCAACGAGATACCGCGCCCGGCCGACAGGCATTCGACCAGCATGCGCCAGCCCTTGCCGGCTTTTTCCTTGCCACCGATGATCGAGTCGATCGGCACGAAGACGTCTTCACCGTGGATCGGGCCGTTCATGAAGACCGCCCCCGGGAAATGACGCCGCCCGATGTTCACGCCCGGCGTGTCGGTGGGCAGCAGCGCACAGGTGATGCCGTAGTCCACCGTGTTGGGATCGCCCAGCAGGCCGTCCGGATCCTTGAGCTTGAAGGCCAGGCCCATGACCGTGGCGACCGGGGCCAGCGTGATATAGCGCTTGTTGAAGGTCAGCGACAGGCCCAGCACTTCTTCGCCGTCGATCTCGCGCTTGCAGACGATGCCGCGATCGGGCATCTGGGCCGCATCGGAACCGACTTCCACGCCGGTCAGCGCGAAACACGGTAATTCCTTGCCACTGGCCAGACCCGGCAACCAGCGGTCCTGTTGTTCCTGGGTGCCGTAATGGGTGAGCAGCTCACCCGGGCCGAGCGAGTTGGGCACCATCACGGTCACGGCCGCGGTCAGCGAGCGCGTGGCGATCTTGGCCACCACACAGGACTGGCCGTAGGCCGAGAATCCCAGACCGCCCTTGTCCTCGGGAATGAGCATCGCGAGGAAGTTGTTGCCACGGATATAGCTCCAGACTGCTTCGGGCAGGTCCTTGCGCTCGAAGTTGACCTCCCAGTCATCGATCATCGAGCACAGCGTCTCGGTTTCGTTATCCAGAAACGCTTTCTCCTTGGCGGTCAGCTCGGTGAGCTTGAAATCCAGCAGCTGGTTCCAGTTGGGCCGGCCGCGGAACATCTCGCCTTCCCACCAGACCTCGCCGGCTTCGATGGCGTCTTTTTCGGTCTGACCCATCTCCGGAAGGATCTTGCGAAAAACCGTATACAGCCGCTTGGTCAACAGATTGCGGCGTAGCGGCACCACGTTGAACGCGATCGCCGGAATCGCGAAGACCACGGCCACGATCGTTACGCCGACCGGGCCCAGAATGCCCACGGCCCAAAGCGCGGCAATGGCCACAGCCGTCACAGCCGTGAATACGGAAAGCGATACACCGCGATACAGCAGCGTCCAGTAAACAGCGATGAGAACCACCGCAGCAATCAATCCAATCATGACGACCTCGTCTCGCACCGATCAGGGTTCGTATCTTCTTTGAAAAGAAATACGAAATACCCCTTTTCAAAAAGATGGGTTTTCAGATAATACCAACCCTTGGACCGTCGTCAAGCGAGAGCTCTCTAGTGACCGATTCTTCATCCAAAGCACGCGTCGGTAGCCGGCGCCGCGGCTATCGTGGCCTGTCTGCCGAAGAGCTGCGCCGTCAGCGCCATCAGCGCCTGATCGCTGCCGGTACCGCCCTGTTCGGCGAGCGCGGCTATGCCTCGACCCCGATCGAGGCGGTATGCAGCCAGGCCAAGGTGTCCACGCGGCATTTCTACGAGCAGTTCGGCGGGCGCGAATCGATCCTGCATGCCGTCTATGCCTCGCTTGTCACGGACATGGAAGACATCATCCGCCATGCGCTGACCAACGGGCGGGAATCACTCACCCAGCGCGTGGCCGACACCATCGAGGCCAGCGTCATGTTCCTGCTGGACGACCCGCGGCGCGGGCGCATCGTGTGTATCGAGGCAGTGGGTGTGTCCGAGGCGATGGAGAAGAAGCGTCGCGAGACCACGCATGCGCTGGCCGAAATCATCCGGCGCTATGCCGAGCTGATGGCCGAGGCCGGCGATCTGCCGACGCGCGACTATCGGCTGCCGGCGGTGGCCCTGGTGGGCATGTTCAACGAGCTGGTCGCCGAGTGGCTGACCGAAGAGACCGGCCTATCGGCCGCGGAGATGGCCCGCGAGGCCAAGATCATGTTCCGGGCCATGATCTTCGGTGCCCAGCACTACGAGGCCACCGAGTCCGAGTCGTATCGCCCGGACGAAGACACCGACTCGGCCTGAGCCGCGGCCCTAGAGCGATAGCGCACCGGCCTCGAGCCTGTCGCGCGTCGGCTCGTCGATGGGCTGATAGCCTTGGCCGTTCCCGGCCAGAAGATAGACGGTATCGCCGGACTCGGGCGCATAGCCGTCTTTTTTCAGGTCGACCTTTCGATATTTCATCGTGCCGGTCATCTCCTGCTCGGGTTTGAGGCGCGCGAACACCGGAACCGCGTATGCCGGCAGTTCGCGCTTCAAGTGCTGGGCCAGGCCGGCCCAGTCGAAGTCCTCGGCGTCTGCGACCGGCGTGATGGCCGCCATGCCCGCCCGACCGTCGGCACCGGGCACCTCGACACCGTAAACCACCGACTCTTCGACGCCGTCGAAGGCGTTGACGGCGTTTTCGACCTGCGTGGTGGCCACGTTCTCGCCCTTCCAGCGAAAGGTATCGCCCAGCCGGTCGGCAAACGCGATATGCCGCATGCCCTGGCGACGCACCAGATCACCGGTATCGAAATAGCAGTCGTCCTTGCTGAACACGCCGCGATAGAGCTTGGCCTCGCCCGCGGCCTCGTCGGTATAGCCCTCGAACGGGGCGAAATCGGTGACCTTGTTCAAGAGCAGGCCGACCTCGCCCTTGTCGACCTCCTGCATTTTGCCCTGGCTGTCCGTGGCCGGTTTTTCGGTGTCGGTGTCATAGGCCACGACCGCGAACGGCAACGGGCAGAAACCGGCCGTGCGCTCCATGTTGAAGCCGTTGACGAAGATCAGGTTGCCCTCGCTGGCGCCGTAGAACTCACAGATCCGCCCGATCTGGAAGCGTGCCTTGAACTCGTCCCAGATATCCGGGCGCAGGCCGTTGCCGATGACCGCGCGCACGCGATGCGCCCTGTCGCCCGGGCCCGGCTCGGCCGACAGCAGATAGCGACACAGCTCGCCGATGTAGGAAAACACCGTGGCGTCGTGGGCCCGGATATCGTCCCAGAAATTCGACACCGAGAATTTGCGTGCCAGACAGAACGTGGCACCTGCACACAGCACCGAGGCCCAGGAGACGGTCAGTGCGTTGTTGTGATACAGCGGCAGCGCGCAATAGAAACGGTCATCCGCGCCGAGCCGCAGCCCCAGCAGGCCCAGCCCGGCCCCGCCGCGCAGCCAGCGACGATGACTCATGCGCGAGGCCTTGGGCATCCCTGTGGTGCCCGAGGTGAAGATATAGAAACAGGTATCGGTGGATTCGACCCGGCCGGTGGTCTCGGGGTTGTCGTCTGATTGATCCTTGGCGGCCGCGATCAGATCGGTGCGGCCGGTATCGGCCAGATCCAGATCGTCGTGCGGATTGGCCATGCGCCAGATATGAGCCAGCCGGCCGATCTCGTCGTGATCGGCGATCTCGTCATAGGCCTCGGCCAGCTCATCCCCCACCACGATGGCCTTGGGCTCGACGGTGGTCACGCTATGGGCCAGCACGTCGCCGCGCTGCTTGGTGTTGCACATGGCCGCGGCCGCGCCGAGCTTGGCGAGTGCAGCCACCAGAATCAGGGTTTCCGGGCGGTTGTCGATGAGCAGGGCCACGGTATCGCCGCGCTCGATGCCGGCCGCAGCAAACGCATGGGCATAGCGATTGGCGTGGCCGTTGAACGCGCTATATGACCAGGTCTTGTCATCGAAGGTCAGTGCCGGATGGTCGCCGTTGTTGGCGGCGTGCTGCTCGATGAGCGCAGCGATCGACAGATGCGGGTTGAAACGAGAGCGCAACATCACCGCCACGCCCTTGAACAAGGCCGACAAGCGCTCGAACTTGTCCCACGTCGGTTTCAGGACATCCCAGGCACTGACGGTCTGTCGTTCCGTCTCGCTCATAACGCTCCTCCCAGTCACCGGCGTGCAGGCTTGCCGCCCGGCGGAAAATAATTCTTTTCTATCGGCCGGATAGTGTCGCCGGGCCGGGGAATTTCGTCCAGCCCAATCCGTTGCCAGCCAACCCGCGATGAAATCGCACGGCGGCGCATGAACCGGCCGGCCCACGCCGCGCCGGTGGGCGCTCCAAACGCTAGTAGCGCGCTCTTTTCTTGTCGATGGCGCAGGCGGCCGGATAACAATCGCGCCAGAGGGCCTCACCCAGGTGAGACAACGTGACCGAATGGCGCAGCACGCGCGGATACCAGCGCCAACGCTGGCGCACGTCATCCATGACCTCGCGCACGCCGGGATCGGCCAGCAGAAGCTCGTAGTCGGACTCCAGGCGCGCATCCGTGCCGCCGACGCGCAACAGGCCGAGCGTGAGCAGGTGATGCATGTATTGCGGGGTGCATTCACGCAGCAACACGCCGGCCTCCTGCCCCACGGCGCTGGCGTTTTCCAGACGCAGCGACGAGATCGGCCCGGCCGGCAGACGGCTGGCCCCGATATGGCACAACGTGGCCACGCCACGCTGGGCGATCACCCGCAGGATCGCGATCTCGTCGGGCACGAGCTGTCGCAGCACCTGGCGATACAGATCACGCCGCGCCCGATCGGGGTCCACGCTGCGCTCGCGCTGCAACAGATCGGCCAACAGCCATTCCGGCGGCGGCGGCGGCGTATCGGCGCCGTCAGCACTGCCGGCCTCGATCGGCGAGGCGGCGGGTGGGTCGAGTGCATCAAGACGTGCCTTGAGTTCGGCCAACGCGCGGTCTTCGGCCGCATGGGCGGCATGCCAGGCCTGGCCGGCCAGCGGCCAGTGCTCGGCGTCGCGCCAGGTGCGGCGTAACCAGCCCCGGCGTTTACCGTCGGGCGCAGGCGAAAACGGTTTGTCTTGGCTCATGAACCACCCCAGGCATTAGAACAACGCGCCGAAACGCGCCACGAAGACATCGGAAAACACCACCACCAGCTGGAACCAGCCCACCGCCAGGCTCAACGCCGCGCCCACGGCCACGAGGATCCACTCATCCTCCTCGAAGGCCGGGCGCAGCATGGCCTCGAACGCTCTCGGGCTCAGCGCGGTCAGCCGCTCGGTCAGCGTTTCACGAATACGCAGCGTACGCTGGAAATACGGCTCGGCATCGGCCAGCACCCGCGGCATGCGGGCCACGGTCTCCTCCCCGGCCCGGGTCTTGAGCGCAGCATAGTCGGCCTCACCCAGCGCCCAGCCGATCAAGGGACGCATCCGCGACAAGGCATCATCCACCGCGCCGGCCACCTCATGACGCACGATCGCATTGAGCTTGACGGCATAAGGCCCGTAGAGGATCTCGTCCACCAGCGCGCCGGTCGTGAGCACCCGTTCGGCCACCAGCCGGCCATAGTCTTCGGCCACCTCGTTCTGGCGCCGAAAGAACAGGCCCTGCACCCGCCACGGGCCGATACGCACAGGCCGGCGCGGTGCGAAGATCATCTTCAACGCCAGCCAGTTCGTGGCAAAACCCACGATCAGGCCGAAGACCGGCAGCAGCCACCAGCCGTCGAAGGCCAGCCAGATCAGCATCTGGATCAGGCCGAACAGCCCGCCCAGCACCAATCCCGAACGCGCGATGAACTTGAACTCGCGATGCCCGGTCTGCAGGAAGATATCGTTGAGCAGCGATTTGTCGCGCACGAGCGCCTTGACGATCATGCCCTCGAGATCGAACAGATACGACAGATTGGCCCGCATATCGACATTGACCGCAGCCACGATGTGCACAGCCCTGGCGCTCAGGCGACGCTTGATCTCCTCGCGCACGGCCGTGGGCAGGCGCGCCCAGAGCGCCGGGTGCTGCTCCTGCATGATCTGCTCGGCGATCAGACCGGTTTCGCGGCGCATCGGGCCTTCCAGCACCGCACTGAGCGCGTCGGCATCGATCCGCTCGAAGATCTCGGCCTCGTCGATGAGCGAGTCGGTCAGCGTATCCACGGCCACGCCGGTCATCTTCGAGGCCTTGCGGGGCACGATGCCCTGCCAGCCGAGATAGGGCCGGCAGATCCCGCGGAATTCCAGCGGATAGAACATCATCTTCAGCGCGACCACGTTGGTCACATAACCGACCAGCGCGCTGAATACCGGGATCGAGACGTATTTCCAGACCGTGGCCGAAAGCCAGAACGCATCCATCGCCGATCAGCCGCGCGGGCTCGCGCACAACCTGTCAGTGGGCAGCATAAAACGATTCATCGCCGAGCCGTCGGTCGAGCATATCAGCCCCGGATGTAACGGCCGGTTCAATCATCATCCAGCGTACGGATCAGCTCACGCGTCTGAGCCCGCGCGGTGGTCACGAAGGCCCGCATATCGGCCAGGCGTTCGTGTGCGGCGACATGATCGTCGCCGATTTCACGCTCGGCCGTGGCCAGCGACTCGCCGAGTGCGCCCATGCGCTGCACATAGCCTTCCAGCACGCGTACATAGTGGCGCGGCGCCAGCTGGTAATAATCCTGCCGGTCGCCGGGTACCGACGTGGCATCCAGCACGCCCAGATCACGCAGCATGCGGGCATTGGTACTGATCGAGGCCCGCGAGACCGACAGCGAATCCGCCAGCGTCGACAGACTCGTCGGCCCGCCGTGAACGATGAAATAGCCCAGTATGCGCCCGGCGATCCGCGGCAGGCCGTCGCCCTGTGCCGACAGGCCCATGCGTTCGATGAATCGCGAGATCGCTGCTTCGTTGTCTGGCACTTGTTCGGTCATACGTGCCCCACGTGGTTTCAGAACGTTCAATCCTAACTGTTTCCCGACAACGCGCGTGGCTCTGCCGTAAGATTTCGTTGTACGCCGCATTCGATGAGCGCCATGCCCGATACCCCGGATCTCGACAAACCGACCCCCGACGCCTCGTTTCTGTCCGTGCCCAACGGCGAGCGCGCGAATGCCGAAACCCGGCTGGGCCGACGCCCCGGCTACCTGACCCCGATTCATGCCTTTTACGTACGCAACCACAGCCCCAGCCCGGTCATCGATGCACGCACCTGGCGGCTGCGTCTGGAAGGCGACGGGCTGGCGCGAGAGGTTTGTCTCAGCCTGACGGATCTGGCCGCGTTTGCGCCTACCACGCGTATTCGGGCGATCGAATGCGCCGGGAATGCGCGCACGTTCTTCGAGCGCGACTACGGCCGCCAGGCCGGCAATGCCCAGTGGCAGCGCGGGGCCATCGGTGTGGCCGAATGGACCGGCGTGCGCCTGGCCGATGTACTGGCCTGGGCCGGCGTGCGTGAGGACGCCGTCGACGTATTGCCCGAAGGCCTGGATGCCGGCCGGTTCGGCCGCCCCCTGCCGATCGCCAAAGCTCTGGCTGAGGACACGCTCATCGCCTTGTCCATGAACGGCGAGCCCTTGCCGATCGATCACGGCGCCCCGGCACGCCTGATCGTCAGCGGCTGGCTCGGAGCGGCCAGCGTGAAATGGCTCGGGCGGATCGAAGTGGCGCGCCGGCGGCTTTATACCCACTGGAACACCCGGGACTACACTCTGGCCGGCCCGGATTATCCGGCCCAGGCCCCGGCAGACGGGATTCCCGTGACCGTCATGCCGGTGATGAGTTTCATCGATCTGGACTGGCCGGGACATATGTCGGCCGGCACCACGCGCCTGCACGGACGGGCGTTTTCCGGCGAAGGCCGTGTGGTGCGCGTGGAGGTATCCATCGACAACGGGCCCTGGCGGGCCGCAGACCTCGGCGATATCAACCAGCCGGCGGCCTGGGTGTGCTGGTCACTGGTCTGGCAGGCCACGCCCGGCACGCACGAGATCCGCGTACGCGCCACCGACGAACAGGGCCACTGCCAACCCGAGTCGGTGCCCTGGAACGACCACGGCGTGCTCTACAACGCGATTCTCGCGCATCCGGTAGCGGTCGTTTGAGTCCCGGGCGCCCGGCCGCGTCAGTCCCGCGCGCCGAACTGCCAGTAATCGATCGCACGGCGTATACAGAACGCCTGGATATCGGCGTCCTCGACCGCACGCAGCAGACTGTCGGCCTCGCCACCGTCGAGCACGAACATCAGCTCCTGCGGCTCGTCGGTGGCCTCGAAGAAATGCGCCGAATGGGCATGCCCGTTCGCCCCGACGCCGCCGGCATCGTCGCGCCGCGTGTGCCGGGTGATGCCCTGTGCACGGGCCAGCGCCACGATCTTGTCGAGAACCGGCTCACCGTCGTGTCGACGCGAGCGCGGGGCGATGAAGATGACTTCGAATCCTTTCATGTCCTGACTGCCTTGGTTAGGAAGTAGCGCCCGAGAGGTGTCGCAGGCCCGCAAAGCTGGCCATGCCGAGCGCGACCATCGCCAACGAGCCGGCCACGTGGGTCGCGATACCGACAAATGCCCACACGAGCCGCCCGTCCTGCAGTTGGGCATAGATCTCGCTGGAAAACGTCGAGAACGTGGTCAGCGCGCCTAGAAAGCCGGTCACGATCATCAGCCGCCAGAACGATGACAGCTGCGGCAACGCTGAAAACGCCGCGATGGCGATACCGATCAGAAACGCCCCCAGCAGATTGGCCACCAGCGTGCCGGGGGGCATCTGCGGCAACAGATGATTCAGCCCCAGCCCCAGCCCCCAGCGCAGGTTGGCCCCCAGCGCGGCCCCCAGCGCGATCGCCAGAATCGACAGGCTTATGGGCATGGTCTTGTCCTCTTCGTATTCGGCGCCGCTTTCGGACTCCGTGGTTTGGCCCGCCGAATGTGAGCGATCCGGCTCGTAAACCGCGGACGCATCCGGGCGGTAGTCATCGCGCTTGGCCATGGCGGCCTCGGGTGATTCTCTGACGTGCAATATAACGCGCATGGCCAACAGCCGGGCCCGTGCTTCATGGCTCAGCCGACGATCAGCGCCGCACCGGCTAGAGACAACCCGCTGATCCACGCCGTAACCAGCGCGCTCAGTGCCAGCGGGCGCCAGCCCATGCGCCTCACCGCGGCAAGCCGCGTGGTCAGTCCCATGGCCACCATGGCGGCCGAGAGCAATGCGGCATCCACGCCCGTGACAACGCGATGCACATCGACCGGCAGATCGATCACGGAATTGAGCCCCACGACGGCCGCAAAGCCCAGCACGAACAAGGGCAATGGCACGCGCTTGCCCGACGCATCGCCACGGCCCCGACGGCTGCGCGGTCTGCCCCAGACGGCCAGCACGCCACAGACCGGCGCCAGCAGCGCCACCCGCGAGAGCTTGTACAGGCTGGCATCCACCCCGGCCTGGTCGCTCACGGCAAAGCCTGCGGCCACGGCCTGGGCGACCTCATGAATCGAGCTGCCTGCCCAGGCCGCATAGACCGGCTCCGACAACGACAGCACGCCGGCGATCGCCGGGTAGGCAAACATGGCGATCGTGCCGAAGACCGTGACCATGGCAATCGCACAGCTCACATCTGCCTGGCGGGCCCGGATCACGCCGTTGACGGCCACCACCGCCGAGGCCCCGCAGATGCCCGTGCCACACCCCACCAGCAGCGACAGCGTGTCGGGCAGCCGCAGCGCGCGGCCAAGCATAAGTGCCGCCGTGATCGTGCTGGCCACGCCAACCACGACCAACGCCAGGCCGCCCGCGCCCACGGACAGCATGTCCTGCAACACCAGCCGAAAGCCCAGCAGAATGATGCCGGCCCGCAGCAGATGATGCAGCGTCCAGCAGATGCCGGGCTCCAGCCTTTCCGGCAAGGCCACGAGCAAACGGATGGCCACGCCCAGCAGGATCCCGACGGTCAGCGCCGACAAGGGCATAACCGCGTGGAGCGCCGGCCAGGCCGCTACGCCGTAGGCCATCGCCGCCACGCCCAGACAGAGCACCAGCCCGGGCAGAATCCTAAGCATGCGCTCGCCGGCGCCCGTGCTCTCGGCGGGGCATGCGTCGGTCGAGGCACGAGCCGCGGTCTTTGTCGTGGTTGTCGGTTCGGTCATCGTCTATCCCGTGGCCTGCGATGAGCGAGACCTTGCGCCGAAGATGATCCTTATAAAATCGAATTAAATGGATATGATCGTTCGACAAAACCGAACAATGACGACTTCGTGCGCTTTACGCTTCGCCAACTCGAGATATTCGCGGCCGTCATGGCCACCGGCCAGATTCGCGCGGCCGCCGAGCGGCTGTATCTCAGCCAGGCCGCCGTCAGCCAGGCCATGGTCGAACTGGCCGAGGCACTGGAGCTCACCCTGTTCCGACGCGACGGGCGTGCACTACGGCCCACCCGTGCCGCCTATCGCCTGGCCGAGCTGTCGGCTGGCCCGAGAGCCGCGCTCGATGCCCTGCCGGGGCGGTTACACGGCATACCCGAGGCCGAACTGGCCGGCCCGGTGCATATCGCGGCTTCGAGCACGATCGCCCGCTATCTGTTGCCCGAGCGGCTGGCCGCTCTGGCCGCGCATCATCCCCGCCTGCGACTGAGCCAGAGCTCGGGCAACACCACCCAGGTGGCTGCCCGCGTGGCTTGCGGCGAGGCCGATCTGGGCTTCATCGAGGGCCCGGCTGACCGCGAGGACCTGCGCGCGACCCGTTGGCAGACAGACCGCCTGGTGGTGATTGGCGCGCCCGGTACGCCTCGGCAATGGCCTCTGTCCGATCTGCACAGCGCGTGCTGGGTCATGCGCGAGCCCGGCTCGGGCACGCGACGGGTCTTTGAACAGCGCCTGGCCCTGGCCGGGCTGGCCGTGCCGGATGCCCATCTCGTGCTCGATGATGCCGGTGCCCAGGTACGAGCGGTCGCCGCCGGCGCGGGTCTGGCCTGTGTCAGCCGGGCCGCTTCGTATTCCGCAGTGGCCGCCGGGGATATCGTGACCGTGGCACTCGGCGATCTGATTTTCGAGCGTCCGCTCTGGATGATTCGTGCCGCTCGTGACGGCACGGATGCCCTCGTCGATCGCCTGATCGACATGCTTGCCGCACCCATATCCGGGCCAGCCCAGAGCCCCGGTCAGCCTGCGTTCAACCGGATGACCTAGTCTTCGGCGTTAATATCCGTTTTGAAAACAGGAGCATTCATCGATGCCTATCAAACACATCACGATGACCGGCTTGACCGCTGTTTCGCTGATCGCCGCCAGCTCGACCGCATTGGCTGCCAATGACATGAGCAGCGACAGCAATACGATGAGCCAACACAACGGCGCGACCCAGGCGATGCAGAGCCATGCCCAGAACAAGGCTCAGGGCCTGTATTCCACCGCCCAGCTCATGGACGCTTCGGTGTATGCCGAAGGCGATGCCAAGAAATCAGTCGGCGAAGTCGGCGATGTGCTGCTCAATAACAGCATGGCGATCCAGTCGTTCGTCATCGAAACCCAGGGCCGCATAGGTCTTGGTGGCGGCAAAAGCTATGTCGTCGCCCCGAGCGATCTCAAGGTCGAGACACTGGACTCGGATCACGCCAGCAAACCCAATTACAGGATCAGCCTGGACCTGACCAAGGAAGAGCTGACGCAGAAGCCGGTCTACAGCGACTCCTGGTGGTCCAATGCCCAGACACAGGCCATGGGCGCCTGGCAGGAAACCAAGCAGAGCGCAAAGAGCGCCTGGACGGAGCTGAAGGCCACGACATCGAATATCGTCAACGGCGGCCAGAACGCGGCTGAAAACGCCGCGGATGCCACGCAGAACAGCGCCGAGAACGCGGCCGACAGCGCCGGCAACGCGGCCAACGAAGCGACCGACAACAACTAGGCCGATCGCTTTCAGGCAAGACGCCGTGATGAAGAAAGGGCCTGCGGGCCCTTTTTTCTTGTCCGGTTGAGCGCGCCGTTCCGGGCGATCGGTTCGATCGTTCACGCGGTCACGGCGTAGCGGCTATAGTGCCGTCAGGTTCTATCCTCACGTTTCGTCAGCGAGTCACTTTATGAGCGCAGCCCCCAACAAGAACCGATCCAGTCTGTTCGGTGTTCTGTTCGTACCCGCTCTGGCGATCGTCGGGCTGATCGTCATCGCGATCGTGGTCATGCAATTCACGGGCAATGCCGGCCAGCCGGCGGGCAACGACGGCCCGACCACCGTGGATGCCGGCGCCATGGAGCAGCTGCGCAACAAGTACGACAAGCTGGCCGAGGCCCAGGGCCCGGCCGACGCCGCCGTCGTGATTCGCGAGTTCGGCGACTATCAGTGCCCGGCCTGTGCCCAGTTCGAGGACACGGCACAGCGCCTGCGCGAGGAATATGCAGAGGCCGGGGACGTGCGTTTTCTGTTCTTCGACTTCCCGTTGCCCATGCACCAGAACGCACAGGCCGCGGCCGTGGCCGCGCGTTGTGCCGCGCGCCAGGACCAGTTCTGGGCATATCACAACAAGCTCTATGCGACACAGGAGGACTGGTCACGGCGTGAGGATCCGTCCTCGACGTTTCTGGACATGGGCCTGGAGCTCGGCCTGGATACCCAGGCGCTCAAGACCTGCATGAGCCGAGAGGCGCCGCTGGCCAAGATCAGCGCCGAGCGGGATGCCGGCCAGGCGGTTTCGCTGCGCGCCACGCCGACGGTCATGGTCGGTGACACGATGTTCGTGGGGGCCGCCTCTTACGACAAGATCAAGCAGGCCATCGAAGCCGCGCGCAACGGCGCCTGATCCGTTCGGGTCAATCAGCCCTGGCCTGCTCGATTTCGGCCAATGTGGCCTCGATGGCGGCCCGGATCTCGGGATCGTGGCGATGGGCGTCGGGGTCCTTGGCCAGATGCCCGAACCAGCGCGCCAGCATTTTCTGGCGCGCCGACCCCAGGCCCTGCACCAGGCCGTCCTTGCCGGCCCCGCCCGGCCCGGCCAGCCCGTCCCGATCGCGCACGGCATGGGTCAGATCCATGATCGCGCGATAGCGCAGCAGCACCAGATCGAGCAGGATCCACGCAAAATTGGCGTTCTTGGGCGGGCCGACGGTCAGCGCCCGCCCGCCGAGCGTCGCCCGGCGGCCCACCGATAGATTCAGGCTCGGCAGGGCATCGCCCTTGAACCAGGCCAGCGCCCCGCCGACACTGCCGCCGAACAGCGCCCCCAGGCCCAGGGTGTGACCGGCCGTGGCGATATCCACCCAGCCGCCCCCGGCCGCGCCCGTGGCGGCACCGGCAAAGGTCAGCTGACGACGATCCAGACCGAAACGCTGCCATGTCTCGGCCTCGGTCAGATCGATATCTTCGGCCAGCACGGCCTGTGTCCGGGCCTGGGTATGACGGTGCCGATACAGGGCCAGCAGCCGATCGGTGGCTTCGCGCTCAAGCTCGGCAATCGCGGCGAAATAGCGCTTGTGGGCCGCGGCAAGCGCCTCCCGCCGTGCAGCCTCGGGCGTGGCGTCGTCGACATAGCTCGTGCGCTCGGTGTGTGTCAGCGCGCGTGCCATGAAATCCATGATCAGCTCCGCCGCGTCTTCACGGCGCTGGGCCCATTCGGTATCCAGGCGCTCCAGCGTGGCGCCGAGATGTGCCTGATCGCGTTCGTCGATCTGATTGAGCGCGGCCAGAAGTTCACGCCGGGCCTTGAAGCGTGCCGCAAAGGCATTGAACGTACGCACCAGATTGAACGCCTTGCCGAGTTCGGCTCGCCAGGCATCTTCATGCGACGGCGCCTTGTCTGTCTTCGGATTGAGCACCGCCAGCCGCGGACCGGCCGAGAGCCGCAGGATCTCGATCTCGGCGATGAAGGCATCGTGGAGCCGCGCGCCCGGATCCACCACGTAGATCACGCCCGCGC
The DNA here is from genome assembly GCA_002715985.1 of Lysobacterales bacterium. Lineage (GTDB taxonomy): Bacteria > Pseudomonadota > Gammaproteobacteria > Nevskiales > Salinisphaeraceae > Salinisphaera. The sequence continues at coordinate 9,565 of PBAO01000058.1, read as the reverse complement.
CCTCGAGGATCGGGGCCAGCAGCACACACTCGTCCACGAACGTATCGGTATCGCGATAACGCTCGACGAAGCGCTTCAGATCAGCCGGCCCGGGCCCGCGCTCGGGGTGTTCGGCCAGCGCACGAATCGCGCGCAGGGCCTCGATCGGCTGCTGAAAGCCGGGCGTGTCGATAAAGCGCAGACGCTCGGCCCCGTCCAGAATCAACGACAGGCGCTGACAGCGGGTGGTCTCGCCCGGCTCGTTGGAGATCCGGATGATCGCGTCGTCGTCTTCCTCGAGCAGCGTGGCCAGCACGGCAGACTTGCCCATGTTGACCTTGCCCACGACGGCAAAGGTCGGCGCATCCGGGGCCAGCCAGGCGGCCGGCGTGCTGGTCTCAGGCCGTGGGGTCATAAGCCGCGATCTCGGTCGCTGGATCTCGTAGATCGTCGATCAACGTTTCCCAGTGTTGCATGTACGCCGGTGCCGGCGCGCCCGGCGCCCCGTCGTCTTCGCCCACAACCAGCCAGACGAGCGGCACATCCGGGCCCACGGCCATGCGCACCCGGTGCTGCAGGCGTTTGACCTGCTTGGGCGATAACAGCCAGTCCGCAGCCAGGAGCACCACCTGCTTCGGATTCTCGGCCAGCGCTTGATCGGCCGCGGCCTCGGCGGCGTCATCGAGCACCGATACGCGATAGGTGGGGCCCGGCGCGACCCGCAGCCGGCGCAGCATGTAGCCACGCACGGCCCGGCCCTCGATCCCGTGCCCGCCCACGTCCAGTACCAGAGCATGGTCGGCATGGGCCGGGGCTGTCGCCCCGCGACTCACACCGGCCAGTTGACGCCAGATACCGCGATGGCGCGGCGCCTGAAAATCCAGTCCGGCCAGCGCGCGGCGCTCGCGCCAGGCGAAAAACGCCACGAGCAGCAGGCGCGGCGCCATGCCCCACACCAGCAGAGTCGTCAGCAAGAACCGCCACCACGGCCCGCTCTGGGCCATGGCGGCCTGTGTATGGCCGGCTGCCACACGGCTGGCCGCGATCAGCGCATCGCTGGGCACCGCGGCTGGCCAGAGCGAGTGCCACGGCCAGGCCAGACCGTCCACCGCAGCATGGATGATGAACGCATTATCGACGGTGGCCTGCCAATAGAATTGCATGTCATAAAGCAACAGAGCCGCCACGAACGCCACCACGCCACCACAGACGTAACCCAGCCCGCCGTACTGCGACAAGATCGCGGCCCGGGCGGTCACGGCGATACGCGCCGGGCGGCTATCGGCCAGTGCCTGGCGCCACGAGCCCGCCACATCGGGCAGCCGTCGCGTCATGGGCGCCAGCACCAGACGGATCAGCAGCGGCGGCCGGGTCTGTCGCCAGGCCACGAGACGGCCCAGCGTGAAAATCACGAAACCCAGCCACGGCACAATCAGCGTCAGCCCGATGAACAGGGCCACATGCACGCGTTGATCGCTGCCCAGACACAGCCCCCACACCAGAAGCGCGCCCAGCATCGCCATGACGCCGAACACGCCCCAACGTGCGAGCCTCACAATGGAATCCCAGGCCTGGCCGGGCCAGGCCTCGGTCGAGCGCGCACGCCGCGCCTCCAGCCAATAGCGCAGGCCCACAGCGCGACGACGCGACTCCGGCAGAGTCGTCAGTTCCGGCGCGATCTCCTGCTGGAACAGGGTTCTATCGCGCTCGCTGATGGATTGATCGCCTTGTGCGAACAAGGTCTCGAAATCGATGAGATCACCCAGACGCCAACGCGCGCCCGATAAAGACAGGCCGTGCATGAAACAGACAGAAGAAGAACGCTACGGCACAAAGTGCCAGCTATTTCGCGCCGCGCAATCACACCTTTGGACGCCGCGCCGACCGAGCCATTGCTCGGCCCTATGAAAAAAGCCGACATGCAAGGCCCGAACTATGCCGAACTCGGTCGATTGCCGCCATGGTGTTAGGCTGTTTGTCATCTCTTGCCACTGATCGATCCTATGTCCGTGGTACTCGACACCTACAAGCGGCCGCTACGCGATCTGCGTATCTCGTTGACCGATCGCTGTAATTTTCGCTGCACCTACTGCATGCCGCGGCATCTGTTCGGTGCAGATCATCTGTTTCTGCCCAAGCGCGAACTGCTGGATTTCGACGAGATCGAGCGCCTGGCACGGCTGGCGGCCGGTCTGGGGGTCAACAAACTGCGCCTGACCGGCGGCGAACCCCTGCTGCGACGTGACCTGGACGTGCTCATCGCGCGCCTGGCGGCTATCGACGGCATCGACGATATCTGCCTGACCACCAACGGCTCCCTGCTCACGCGCAAGCGCGCCGACGAGCTCAGGGCCGCCGGGCTGAACCGCGTCACGCTCAGCCTGGATGCCATCGACGACGAGCGCTTCAAGGCGATCAACGATGTCGGCTTTCCGGCCTCGAAAGTGGTCACGGCGATCGACAACGCCACGGCTGCGGGCCTGGGCCCGGTCAAGGTCAACTGCGTGATCCAGCGTGGCGTCAACGAAGACCAGATCCTGCCGATGGTCGAAGCCTTTCGCCATACGCCCACCGTGCTGCGCTTCATCGAATACATGGATGTGGGCACCTCGAACGGCTGGCGTCTGGATGAAGTCGTCACCGCCCGCGAGATCGTGGAAACCGTGCGCACGCGCTATCCCATCACGCGCCAGCCGGCCACCGCACCGGGCGAGACCGCCAATCGCTGGCACTTCGATGACGGTGCGGGCGAGATCGGCATCATCGCCAGCGTGTCCCAGCCATTCTGTGGTGGCTGCACACGCGCACGCCTGTCGGCGATCGGCGAGCTCTATACCTGTCTGTTCGGCGTTCACGGACGCGATCTGCGCACGCCTCTACGGGCCGGGGCGAGCGACGACGAGCTCTCGGCCATGCTGGCCGGCATCTGGAACGCGCGAGATGATCGCTACTCCGAGCAGCGCGGCGAAGAAACCGCCAACCGACGCGGCGATGCCGACGGCAAGGTGGAGATGTCGTATATCGGCGGCTGATCAGCCAGCGAGGCAACTCGAGGATAGCGTCATGGCAACGCCATTCACCGGACGCGCTCGAAAGACAGCTGATGTTGCTCGACCCCGCAGCGCGTATCCGGCTGATTCAAAGGATTCTGGCGGTCGATGCGATCCGCGCCGGCCGAGACGTAATGGCTGCCATGAAGCGGCGCGTTGAATGACGCATGGGCAGCGCTTCGTCTTTACGGCGACGGGCGCAGCGAACCGGAAGATCAAGTCGATCATGACCGCCCGCGCGATCCGGTTGCCGCGCCACGTTTCGTTGCACTTGTCGATCGCGTGCTGAGCAACGGCGTGGGGTTTCCGGATGCACCCCGCCCGGCCCGGCTGGTACCCGCATGGCATCTGTCCGGCTTTCCGGTTACTACCGTTTATCTTGTTGACGATACCGATCGTGTCGTTGTCGCCGCGGCCCATCAGAAACGCTCACCGACTTATTGGGTCAGCCGTCTGGGCCCTGGTTGAACCGAGCTCGGAATTCATGGGCCATTTGCCCATCCGGATCCGCCAGCCGCTTCCAGACGCCACGCGCGCTCACCAGCGTGCGATCGCCGCAGGTGATCGTCCCGTCGATGAACGCCAGGCTTCGCGTGATTCGTGTCATGCGCGCCCGGCCTTCGACGATATCGCCGACCTGCCCGGCCGACATGAAATGCGTATCCAGCTGAACCGTGGTCACGGGCTCACCGCCCACCGCATGACGCAGCGCATGGCCCATGACCCGGTCGGCCAGCGTCACCAGCAGCCCGCCCTGGGCCACGCCCGCCTGGTTCACATGACGCACGCCCAGTTCCAGGGCCAGCACCAACTGATCGTGCGCCTCCCAGCGTTCCCAGATCGGGCCGACGAGCCCGGCAAAGCCTTGTTCGTCGTGGAGTTGCCAGCCTGTGGCTGAACTCGGCGTGTCGTGCATGGGCTTGTCGTTTGGGCCTGAATCGAGGGGTATTAGACGCTCTGCGCGGCCGATTTGTCGATGCGCTGTCGAGAACTGTGGGCATCCGCCGACAGACGGTCTCACCGGCCCGATCGCCCTCGGGTGATCCTCGCCGCGGGGATGGCCACCGTTTCGGCGTTTTCGATCGCCACCGTCATGCCCGGTCCTCGCGCACGACCTCTCGGGCATCCTTGTCGTCGCGCTCGCCCAGATAGGCCGGATCACGCAGGCGCCCGTCGGGCGTCCATTCGGTGAATCGAATGTCGGCGACTCGCTCGGGGGTGACCCAATGGATATCCGTGTCGTCGAGCGGGTCGGCAAACGCGGGCTCGGCCTGCTCGATCGTCGAAAGCGTTTGTTTCAGGCGCGCCCGCTCGGCGTCGGTGAAACCGGTGCCCACGCGCCCGGCATAGCGCAGGGCCTCGCCCTCGTAATAGCCGACCAAGAGCGCACCGATACCGGTACGGCTGTCTTCGGGATCGGTATAGCCGCCAATCACCAGCTCCTGGCCGGCTTCGACCTTGAGCTTGAGCCAGCGCTTGGAGCGCCCATTGCGATAGGCGCTTTCGGCTTTCTTCGCGATGATGCCTTCCCAGCCCTTCTCGCGTGCCTCGGCCAGGCATGCCGCGCCGTCGCCGTTGCGATGCGGGGTGAAGCGTAGATCGCCCGAGTAATCGAGCACTTCATGAATCACCTGCTTGCGCTCGCGCAGTGGCACGCGGCGGATGTCGTAGTCCTCCATCCAGGGGCTGTCGAAGACATAGAAATGGCTTTTGAGCCCGCTGGCCCGCGCCTCGGCCGGGTCACTGATACCCGCGCGCTGCTGCAGGCGTGAAAAACGGGGCGTAGCGCCCTCGAAAGCCACGACCTCGCCGTCGAGGACGAAGCGCTCACAGGGTTGTGCGGCAAACAGCTCGACCAGTTCCGGGAAATGCCTGTTACGTGCCCGGCCATTGCGGGTATAGAGCTCCACGTGAGCGCCGTCGCGAAAGACCAACAGGCGCACGCCGTCGAACTTGCGCTCATAGAGCCAGGCGTCGTCTGAAAACGGCTCGCGATGCAAGGTGGCCAGCATCGGCTCGAAGGTGGACGGCATGGGCGCCTTCCGGGCCTTGGCCCAGCTATCGGCGCTCAAGATGTACTTGATCCGGGCCTTGGTCATGAGTCGCGGCCCGCATCGTCGTTGATTTCAGCCGTGCTGCGATCAGTGGATACCCGGTTGCGCCGGGCATCGGCTGCTTCTTCGCCCCTGTCCACGAGTCGCCACAGGCGTGTGTCGCTCTCGGTACGTGTGTCGCCGTGCGGCGGCGTGACCCTCCAATACCCGTGCGGCCAACATCCGGCCAGCGGTTGCTCGGCGGCCCCGGTCCGATCGCGCCCGGCGCCATCAAAGGCACCGACACCCGGGACCATGACCGTGGCGCTGCTGTATTCGGCCTCGGGAATGGCGCCCTTGAAGACGGCATGATCCGGCCGATGATTCTCGGTCTCGATCACCGGCTGCTTGTCGCGACAGCACCTCAGGGGAACATTGTCTGTCATGGCCGCCTCACCTCGCCGTACGCTTGTTTTGTAGCGCGCACCGACCTGCGATGTCATCCGGGCAAACCCGCACGCGGCATGCCGGTTTATCATCGCTGAACATGCACCGACCCGTCTCGCCATGCCCCACGCACGATTCATGCAAGCTGCCCTCGAACAAGCCCGCATCAGCTATGCCGAAGGCGGCGTGCCCATCGGCTGCGTGCTGGTCAAGAACAATGCCATCGTCGGCACCGGCCATAATCGCCGGGTCCAGCAAGACAGCGCCATCCGCCACGGCGAGATGGATGCCCTGGAAGCCACCGGGCGCAAGCCGGGGAGCTGGTACAGGGATATCACGCTGTATACCACCCTCTCGCCCTGTAGCATGTGCACCGGCGCCATCCTGCTCTACGGCATCCCACGGGTCGTGATTGGCGAAAACGCCTCGTTCATGGGCGAAGAAGCCCATCTGGCCAGCCGCGGCGTGGCCGTCACCGTATTGCACGATGCCGATTGTCGCGATCTCATGGCCGCCTTCATACAGGATGCGCCCGAGCTCTGGAACGAGGATATCGGCCGGTAACGCAGCCTCCACCGGCTCGTTGCGAAACGGCCCGGCGATCATCGACACATCCCGAACCTGCCGAGAGAGCGCTCATGCTGACGCCCGACACCACGCTTACCCTCAACAACGGCATCGCCCTGCCGGCCTTCGGCCTCGGTGTCTATCGAAGTTCACCGGCCGATACCGCACAAGCGGTCACCGCGGCGCTCGGCGCCGGTTATCGCCTGATCGACACGGCCTCGGTCTATCGCAACGAGGCCGAGGTGGCCGAGGGCCTGCGTGCAGCAGACGTCGCTCGTGAGGATATCTTCGTCACCACCAAACTGTGGATCACCGAATACGGCTACGACGACGCTCTGGCCGCCTTCGATGCCAGCCAGGCCCGGCTCGGCCTGGACGTGATCGATATGTATTGCCTGCACTGGCCGCTGCCCGTGGCCTTCGACCGGACGCTGGCCGCCTGGCGCGCCGCCGAGCGCCTGCTCGCCGAAGGCCGCGTACGCGCTATCGGCGTATGCAACTTCGCCCCCGAACACCTCGACCGCCTGGCCGAGCACTGCACCGTGGTGCCGGCCATCAATCAGGTCGAGCGGCATCCCTATTTCAACCAGCAGGCCCTGCGCCGCGAACATGCCGAACGCGGCATCGTCACCCAGGCCTGGTCCCCCATCGGCGGGGCCGCGCGTTACCGCCCGGCTACCCCCGATCCGGCCCGTGACCCGCTCACCGATACCACGCTGGCCACCATCGCCGCGGCCCACGACAAGACACCGGCCCACATCATGCTGCGCTGGCACCTGCAACGCGGCGTCGCCGTCGTTCCCAAATCGATCCGGCCCGAACGGATCGCCGACAACATCGACGTTTTCGACTTCGCCCTGACTGAAACCGAACTCGAAACGATCGACCGCCTCGAGACCGGCCAGCGCAGCGGCGCCGCGCCGGACGAAGTGGATTTTGAATACGCCGCGCGGCGGCATTGAAGTCACGCGACCGAGCCACCGCATACGCGCTTCATCATCATTTTCAACAATCAACCGCGGCGATCTCGAAGAGCAGGCTCTCGAGATCGCCCGACCCCGGCGCGCGCAGGCGCCGATCGGCGGCTGCGATGACGCGCTCGTTGGCTTCGCCCATGGCAAAGCCGGTGCCGGCCGCTTGCAGCATGGTGATATCCGAGTCGGCATCGCCGAAGGCGATGCTGTGCGCCGGGTCGATGTTCAGGTGGTTTGCCAGGCGCCGCAAGCCGTGGCCCTTGGTGGCATCCACGGCATGGATATCGTGGCATTCGGTGCCGGACCAGGACATGACGAGATCCGGGTGGTTGGCTACGGCGGTGCGGACGTCGGTGAGCGCATCGATGTTGCCATCGCACATGATCTTGAGCGCGCGAGCCGGCAATTCGGCGGGCTCGACTTCGGCGCGGCGCAGGGTCGGCGTTACCCCGCCGCCGGTGGCCTCGTTGTCGATCCGCCAGTCCGGGCCGTAGGCCTGCCAGCCGTCGATGGTATAGACATGAACACAGCCGCCAGCGGCGACATACGTGGCGAGCACAGCGCCTAGATCGGCCGGGATATCGATTTCCGTGGCCGCGATCCGGGTGCCGTCGGGTGCATTGACCAGCGGGCCGTTGTAGGAGACGAGATACAGCGGCAGATCGAAGATGGCGGCCAGATCGAGCAAGGATGCGCGTTGGCGCGAGCTGGCCAGTGCCACCGCGATGCCTGACTCGTGCAGGCCGCGTAGTGCGTTGATCTGGCGCTCGCCAAGCGGATGGGCACGGTTGATGAGCGTGCCGTCGATATCGAAGACGGCCAGACGTACGGGATGATCGATCATGGGGCGGCGTGTCGGTTTGCAGGCGCGTAGTGTCGAGCGCGCAGCCGCGGCGATCAATCCCGGTGCGGGCACGCGGCCTCTCGCCGGGATGAATATCGCAGGTCGCGTTCGCTTGTTGGCGATCGCCGCGCCGCCGACGCCTTGCCGGGTTGAAAGAGGATCGGTGCCTGCTCGGGACACGCGCTTGCACCGGGCCAAACCGGGCGGTCGAGGCCGTCAGGATCTTTTCAGGCAGGCGAGCGCGGCAAAGAGCGCAACGAGACGTTAAACTTGGCGTATCTCGATTCCGGCGGTGCGGCGGCGCCCGCCCATGACGCGAAAAGGCGATGTATGTTCGATGCGATTGAGCGCGTGCCCGGCGACGCGATTCTCGGCCTGATCCAGCAGTTCAAGGACGACCCCAACCCCAAGAAAGTCGATCTGGGCGTGGGCGTCTATCGCGATGAGGACGGCATTACGCCAATCATGCGTGCGGTCAAGGCCGCCGAGAAGAAGCTGATCGCCGACGAGGCGACCAAGGCTTATATCGGCTCGCACGGCGACCCGGCCTACGGCGAGCACGTGCTCAAGATGGTCTTCGGCGCCGACAGCCCGGTACTGGCAGACAACCGCGCCAGCGCGACACAGTCGCCCGGCGGCACCGGCGCGCTGCGCCTGGCCGCGGACTTCATCGCCAGCCAATTGCCGGGCAAATCGATCTGGCTGAGTGATCCCACTTGGCCGAACCATCTGGGCGTGTTCTCGGCCGCCGGGCTGGATATCCAGCGCTACCCTTACGTGGACGAGCATAACCAGCTCGACTTCGAGGGCATGGCCGCCGCACTCAAGACGATCCCCAAGGGCGATATCGTCGTGCTGCATGCCTGCTGTCATAACCCCACGGGCTTCGATCTGTCGGCCGAGCAATGGCAGGCCGTGCTCGAGATCGTGAAGGAGCGCGAGCTGCTGCCGCTGGTGGATTTCGCCTATCAAGGCTTTGGCGATGGCATCGACGAAGACGCCTACGGCGCACGTCTGCTGGCCGAGAACCTGGGCGAGGTATTGATCACGCAGTCGTGCTCGAAGAACTTCGGCATCTATCGCGAGCGTACCGGCTGCTTCATCGCCGTGGCCGCCGATACCGAGGCCATGGAAGACGTTCGCTCGCAGCTGGCCATCACCGCGCGGGAAAACTACTCCAACCCGCCGGCCCACGGCAGCGCCATCGTGGCCACCATCTTCAACGACCCCGAGCTCTATGCCATGTGGCACGACGAGCTGGCCGAGATGCGCGGGCGCATCAACGAGCTGCGCCAGAAGTTCGTGCAAGGTCTGGAGCCGCATGGCCTGGCCGAGCGCTTTGCCCACGTGGCCCAGCAGCGCGGCATGTTCTCCTACACCGGGCTGTCGAAGGATCAGGTCGAAACCCTGCGCGACGAGCACAGCATCTACATGGTGGGCTCGGGCCGGGCCAACGTGGCGGGGCTCAACGATGCCAACATGGAATACGTCTGTAACGCGATCGCCAGCGTCGTGAAATAACGCTCGCGATGGTCGCCGACCGGCTGGCGCGGCCGTGACCGCGGCCGACTACAGTGCATCCCTGGGCGCTCTGGGGGTTCTCGTTGCTGCCGTGCTCTGGGGCACGACCGGCACGGCGGCGACGTTTGCCCCGGGCGTGGGCCCCCTGGC
>PBAO01000057.1 GCA_002715985.1 Lysobacterales bacterium | reverse complement strand
GCGCTCTCTCGGGGTCGTTAGCTCAGTTGGTAGAGCAGTTGACTTTTAATCAATTGGTCGCAGGTTCGAATCCTGCACGACCCACCAGACAAGAAAAAGCCGGCTTCGCGCCGGCTTTTTTGTGCACGCGCCCCTTCGGGGCCATCCGCCGCGCATGGCTAACCGATATAGCGCGTCGGGTCCGGCACGCCGGCCTCGGCAAAACCGGTCGCGCGTAGACGACAGGCATCGCATACGCCACAGGCGCGACCGTGCTCGTCTGCCTGATAGCAGCTGATGGTCTGGCTGTAATCGACGCCGAGTTCATGCCCGCGACGAATGATCTCGGCCTTGGTTCGATGCATGAGCGGCGCCCGTATCTCGATCGGTCGGCCTTCGACACCGGTCTTGGTCGCCAGACGTCCGAGCGCTTCGAACGCCTGGATGAACTCGGGCCGACAGTCCGGGTAGCCGGAATAATCCACAGCGTTGACGCCGATATAGATCGCGCCGGCCTCGAGTATCTCGGCCCAGCCGAGAGCCACCGAAAGGAACAGCGTGTTCCGGGCCGGCACGTAGGTACTCGGAATGCCTTGGCCCGGTGTTTCGGGTACAGCGATCGAGGCATCGGTTAGCGCCGAACCGCCCATGCCGTCGAAATCGATGGTCACGACCTTGTGCTCGGCCACGCCTGCGCTGGTGGCGATCCTGCGCGCCGCGGCCAGCTCTGCGGTATGGCGCTGTCCGTAGTCGAAGCTCACGGCATAGACTTCATGCCCTGCAGCTTTGGCCTCGGCCAGGCAGGTTGTCGAATCCAGCCCGCCAGACAACAGAACGACTGCGACTTGATCGGTTGCTTGCGACACGTTCACCTTGCTTGCTTGATATGTTCAGGCGCGGCAACTGCCGGGTGAGGCTAATAGCCCGGCGCGTCGCCCCACAACAGCTTGTGCAGCTGCATCTGAAACTTGACGGGCAACCGGTCAGCCACGATCCAGTCAGCCAGCTCTCTTGCCGTGATCTCTCCGGCAGAGGGTGAAAACCAGACCGTACAGCCGTCTGGCACCTCGATCTCGCCGAGCCGTGCCCGGGCCCACTCATAGTCGGCCCGAGAGCAGATCACGAACTTGAGCTGATCGTGGGCGGTCAGCGCCTCGATATTATCCCACCGATTACGCGCGGATTCACCCGAGGCCGGCGTCTTGATATCCACCACGCGTGAGGCACGGGTATCCACGGAACGGATATCCAGCGCCCCAGCGGTTTCCACGGATACCGCATACCCGGCATCGCACAGACGAGCGATCAGGGGCACGACGTTCGGCTGGGCCAGCGGCTCGCCGCCGGTGACACATACGTGATGTGCCCCCAGTGCTTCGACCTGTTCGATGATCGCATCGATCTTCTGCCACTGCCCGCCCTGAAAGGCATACGCCGTATCACAGTAGTGACACCGCAACGGGCAGCCGGTCAGCCGGACGAAGGTACACACACGCCCGGCATCGTTGGCCTCGCCCTGGAGCGAACAGAAGATTTCAGTGATACGCAGCGCATCGATCCGCTCGGCCCATCGGCTGTCGCTGATCCCATCGGTCCAGCGAGCGCTCGCACGATCTATGACATCGGACACGAGCTAGCCGTTATCGCCGGACAGCCGGGACTTCGCCTGGTCGGCGGCATCGCTATCCGGATATTGCGAGACAACGCGCTCGAACGTGGCCTGTGCATTGTCGTTATGGCCGCTGGACGCCTGAATCAGCCCGATCTTGTACAACGAATCCGCGACCTTGGGCGATGCCGAAAACCGCTTGACCACGGTCTCGAACGCTTGCCGGGCCGCGTCCGGTTTCTGTTGTACGTAATAGGCCTCGCCCATCCAGTACCAGGCATTGGGCGTCAGCGCCGTTTCGGGATTCGCGGCCACGAATGCTTTGAAGGCATCGATGGCCGCGAGATAATCGCCGTCCTTGAGCTTATTGAACCCGGCCATATAGGCCGACTGCACGGCCGGATCGACCGGGCCTGTCTGGCCGCCGGCTTGCGCAGCCGCCCCCTCCGATGAGGCCGTATCACCGGCTGCTCCGGATTCGAGCTTGGCCAGGCGCTTGTCGATATTCTGATACAGGTCTCGTTGGCCCTGCTTCTGCTGATTCAGCTTGTACTGCAACGTATCGATCTGCCCGTTCAGATCCCGGACTTCTTGCTGCAGCTGCTGTATCTGCTGATACAGCGCAAACAGATTGGGGCCCGTGTTGTTCTGGGCAAGCTGCATCGTCGGTGCCGCCTGAGCGGCACCGAACGGTGCGACCAGAGCCGCCGCCACCAATGTGTTGCGAATAGTTGCGCGCATGGTAACGATCATCAGTTATTGGTGTAGATGAAGTCGACGCGACGGTTCTTGTTCATGGACTCCGCGTCCTGGCCCAGGACAGCCGGGCGTTCTTCACCGTAGGAGATGGTCGAAATCTGACCGGCGCTGGCCCCGGAAAGCACGACGGCCTGCTTGACCGAATGAGCGCGACGCTGCCCCAGAGCGACGTTGTATTCTCGGGTGCCGCGTTCATCCGTGTTGCCTTCTAGGCGCAGGTGGACGTTCGGGTGGTTGGACAGATACTGGCCGTGCGCCTGAATTGCTTGGGAAAAGCGCGACGGAATGGCGCTGCTATCCAGATCGAAGTAGATCGTGCGCGTGGACAGCGGGTTGTTCGGATCAGTGAACAGATGACGATCCTCGGCGGGAATTCCCTCCAGGCCACGCACATCGATATCCCGGCCTGACCCCATGCCCTGGCCCTGGCCCTGCTCGTTCATGCCCGCCTGCGGCATGCCCGGTGCAGCGCCACGCACGTTCTTGTTGCCGCCACAGGCGGTGACTGACAGCGCCGCGACAACCAGCGTTGCTGCCAGCAGTACCTGACGACCGCTGCCGAATGACATATGACCCATGAGAAGCTCCTTTGATTTGTTCATGCCGACGAATCGGAATGGTTTTGTTGGTGGAAAATTTGAAACGGATCAATAACCCAGCGGGCCCCAGGCCGGCTCGCGTACCTCGCCGGCCTGTGAAAGCGTGGACTCGGCGTTGCCATCCAGCGATACAAGCGACAGCGCGTTGCGTCCGCTCTGGCGAGCATAGAGCACGGCCTGGCCGTTCGGGGCAAAGGCCGGGCTGTCGTCCTGCGGACCATCACTCAGGATGCGTACATTATTGGTCTCGAGATCCATGACGGCAACACGAAAGCCATTGCCACTTTTCTGAATATAGGTGATCGACTTGCCGTCGGGTGCGAAATCGGCGCGTTGATTGCTGCTGCCTTCATAGGTCAGTCGCTGGATACCTCCACCATCGGTGTCCATTCGGTACAGCTGTGGCTGCCCCCCACGATCGGAGGTGAACACGATCTCGCGACCGTTTGGCGACCAGGTCGGCTCGGTATCGATCGCACCGCTGCGCGTTAACTGACGCGTCTGGCCGGTTGCCAGGTCATAGATGAACAGCTCGGTGTCGCCATTGGCGGATTTTGCGAACGCGATCTTCTGGCCGTCCGGTGACCATGCCGGCGCGCCGTTGACGCCGTGGCCGGCCGAGATCGTGCGTGCCTGCCCGCTGGACAGGTCCTGAATACGCAAGTTGCTCGTGCCTTCGTAGACATCGAAGGCGACATACGCGATCCGATCACCGCTCGGCGACCAGGCCGGCGACATGACCGGATCCTGCGAGGAGTAGATCGTCGAGGGCTGGCTGCCATCATAGTCGGCGACCACCAGACGGAACGTGCGGTTATTGGCCGTGTTGCCGGTGACTGTCACATAGGCAATGTTCGACAGGAAATAACCCTTCTTGCCGATGAAACGCTCATAGATCAGGTTCGCGACCATATGACCGGCATCACGCAGCTGGTTGCCACCGACGTTGATCTGAAAGCTTGTGACCGCCTGCTGGCGCGCGACATCCAGAAGATAGAACGTGATGCGATAGCCGCCTGCGGCGTTGCGTGCAGCCGAGCCGATTACCAGATTGTCCACGCCCTGCGCTGCCCAGCTCTGATAGTTGACAGCCTCCGGCGTTGCCGGTGACCCGGTCATGTTGGCACGGCTGAACGTTCGGAACAGGCCGGTCGAGGCCAGATCGCGACTGGCAATATCGGAGATATCGACCGGCAGGCTCTGGCCGTTGGTCTTGAACGGCGCGATGGCGATCGGGATCGCCTGATCCGAGCTCTGGGTGATATCGACCTCGAGCGCAGCCTGGGCCGGCAGCGCCATGCACGCGGCCACCGCAATCAGGCAAAAGCGTGCGAGCCAGGATTTTCGTTTGGTTTCGATCATGAGTCCGGCCTGAACGTGAATTCGATATCCGATTGAAAGAGATTACCTGATGGCGGCGACGGCAAGGGATCCGACTTGTAGATCGCCTGCTCGACCGAGCGATCCAGCGCCGGGCCACCACAAGAGTTGACCACTCGCACGTTAACCACCTGACCGCCGGGCAATTGTTTGACGTGAACCTTGCAGGTCACATCCTTTGCCCCCGGCGGGCGGATCCAGTTGGCTTCAACCTTGTTGCGGATGGCCTGGATATAACCGGCCAACGCACGCTGGTTTGCCGCGGCCTGGCGCCCTGCCGCCTCCTGTGCCAGGGCTTTTTCCAGCTGCGACCGAGCCGCGGCCTGGCGGGCGGCTTCTTCACGCGCGCGGCGTGCGGCTTCGGCCTTGGCTTTTGCTTCGGCCCGGGCTTTCGCTCGAGCCTTGGCCTCGGCTTCAGCCTTGGCCTTGGCGGCGGCTTCGGCCTTGGCTTTTGCTTCGGCCCGAGCTTCGGCCTCGGCTCGTTTACGTGCGGCCTCGGCCGCCTGCTCTTTTTTCTGGCGGGCGGCTTCCGCAGCTGCCTGTCGTTTCGCTTCGGCCTGTTTCTCGGCCTCGGCCTTGGCCTTGGCGGCCTCGGCGGCCTTAGCGGCGCGCTCTTTCTCGGCTTTGGCTTTGGCCCGTTCCGCCTCGGCTTTCGCCTTCGCTTGTGCCTCGGCCTTTTCTTTGGCGGCCTTCTCTCGGGCCGCCTCTTCTTTAGCCATCCGAGCTTTTTCCTGCTCGGCCTCGGCCTGTTGTTTCTGTTCTTCTTCTTCGGCCTGGCGTCTCTGGCGGGCTTTTTCGGCCGCCTCATGTCTTGCCTCGGCCCGAGCTTTTTCCCGAGCACGCGCTTTCTCGGCTGCCGCTTGTTCGGCCCGTTCGCGTTTTGCGGCCTCAGCCTGTGCTCGACGCTCGCGCGCGGCGCGCCGAGCCTCGGCCTGCTCACGCTCGGCCTGTTGTTGCTCGGCGGCCTTGTCTGCTGTGTCGGTCGACGGCGTGCCGGGTTCGGGCTGGCGTTTCGGCGGGACACGCTCTGTCTGATCTTGAGCCGCCATGGCATCGATCTGTTCCGAAGACATCACGCTGGCTTCGACGATCGACTCGCCCTGGTTGCCGCGACTGGCCGGCTGCAGAAAATCCAGACTGAACAAGAGTCCGGCGGCAAGCCCCGCGTGCACGAGCACGGCCAGCAGTACCGCTCGCCAGTGTTCGCCGATCTTCTCAAGCAGATCCAGCATCAACGCGACCCGCTATCCGACGCATCGACGTTGTCCGTGATAAGGCCGACCTTTTCGGCACCCGCCTGTTGCAGCATCACCATGCCACGTACCACATCTGCATAGTTGCCCTGCCCATCGCCGCGTACCGCGACCGGCGCCTCGGGCCGAGCGGCGAGCACTTGGCCGACGATCGTGACGATACGATCAGACGACAACGGCTCGTCCGGTGACGGCCCCACGTTCAAGGAATAGTCGCCGTCGGCGGTTACGGTCAACACGACCGGCTTGTCCTCGGCCATGTCCAACACCTTGGCCGGCGCCTTGGGCAGATCAACGTTGACACCGGTGGTCAGCAGCGGCGCGGTCACCATGAAAATGATGAGCAGCACCAGCATGACATCGATATACGGCACGACGTTGATCTCGCTGGCCAGGCGCCGACGGCCCTGGCGTTTTCTCGAACGGCTTCCCATGGCGCTCTCTTACAGCTCGGGCGCGGTGCGGGCCGGCTCGACGGGTTCGCTGGCCTGCTGCTTATCGCGTGCTTTGGACATCGGCGTGGCCGATTGAACCCCGCGCTCGACGATGCCGGCCATTTCATCCATGAACGTATCGAAGCGGTTATCGATGAAATCCAGGCGATTGCTGAAATAGTTGTAGCCGACCACCGCCGGAATGGCAGCGAACAGACCCATGGCCGTGGCGATGAGGGCCTCGGCGATGCCAGGGGCCACCATGGCCAGGCTGGCCTGCTGAACGTTGCCCAGGCCGATGAAGGCGCTCATGATGCCCCAGACCGTGCCGAACAAGCCGACGTATGGGCTGATCGAGCCCACCGTGGCCAGAAAGGCCAGGCCTGCTTCGAGTTTCTCGAACTCGCGTGAGTCGGCCACGCGCATGGCGCGCTGGACCGAGGGCACGATTTCGGCACGCGCCGTATCACCGGCATCGCGGCGCCGCTTGAGCTCTTCATAGCCGGCCGTGAACAACGCGGGCATGCCTTCCGGCGTGTGGTGATGCCGATGCACGTCGTCGTAGATGTCACGCACGTTGCCACCCGACCAGAACCGATCCTCGAACCGGTTCATGTCCTTGACCACGCGCTTGATCCGGCGCTGTTTGGCGAATATGACCGCCCAGGAAACAACCGACGCCAGCAGCAATAACAGCATGACGGCCTTGACCAGGGTACTGGCCTGCATCACGAGCCCCCACAGGCTCATGTCGGCAGCAAGATTCATCTAGTGCTCCTCGGTCATCACAAGTGGCAGGCGTGCCGGTCTGAAGGTCGCGATATTGACACAGGCAACCGTGAATTCGCCCTGAATCAGGCAGCTATCGTCACGCCATATCTCCTGTGTAAAGACCATACGTACGCGCTTGGGTTCCAAAGCCCGGGTCACAACGACAAGACGATCGTCCAGCCGGGCCGGGCGTTTGAAGCTCAGCCGCAGATCGGCCAGCGTGAAAACGATCCGGTGATCGCGTGCCAGGCATGTGTGATCGAACCCGCGGGCTTCCAGCCACTCGGTGCGGGCCCGTTCGAAGTATTTCAAATAATTGGCGTGATAGACCACGCCGCTTGCATCGGTGTCTTCATAGAAGACGCGCAGAGGATAGCGATCAGGCGCTTGATTCGTCATGGTCGATAAACAGATCGGGCGATTCCGCGCGGCTCGGCCCCGGAGCCGGCAACCCGTAGTAGCGATAGGTCAGCGGCATGGCCATACGCCCGCGCGGCGTGCGCATCATGAAGCCCTGCTGGATGAGATACGGCTCGATGACATCCTCGATCGTCTCGCGGGCCTCGCCGATCGCGGCCGCCAGGCTCTCGACGCCGACCGGCCCGCCCTCGAACTTGTGGATCAGCGCCTCGAGCAGCTTGCGATCCATCATGTCGAAGCCGTTGTCGTCCACGCGCAGCATGTCCATGGCCCGTGCCGCCACGTGGCCGGCGATGCGCCCGTCGGCACGCACCTCGGCATAGTCGCGCACCCGGCGCAGCAACCGATTGGCCACACGCGGCGTGCCGCGGGCCCGACGCGCGATTTCATCGGCGCCGGCGGGCTCGATCTCGATACCCAGAATGCCCGCCGAGCGGGTCACGATCGAGGCCAGATCGGCCTGAGAATAGAATTCCAGGCGCTGCACGATACCGAACCGATCCCGCAGCGGCGAGGTCAACGCCCCGGCGCGCGTGGTAGCCCCCACCAGGGTGAACGCCGGCAGGTCGAGCTTGATCGAGCGCGCAGCCGGGCCTTCACCGATAACGATATCGATCTGGTAATCCTCGAGCGCGGGATAGAGCACTTCCTCGACCACCGGCGACAGGCGATGAATCTCGTCGATGAACAGCACGTCATTGGCTTCGAGATTGGTCAACAGCGCGGCCAGATCACCCGGCCTCTCCAATACGGGCCCGGAGGTCTGGCGAAACCCCACGTTCATCTCGTTGGCAATGACCTGGGCCATCGTCGTCTTGCCCAGACCCGGCGGGCCGAAGATCAGGACATGATCGAGGGCCTCGCCGCGGTTGCGGGCCGCGGAGACGAAGATATCGAGCTGCTCACAGACCTCGGGCTGGCCTACATAGTCGGCCAGCCGCGTGGGCCGCAGCGCACGATCGAAGCGGCCCTCTTCGGGGCGCGCCGCGCCGGCAATCAGCCGTTCGCCTTTATCGATGCCGTCGGAGGGGGTGCTCATCGGCTCAACGGACCGCGCGCTTGAGCGCTTCGCGAATCAGGGTTTCGCTGTCCTCATCCTCATTCGACAGCCCCCGCAGCAGCCGGTCGGCCTCGGCAGGCTTGTAGCCCAGGGCCACCAGTGCCTGGCGCGCAACGCCGGTGGCATCGTCGGCTCCCGTGCTGTCGCCGGCCGTGGCCTGTGCGCTGGCCGCACCCAGGGTGGGCGCAATCGCGGTGCCGGAAAGCTTGTCCCGCATCTCGATGAGCAGGCGTGCCGCTGTTTTCTTGCCCACACCGGGCAGGCCCGTCAGCCGGGCTGCATCATCGGCTTCGATGGTGGCCACAAAATCCGCCACGCTCATGCCGGAGAGAATGGTCAGGGCGAGCTTGGCCCCGATACCCGACACCTTGATCAGCTCACGAAAGAGCTGTCGCTCCTGCTCGGTGGCAAATCCGTAGAGCAGCATGGCATCTTCACGCACGACCATCTGCGTCAGCAGCGTGATCTCGCCCTGTGTGCTGGACAGACCGAAACAGGTCGACATGGGCGCCTCGACCTCATAGCCCACGCCGGCCACGTCGATGACCAGGCGTGGCGGCTGTTTCTCGATCAGCTGGCCTCGAAGACGTCCGATCATGCGCGTGCCCTGCTGCGCTGTGTGCCCTGCTGGATACGCCCGGCCGTGTGGGCGGTATGGGCATGACAGAGTGCCACGGCGGCCGCATCCGCGGCATCGGCCTGTAGCTTGCCCGGCACGGCGAGCAGCATGGCCACCATGTGCTGAATCTGTGCCTTGTCGGCGCTGCCGCGCCCGACCACGGCCTGCTTGATCTGCGAGGGGGTATACTCGGCCACCGGCAATCCGGCCGCCGCGCCGGCACAGATCGCGGCCCCGCGTGCCTGGCCGAGCTTCAGCGCAGAGGCCGCGTTACGCGAGACGAAAACGTTCTCGATCGCCATTTCGTCCGGCTGCCATTCGGCGATCACGGCCGTCAGCCGCTCGAAGATCAGGCCCAGCCGGGTCGGAAAATCGGTCTTGGGCAGACGCAGACAATCGATGACGCACTGCGATGGCCGGGCCCCGCCGTCGACGACCGCAAACCCCATGATCGTGGAGCCGGGATCGATGCCCAGAATACGCGGCACGGTGACGGAACGCGGGCCGGGCACGCGTTATGCCGCCTCGTTTTCGGACAACGTGGCTTCATCGAACTCGACGTTGGTATAGACATCCTGCACGTCGTCGAGATCTTCAAGCGCATCGATGAGCTTCAGGCAGGTCTGCGCTGCTTCGCCGGACAGCTCGACGGTGGTCGCCGGACGCATCGTCACATCCCCCTGGGCCGGCTCGTAGCCGGCATCCTCGATGACGCGCCGAACCGCGGCGTAGTCGTCGGGGGCAGTCAGCACCTCGAACGAGCCATCCTCGTACTCGACGAGATCCTCCGCGCCGGCTTCCAGTGCCGGGGCCAGCACGTGTTCATCGTCTACCTCGGGTGAGAACAGCAGAATGCCCTTGCGATCGAACAGATAGGCCACCGAGCCATCCGCGCCCATGTTGCCGCCGTTACGCGAGAAGACGTAGCGGATCTCCGAGACCGTGCGGTTCCGGTTGTCCGTCATGCAGTCGACCATGATGGCCGCGCCCTGCGGGCCGTAGCCCTCGTAGCGGATCTCTTCGTAGTTGTCGGCCCCGTCCTCGCCCGCGCCGCGCTTGGCCGCACGCTCGATGTTGTCCTTGGGCATGTTGGCAGCCAGGGCCTTGTCCCAGGCCAGGCGCAGACGCGGGTTGGCGTCGGGATCCGAGCCGCCCATACGGGCGGCGACCGTGATCTCACGAATCAGACGCGTGAACACCTTGGCGCGTTTCTTGTCCTGGGCCTTTTTCCGGTGCTGGATATTGGCCCATTTGCTATGCCCTGCCATAACTGCCTCATGTTCCAAGCATGGCCGACAGTTTACCAGCCGTAGCCGGCTATAGCCGGATCTGGATGCCCAGCTCGACCACGCGCTCCGAGGGCAGATGAAACTGTTGCGTGGCCGAGTTGGCATTACGCGCCATGAACGCGAACAGGCGTTCGCGCCAGACCGGCATGCCCGGTACCTGACTATCCGGAATCAGACTTTCGCGGCCGACATAGAATGTCGTGGTCTCCAGATCGACCTCCAGGCCGAATTCCTGGCACAGCCGCAGCCCGACCGGCACATGGGTGGCCTGAATGAACCCGTAGTAGAGATCGACTTGATGAAAGCCGTTCGCCAGGCTGGCAATACGAATACGCTCGGCCGCCGGCACACGGGGTACGTCCATGATGTGAACGGTCACGATCAACGCCTGCTCATGCAGACAACGGTTCAGGCGTACATGGTGGGCCAGCATCGCCGGTGTCTTCTGCCCGGATACCGACATGAACACGGCCGTTCCGGGGATGCGCACCAGTTCCGGGCTCAGATGGTCAATAAAGCGTTCGATGGGATCGCTTTTTTCATCGAGACGCGCACGCACGATCGCGCGCCCCGTACGCCAGGTGGCCATGACGAAGAAGATCAGCCCGGCCAGGAGCAGCGGATACCAGCCGCCATCGGGAATCTTGAACACGTTGGCCCCGAAGAACGAGAGATCCACCGCGAGCAGGACCACGGCCACGCCGCCGGCCAGCTTGGGAAACCAGTTCCAGCGATATGCCACGAAGAACGCCAGAATCGTGGTGATGACCATATCCAGCGATACGGCCACCCCGTAAGCCGAGGCCAGATGCTCGGAGCGTTGAAAACCGACCACCAGCCCGATCGTGGCGATCATCAGCAAAACATTGACCACCGGAATATAAATCTGACCGTAGGAATCGCGTGATGTCTGCACGATCCGCATGCGCGGGAGCTGGCCGAGCTGAATCGCCTGGCGCGTCAGGGAAAACACGCCGGAAATGACGGCCTGCGAGGCAATGACAGTCGCCAGTGTCGCGATCCCCACGACCGGTAGCAGCGCCCAGTCAGGCGCCAGCGCATAAAACGGCTGCCGGGTCTCGGGATGGGCCAGCATGAGCGCACCCTGACCGAAATAGTTCAACAATAGACCGGGAAGCACCACCAAGAACCATGCGGCCCGAATAGGCGCCAGCCCGAAATGGCCCATATCGGCATACAGGGCTTCACCGCCGGTGACCACCAGGAATACCGTACCCATGACGAGAAAACCGGCAAAGCCGTTGGCCGCGAAGAACGTCCATGCATAAGCCGGATTTACCGCGGCCAGGATATCCGGATGATGCAGGATACCGCCGATGCCAAGCATCGCCAGGGTCGCGAACCACACCAGCATTACCGGCCCGAACCAGGCGCCCACACGCGCCGTACCCTGGCGCTGAATCGAGAACAGGCCGATGAGAATCACGATCGTGATCGGCACGATATACGGCGTAAAAGCCGGCGTGGCGACCTCCAATCCTTCGATGGCACTCAGCACCGAGATCGCCGGGGTGATCGTTCCATCGCCGTAAAGCAACGCCGCACCAAACAGGCCCATCAGCATCAGCAGATAACGACGACTGCCCCGCTCGGCCTTCCAGGGGTTCAATAGCGCCACCAACGCAATGATGCCGCCCTCGCCGTTGTTCGAGGCCCGCATCACCACCGATAGATACTTGATCGAGATCACGACAATCAACGACCAGAACATCAGCGATAGCACGCCATAGATACTGGCGGCCCGGGTGTCGATCGCGGCATGGGCGAAAAATGCTTCGCGCAACGCATAGATCGGGCTGGTGCCGATATCGCCGTAGACGATGCCGAGAGCGGCCAGGCTCAACGCCGGCAGCGCCGGGCGGTTCTCGCCCGTCGTGTGGTGATGGTTTGTCGTATCCGTGTCGCTCGGTGGCCGTTTGGCCAGCGAGTCGTCGTGACGATCAGGTGTGTTCATGACAGGGCCTGGTGATGTTTCGTCCGAGCGCCGTTTCGGAAACGGCCAATCGTGCGCTGCAAGGCACGAATCACGGGGTCGTGCTCTGCCACGCTGAAGACTCGCGACGCCGCGACGCCCGATTTGTGGCCCAAGCCGAGGGAATAAGCACCATTGTGCGGCAATACAGCACGTGGCGCGGACTCATGCGAACCATCAACAGGCCCTTAACGAGCGGCAATTGCCTTCATCAAGACACAAAAAACCCTCGAGCGGCAAGTGGCCGTCGAGGGTGTTCATCCAGCCGCCGGGACGTATCGACTAGGTCTTCTTTTTCTTGGGCGGGAAATGGATCGGCCGGCCGGAAACCGCGAGTGCGGCTTCATGGACTGCTTCGCCCAGCGTCGGGTGACCATGGATGATCCGGGCGATGTCCTCGCTGGCCGCCTTGTACTCCATGGCCACAACGATTTCCTGAATCATCTCAGAAACATACGGCCCGATCATGTGAACACCGAGAATCTCGTCCGTATCGGCATCGGCGATCATCTTGACGAAGCCGCCCTGGTGGGCCATCGCCTTGGCCCGCCCGTTCGAGGCGAACGGAATCTGGCCGACTCGATAGTCGACGCCGGCCGACTTGAGTTGCGCCTCGCTTCGACCGACCCAGGCCAGCTCGGGCGCGGTATAAACCACAGACGGAATCACATCGTAGTTCATGTGCGGCTTCTGGCCATCCAGCATCTCGGCGACGACCACGCCCTCTTCCATGCCCTTGTGCGCAAGCATCGGGTTGCCGATGACATCGCCGACGGCGTACACGCCGGGCAGGCTGGTGCGATAGGCATCGTCCACGTCGATGAAGCCCTTGTCGTCCAGCTCCACACGCGCATCCTTGGCACAGATGCTCTTCGTGTTCGGCCGACGGCCCACGGCCACGATCAGACGATCGAAGGTTTCGGTGTGCGTCTCATCGTTCTTGCTGTACTCGACCACGACCTTGTCGTCTTCGATGCGGGTTGCCGTCACGCGTGCCGACAATTCGATGTTCAGGCCCTGTTTACGGAAGGTCTTGAGCGCCTCCTTGGCGATATCCCGATCAGCAATCGGCATGAATTCGTCGACGGCCTCAAGGATCGTGACCTCGGACCCCAGACGCGACCAGACACTGCCCAGCTCGACGCCGATATAACCGGCCCCGATCACACCGAGCTTCTCCGGCACGGCTTCCATATCGAGCGCGCCCCAGGAATCCAGGATGTATTCGTTATCGAACGGCGCGATATCCAGCTCGACCGGCACCGAGCCGGTTGCAATGATCACATGATCGGCGGTGAGCTCCTGCTCCTCGCCGTCCTGGGTCTTGACGTGCACCTTGCCGGAATCGATGACCTGGGCTGTACCGGCCAACGACGCCACGCCGTTGGCCTTGAACAGACCGGCGATGCCGCCGGTCAGCTCGCTGACCACGCCGGCCTTGCGCTTTTGCATCTGATCGATATCGAGCTCGACCTTGTCGAACGACAGGCCGTGCTGACTGAACTCGCCCTGGGCGCGCTCATAGAGCTCGCTGGACTCGAGCAGGGCCTTGGAGGGGATACAGCCCGCATTGAGACAGGTGCCGCCCAGGGACGGACGATCGCCCTTGGTCAGCCAGTTATCGACACACAGCGTGTTCATGCCGAGCTGCGCCGCACGGATCGCGGAGACGTAGCCGGCCGGGCCGGCGCCGATCACGATGACATCGTAGGATGAACTCATGATGTTCCTTGGAAAAGCTTAAACAATCGCGCCAGCTGGAAGCAGGCGCGTGACAGTCGATGGGCCTTGGACCTGTTGACGTTTCATGCGAGCGCCGCGCTGGGAACCGCAAATCGTATCCTGCAATGCCCGATGTGCCGCCCGACCCGTCGCGACAAGCGTGCGGAAATCAACAACACGCCGGCAATTCAGCATTCTAGCCCACAAGGGCAGAATGACATGCCGAGCGAGCTGCGCCTCGTCCTGCTGCCCATAATCCATCTCGTGGGACACTCGGCGCAGGCTCGCATGCAACGGCAATCGCCCTAGATCTGCAGCAGCAGCCGCGACGGGTCCTCGAGCAGATCCTTGATCGTTTTCAGGAACAGAACCGCGTCGCGCCCGTCGACCAGGCGGTGGTCGTAGGACAACGCCAGCTGCATGATCGGCCGAATGACAATCTCGCCGTCGCGCACCACCGGCTTATCGTTGGTCGCGTGCATGCCCAGAATCGCCGACTGCGGCGGATTGATGATCGGCGTCGACAGCAACGAGCCGAATACGCCGCCATTGGTGATCGTGAACGTACCGCCGGTCATTTCATCCATCGTGACCTTGCCGTCCTGAGCCCGTTTGCCCAAGTCGCGGATCGTGGACTCGACCGTTGCATAGGACATCTGATCGGCATCGCGCAACACCGGCACCAGCAGCCCGCGCGGCGAGGACACGGCCACACCGATATCATAGAAGCCGTGATAGACGATATCGCCCTCATCGATCGAGGCATTGACGATCGGGTAGCGCTTGAGCGCTTCGACAGCCGCCTTGACGAAGAACGACATGAAGCCCAGACGGACCTCGTGTTCTTTCTCGAAGGCTTCCTTGTAACGACCGCGCAGTTCCATCACGGCCTTCATGTCCACCTCATTGAAGGTGGTCAGCATGGCCGTGTTCTGGCTGGCATCCAGCAGACGCTCAGCGATACGCGAACGAATACGCGTCATGGGCACGCGCTGTTCAACGCGCTCGGCGCCGAGATCTCCCAGCGCCTGGCGATCGGCACGGCCGGTATCGGCCTCTTCCGGCGCTTTATTCTGGGCGGCTTTCTTATCGCCACCCGACTTCTTCGCCGGCTTTGAATCCACGGCCGACTGCACGTCCGCCTTCGTGATGCGCCCGTCCTTGCCACTGCCCTTGATATCGGCAGCGTTCAGGTCGTTTTCAGCCATCAGCTTCTTGGCCGCCGGGCTGGCTACGGCATCGGCATCGCCTTCTTCGGCATCAGCATCGCCGCCAGCGTCCTTGTCCGGCGCGCTGTCGCTATCGCTCTCGTCTTCCTTGTTGTCGTCTTTTTCCGGTTTTTCGTCAGCCGCGGCGTCGGCATCAGCATCGTCGGTGTCGTCGCCACCGGCATCGCCGGTGGCCCCTTCTTCGATGACTGCCAGCACATCACCGGCCTGCACGGTGTCGCCGGCCTCGACCTTGATCTCGACCAGCTTGCCGGCAGCCACAGCCGGCACTTCCAGCACGACCTTGTCGGTTTCGAGATCGAGCAGATTCTCGTCGCGCTCGACGGCGTCGCCCTGTTTCTTCTGCCATTCGCCGACCGTGGCTTCACTGACGGATTCGGGCAGCTCCGGGACCTTGACTTCTGTGGCCATGCTTTTAGTTCCTGACTCTTGTCGTGACGTATTCGAGTGAGTTTCGGCGCTTACGATTGCTTGTGCCGGATACCCGCTTTCTTGCCGCGGGGATCGGCCTTGACCGTACCTTTTTCGATCAGATGCTCGCCGCCGACCAGGCCGGCTTCAATGACCGCTTCCTGTTGTTTGACGTGCAGCTTGTGATAACCCACGGCGGTCGTGGCCGCTCCCGGACGCGTGGCGTAGAGCAGCTCGTGCTGATCGGCCAGGGGCACCTGCAGACGATGCTTGATCTGATACCAGGCGCCCTGGTTTTCCGGCTCTTCCTGGCACCACACAACCTGCTCGGCGTTCTTGTAACGCTCCAGGGCCTTGGCATAGTCCTCGGCCGGGAACGGATAGAGCTGCTCGATGCGCACGATGGCCACATCATCCAGCTCGCGATCCTCGCGCCCTTGCAGCAGGTCGTAATAGACCTTGCCACTACAAAAGACCACACGCTTGATCTTGTCGGCATCGATATCTTTCGGCTCATCAATGATGAACTGGAAATGGCCTTCGGCCAGCTCGTCCAGGGTCGACGTCGACAGACGATGCCGCAGCAGACTCTTGGGTGTAAGCACCACCAGCGGCATACGCAGGTTGCGCACCATCTGCTGGCGCAGCAGATGGAACCACTGGGCGGGCGTGGAGGGCACGCAGACGAGCATGTGGCGCTCGGCACACAGCTGCAAGAAGCGCTCCAGGCGCGCCGAGGAGTGCTCCGGCCCCTGGCCTTCGTAGCCGTGCGGCAAGAACATCACCAGGCCGCACATGCGCCCCCATTTGGCTCGACCGGACGAAATGAACTGGTCGATGATGACCTGCGCCCCGTTGACGAAGTCGCCGAACTGGGCCTCCCAGATCGTGAGCGTGCGCGGATCGGCGGTGGAGTAGCCATACTCGAAGCCAAGAACCGCCATTTCCGAAAGCAGCGTGTCGTTGACATCGAAACGCGTGCCGTCGCGAGAGCAGTTGTTGAGCGGAATATATTCCGTGCCGTCCTGCTGGTTGTAGATCACCGCGTGACGATGGAAAAACGTGCCGCGACCGGAATCCTGGCCGGACAGGCGCACATCAAATCCGTCGTCGAGCAGGCTGGCATAAGCCATGTGTTCGGCAAAGCCCCAGTCGACACGCGTGGCACCGGCAGCCATCTTCTGCCGATCGCTGACGATGCGCTCGACCCGCTTGTGCAGGTCCAAGCCATCGGGAAGCTCGTCGTAGAGCTGACTGGACAAGCGCTGGAGCGTTTCGACCGGCACCGAGGTGTCGACCACGTTCGACCACTTGTCGCGGCTGTAGCGACCCCAGTCGACCGTGTGTTCGTTGCCCACCAGGCCCAGCGTGGTGCGGGTGATGTTCTTGCCTTCGTCCAGGCCGTCACGGTAGGCGTCGAAAAGCTCCTGGGCATGCTCGCCGTCGATCAGACCGATGTCCTGCAGATGCTTGGCATACAGCATGCGCGTGGTCTGCATCTGCTTGACTTTCTGATACATCAACGGCTGGGTCACGGCCGGTTCGTCTGCTTCGTTGTGACCCTGACGGCGGTAGCAGATCATATCGATGATGACGTCCTTGCCGAACGCTTCCCGATAATCCATGGCCAGACGGGTGACGAATACCACGGCCTCCGGATCGTCGCCATTGACGTGAAAGACCGGCGCTTCGAGCATCTTGGCGATGTCGGTGCAATACTGCGAGGTTCGCGAGATCTCGCCCTGCTTGCCGGTGATCGGGTTCTGCATCGTGAACCCGAGCTGATTGTTGACGATCAGGTGAATCGTGCCGCCGGTGGCATACCCCTCGGCCTGCGAAAGCTGCATGGTTTCCATCACCACGCCCTGGCCGGCGAACGAGGCATCACCGTGGATCAGCACCGGCAACACGGTTTCGCCCGCGGCATCGTGACGCCGGGTCTGGCGCGCCTTGACCGAGCCCTCGACCACCGGATTGACGGCTTCCAGATGCGAGGGGTTGAAGGCGAGCACCAGATGCACGCGCTCATCCTCGATCTCGATATCGGTCGAAAAGCCGAGGTGATACTTCACGTCCCCCGACATGTCGAGCTCTTCGATATCGTACTTGCCTTCGAATTCGGCAAAGAGCTCGCCCGGGCTCTTGCCCAGAATATTGACCAGCACGTTGAGCCGGCCGCGGTGGGCCATGCCGATCACGACCTCGTCGACATGATGACGCGCCGATGAGCGGATCAGCTCATCAAGCGCCGGAATCATGCTGTCGGCGCCCTCGAGAGAGAAACGCTTCTGGCCGACGTATTTTGTATGCAGGTACCGCTCGATCCCCTCGGCGGCAGTCAGCTGACGCAAGATTTCGAGCTTTTCTTTCTCGGCCAGCCCGTGATGCTCCACCCCCGCCTCGAGACGGCGCTGAATCCAGCGCTTCTGCTCGGGGTCGGTGATGTACATGTACTCGGTGCCGATGGTCCCGGTGTAAACCCGCTTGCAGACGTCGATGATGTCGCGCAGCGCCATTTCGTCGTCATGGGCATACAGCGAGCCGGTGTTGAACACCTTGTCCATGTCGGCTTCGGCCAGGCCATGAAATGCCGGCTCGAGATCCGGCAACGGCGCGGGGTTGTAAAGACCCAGCGGGTCCAGATCAGCCACGCGATGACCGCGCGAGCGATAATGGCTGATCAACTGCAGCACGCCGGCCTGCTTCTGGGCCGCGCGCGACGACATGCCGGCCTTGGCCGAGGCGCCCTGTCCCGCCGAAGGCTGATGATCCACGAACGAATCGCGGATCGGGCCGTGCGCGACATCCTTGTCGTCACCGCCGTTCAGACTCTTGAAGTACTCGCGCCAGCTGGGCTCGACCGAGTCAGGATCGCGAAGATACTGCTCGTAATAGTCCTCGACATACGCCGAGTTACCACCGAACAGTGGCGAGGTGCTGATGAACTGGTCGTTCAGATCGCTTTTCATAGATACAGGTTGTTACCAGGGCGAGATGCCGGACTCATCTCCTGGTCGTTCGTCAGCGCGAGGTCGTTCGATCACACCCCGCGACCGGGCCGATATGATAACAAACTAACGTGTCTTGCCAGGCGCCAGGCCGCGATATGACGCGGATCAGCGCTGTTTTTCAACCAATCTTGCCATCGGAGTCGGCGAGCCAGCCATCTGTCAGGCCGCGCAGGTATGAGCGGAACTCATCGCCGATCTCCGGATGCTGAAGCCCCATCTCGACGTTGGCTTTCAGATACCCGAACTTGCTGCCGCAATCGTAGCGTTTGCCTTCGAATTCGTAGGCCAGCACGGTCTGCTCGCCCATCAGCGCCTCGATCGCATCGGTCAGCTGAATCTCGTTGCCGGCCCCGGGCTTCGTTCGATCGATGAGACGAAATATACGCGGCGTTAATATATAACGTCCAACGACGGCCAGATTCGAAGGTGCGTCTTCTGTCTTGGGTTTCTCGACTATGCCACGAATCTCGGACAGACCGGGGCCGATCTGTTCGGCCTCGACGATGCCGTATTTGTGTGTTTCTTCCCAGGGCACGCGTTGTACGGCCAGAACGCTCGTGCCGTATTCCTGATATACCCGGTGCATCTGGGCCATGCAGGGCTGGAACGATCCCGCGATCAAGTCATCGGCGAGAATGACGGCAAAGTCCTGATCACCCACGGCTGGCAGCGCGCAATTGATCGCGTGCCCCAGCCCCAATTGCTCGGGCTGTCGAATATACACACAGCTCACACCCGGCGGCAGAACGTCGTGCACGGCATCAAGCAGCTCTTTCTTGCCCTTGGCTTCGAGCGCGGCCTCCAGCTCGTAGTCTCGATCGAAATGATCCATGATCGAGTTCTTGGCATGGCTCGTTATGAAAACCATCTCCTCCGCGCCAGCGGCGATCGCTTCCTTGACCGCGTACTGGATCAGCGGTTTGTCGACCACCGGCAGCATTTCCTTGGCGCTGGCTTTCGTGGCCGGCAGAAACCGCGTCCCCAGCCCCGCGACTGGGAATACCGCTTTCTTGATTCTCATGATCCGCCTTTCGAACGTGACTGTATGCGAAGGATAACGTCTGGCGAGCGAGTTTCGTTAGTCGCCGACGGCAAGATTACCTGTCAGATGATGAACATCGCCCGACTCATCGGTCAGCGCGAACCCGCGGTCGCCGTTCAACGGGCCCTGACAGAACACGGCCTTGGCGGGCAGGAAAACCGGCTTCTTGAAGGCGACGTCGATCGTGGCCGCGGATTCGCCGATCTGATCGCTCAATACGGCGGCCGCGCGTGCCTTTGTCCACATGCCATGCGCGATCGCACGCTTGAAACCGAACAGTTTGGCCGAATACGGGCTCAGATGGATCGGGTTGTAGTCGCCTGCGGCGGCGGCGTACCTTCGGCCGATATCGGCCGGAATCGACCAAGCGGTCTGTGCGTCCGGGGTGAAGTCCAGCGTGGGCGGGCCGCTGTGCTTGTTTTTATCACCACCGGACACGCCGGTCTTCTGACGCGAAAGCATCGTCCCGCTGGCCTGCCAGACCGGCCCGCCGTCTGCGGCAAAGGCCTCGGTGACGAGATCGAACTCGATACCCTTGGCCGTTTCGCGATGCCCGTCGACCGAAATCACGAGATCCAGCGCTTCGTCCACGCCCAGGGGCCGGTGCTGCGCGATGCGATTGCGCATATGCACCAGCCCAAGCAATTTCAACGGGAACGCTGGATGCGTAAGCACCGCCATATGCAGCGGAAATGCCAGCACGTGAGGATAGGTAACGGGCAGCGTCTGTGCCCGCGCGAACCCACAGACCTTGCGGTAACGTGCCAAGTGCTCAGCCCGGATCGACAGGTTCGGGATACGCGCCTCGATCCGTGGAATGGTCTGGCCCGAATCAAGCCCGCCGGAAAGCGTCGTGGCCGCACGCAGATAGTACGGCGCAACCGAGGGAAGCCGGTCGAACGCGAGGGTTTTATCTCCTGCCATCGTTTTTATTCGGTGTTTTTTAAACGAATGACCTGAGTGTAACGCGTTGCCATGCGGTGGCAACGCCCGGCAGCACACAATCGAGCGAGCCCGTCAGACTCGTATCAGATAATGGTGCCCGGGGCCGGACTCGAACCGGCACGGCCCGAAGGCCAAGGGATTTTAAGTCCCATGCGTCTACCAATTTCGCCACCCGGGCAGGATGGCGGTTTTCCGTGTCCGGGGAAGACAACGAGAATATGGAGGCCAGGCCCGGAATCGAACCGGGGTACGCGGCTTTGCAGGCCGCTGCATCACCACTCTGCCACCTGGCCGGTGTCGAAGCAGAATCTATCAGGGCTGCTTCGATAAAGAAAAACCCCGGCCATTGCGGCCAGGGTTTTGCCGTTTGGAGCGGGAAACGAGATTCGAACTCGCGACCCCAACCTTGGCAAGGTTGTGCTCTACCACTGAGCTATTCCCGCCTTGTGAGTGCGCATTATAGAGATCTGGCGATGACGGTCAAGGCTTGATTCAGAAAAATCTTCAGGGACTTACGAAACCAGCCAGGCCCGGCCGGCAGCGCCAACCTTGGCCGTCAGACGTCGATCGAGCCCTGCCCTCGTGTCAGGCGGGGCCAGGCCTGTTTGAGATACAAGACCATGGACCAGAGCGTGATGGCCGATGAGACAACCAGCAGAGCCACGCCAACGAAAAAGATCGTGCCGCGCTCGAACAGATCGAACAGCATGAGAAAGATCGCCAGCATCTGAACGGCCGTCTTGTACTTGCCGAGCGAACCGACCGCAACGATGCCGCGCTCGCCAAGCTCGGCCATCCATTCCCGAAGGGCCGAGACCGTAAGCTCACGGCCGACGATGATGGCCGCCGGAAGCGCGACGAAGAATTCCGGGGCCCGATACGTCAGCATCACGAGCACGCCGCAGACGATGAGCTTGTCGGCCACAGGATCGAGAAACGCACCGAAATCCGATGTCTGGTTCCAGCGCCGCGCCAGGTGCCCGTCGAGCCAGTCGGTGGCCAGGGCAATACCGAACAACACGGCCGCTACACTGTTGAACCCGGGCATGCGCACGAACAGAAGTCCCACGACGAAGGGAATCAACAGCAAACGGAACAGGGTCAACCAGGTCGGCAGATTCAAGGCGCGCCTCTTGTGATGAAGTGACCGACCCGCTCAGGCCGTATCGTGGAAATGATCATAAATACGCTGGGCCAGGGCTGCGCTGATCCCCTCGACCCGCGCAAGATCCGTAACGCCGGCACGCGAGACCTGCTTCGGCCCGCCAAAAGCCTTGAGTAGCGCCTTGCGGCGCTTGGGCCCCAGGCCCTCGATTTCATCGAGCATGGATGTGCTGCGCGCCTTGCCACGCTGCCCTCGATGCGCGGCAATAGCAAATCGGTGGGCCTCGTCGCGAATCTGCTGGATCAGATGCAGCGCCGGCGAGTCCGCCGGCAGTATGAGAGGCGCGTCCTGGCCCGGCAAGAACAACTGCTCGAGCCCCGGTTTTCGGGTCGAGCCTTTGGCCACGCCGAGCAGCTGAACACCCGCCACGCCGAGGCCATCGAGGACCTGTTCGGCCACGCCGAGCTGGCCCTTGCCCCCGTCGATCAACAGCAGATCGGGTAGTTTCGCCTCGCCGGCCTGCACCCGCTTGAATCGTCGTGTAAGCGCTTGGCGCATGGCGGCGTAGTCGTCACCGGGCTCTATATCGGTGATATTGAACCGTCGATATGCGGATTTGTTCGGCGCCCCGGCCTCGAAGACCACACACGAGGCCACCGTTTTCTCACCGCGGGTGTGACTGATATCGAAGCAGGCCATCTGCATCGGCGGCTCGGACAGATTCAGCGCATCGGCCAGTGCCGTCAGGCGTTTTTCGACCCCGGCGCGGCTGGCCAGCTGGGCCGACAGGGTCTGGGCCAGCGTGGCACGCGTGTTGTCGAGCCAGCGTCGCCGCTCGCCGCGCACATTGGTCTTGATGGCCACTTTCAGCTTGGCGCGGTTGGTCAGATTCTCGGCCAGCGACGTGTCTTCGCTGGGCAAGGGGTCAACCAGAAGCTCGGGCGGCACGGGGCGTTCCAGATAATACTGACTGATGAAGGCCGCCATGGCGTCCGCGATTTCAGTACCGGCCGGGGCCCTGGGAAAGAAACTGCGATGGCCCAGATTGATCCCGCCCCGCACGGTCACCACGACCATCGCCGCGACACCGCCATCGATGGCCCCGCAGATCAGATCGAAATCACTCTTGCCCCCCACGCTCTGGCTCTGGGCCTGCAGACGCCGCAGCGACGAGATCTTTTCGCGCAGACGTGTCGCGGTCTCGAAATCCAGGCGACCGGCGGCTGCCTCCATGTCGCCGACCAGCCGATCGATGAGCTTGTCGTTCTTGCCCTCGAGCAGGGACGCTGCATCGGCCACATCGCGGGCATAGTCCTCTTTGCTGATATAGCCCACGCACGGCGCGCTGCAGCGCTTGATCTGATACTGCAGGCACGGCCGCGAGCGATTCTCGAAGTAACTGTCCCGACAGTTGCGCAGCTGGAACAGGCGCATAAGCGTATCGGCCGTGTTCTTGACGGCCCCCGAGCTCGGAAACGGGCCGAAGTAGTGGCCTTTCTTTTTCTGTGCACCACGATGATAGACCACGCGCGGATAGTCGTTATCGCCGGTGATCAGCAGATACGGGTAGCTCTTGTCGTCGCGCAGAACGATGTTGTAGCGCGGCCGATGCTTCTTGATAAGCGTGGACTCGAGCAGCAACGCATCGTCTTCGGTATGCGTGATGGTGACCTCGATATTGGCCACCTGGTCGAGCATCGCCTCGGTCTTGGCGTTACCCGAGGCCCGCAGAAAATAGCTCGACCCCCGTTTTTTGAGGTTTTTCGCCTTGCCGACATAGAGCACCTCGCCCTCGGCGTCATACATACGATAGACGCCCGGCCGGCTGGTCAGCTGGCGGACATAACGGTTCGGGTCGAAATCGCTGGGCTCGGTCATGGCTTGAAACTGTGTGCGTCACGCACACCAGACAAGAGCCGCGCCATCCGCGCGCGTTGGTTTCATGCAGGAAATCGTCGACGGGCTTGTGCAAACACCGCAGCGAATCCGTCACGGGTCAGACGCCGGGTGTTCAGGTTATAGCGGCTGCAATGGTACGAGTCGACCAGCACCCGCTGACGATCCAGGCGATGCACGCGGGCATGGACGAACCGATGATCCACAGGCCGCAGATTCAGAGCCGCGATCACCGCATCGTGTGCCAAACGCCCCAGGGCAATGATCACCCGCGGGGCGCGCAGCTCGGCACGTAAAAAACCATTACATGCACGCCGCTCACTCGCCGTGGGTCGGTTATTCGGCGGCAGGCACTTGACGGCATTGGTGATACGACAGTCGTGGAGCACCAGCCCATCACCCGGCCCGGTCGAAACCGGCTGATTGGCCCAACCGTAGGCATGCAGCATCTCGAAGAGCAACCCGCCGGAATCGTCACCGCTGAATGGACGCCCCGTCCGGTGCGCCCCGTGCAACCCAGGGGCCAGACCGACGACCAGCAACGCGGCATCGACCGGCCCCACGGCCGTGACCGAAGCACCGTGGTATGACGGATACGTCGCGCCTAGTTCATGCCGGAGAGCGACCAGACGCGGGCAGCGCCTGCAGCCGGCGGCCGGCGTGTCCGCGCGTCGCGGTCGCGGCGTATCAACGGGCACGTTTGCCTCAGAGCGACAGCTCACCGTCGGCCAGGACCACGCCGTCCAGGTCGGCATACAGCCAGTCGCCGGGCATGAAATTCACGCCGCCGAAACGAACCGGCACATCGCGCTCGCCCTGATTCTTCTTGAACGACTTCTTCGGATGGGTGTTCACGGCCTTCACGGCCACATCCATCTGGGAGATATCGGCCGAATCGCGGATACAGCCAAACACCAGAATGCCGGCCCACTCGTTGTCGATGGCCAGCTGTGCCAGGTTGTCGCCCAGCAGCGCACACCGCTCGGAGCCTCCGCCATCGATCACCAGCACCCGGCCTTCGCCGGGCTCTTCCAGGGCCAGGCGGACCAGCGAATTGTCCTCGAAGCATTTGACCGTGGACACGGGGCCGGCGAAATCCAGCCGCCCCCCGAAGTCCGTGAATACGGGATCCAGAATCTGCAGATCATCGCTGTACTTGTCGCAGAGATCGGTAACGGGAAGCATGCTTATCCTTTAACTGAGTGATCTATCGGGAAGTCGGTGCGGGCTCGCGCTTGCCGCGCGCCAGGCCCACCAGAGCCAAGAGTACAAGTACAGCGAACACGATCAGGCTCCAGCCCGGCAGGCTGATGCCGATGAAGCTGCCCTCGACCGTGGCACAGCTTGCGTCACCGCGCAGCACCGTGCCCACAACGTCGGACAGCGGCATGACCTGAACCAGATAGTTCAGCCCCGGCCCACAGGCCGGCACCTGATCGGCCGGCAGATGAATCAGCCAGACGTGGCGCGCCGCGATCGCGGCCCCGGCGGCGCCCGCCAGCATCGCCGACCCGGCATAGACCCGATGTCCGACGGCGCCCGGATCATGCAGCCAGCCCACGGCACTGATCGCCAAGACGCCGAACATCGCGATGCGCTGAAAGATACACAGCGGGCACGGCTCCAAGCCACCGATATATTCCAGGCCGAAGGCGAAGACAAGCGCGGCTAGGGCAGCCAGCGTCAGGACAGAGAACAACGAACGTGTGCGCATAGCCCGGAATCGTTGCACAACCGACCGAGCACGACAATCGATCGCCTCGAGCAGGTCATGACATGCCGGTATTCGGCGATCGATACGTTATGCTGCGCCGTTCGAGCGGCCTCGCGAGCCGCGTTTTTGCATTGCCTCGTGTGTTGCGCCGGTCAGGCGCCATGCGATGACTCATTTCCTGCCTGGAACCCCTGATTTGATCGACAATTCTTCCGACGATGTCGCCAACGTGCATCGTCACGGCCCGCTGCAATTGGCCGGGCGCGTTTTTTATCCGGTCGTCGTCTTCATTCTGGCGGTGGTCGCGGCCACCATGCTCTACCCCGAGCGCTCCGCCGCGTTGTTCGATACCCTGCTCAGCGGCGCCGTCCACTATTTCGGCTGGTACTACATCTTCATCTGTGCCGCCTTCATCGGTTTTTGTATCTGGGTCGGTTTCTCCCGGTTCGGCACGCTGCGCCTCGGCCCCGACGATTCACGGCCGGATTTTTCGCGCCTGTCCTGGTATACGATGCTGTTCTCGGCCGGGATCGGTATCGGCGTCATCTTCTACGGCACGGCCGAGCCGGTCGCGCATTTTCATAACGCGCCGCGCGAGTTCACCTCGGAGACGGTGGCGGCCGCGCGTTATGCGGTACACCTGACATGGATGGAATGGGGCGCATGTGCGTTCGCCATCTATATCGTCGTCGGCCTGGCGCTCGGGTTTGCGACCCATCGCCGCGGCCGGCCGTTGACGATCCGCTGGGGCCTGGAGCCGTTGTTCGGACGCTGGGTACACGGCTGGGTCGGGGATCTCATCGATATCGTGGCCATGATCGGCACTGTGTTCGGGCTGGCGACGACGCTCGGCCTGGGCGTGATGCAGATCAATACCGGGCTGGATTATCTGGGCCTGTTCGATGCCTCGCTGGATCTGCGGATCACGCTGATCGCGCTGATCAGCCTGGCGGCGGGCGTGTCAGTGCTGACCGGGCTGTCGCGCGGGATCAAATGGTTGTCCAATCTGAATATCCTGTTGGCGATCGTGCTGCTGATCTGGGTGCTGACACTCGGCCCCACGTTGTTCATCCTGAAAGGCATCACGGCCTCGATCGGCTATTACTTGACGCATATTCTGCAATCGTCGTTCGAGACCGATTTCGCACAGGACAGCGATCAGTGGCAGTCCTACTGGACCGTTTTCTTCTGGGCCTGGTGGATTGCCTGGGGCCCGTTCGTGGGCACATTCCTGGCACGGATCTCGCGCGGACGCAC
Source organism: Lysobacterales bacterium (assembly GCA_002715985.1). GTDB lineage: Bacteria > Pseudomonadota > Gammaproteobacteria > Nevskiales > Salinisphaeraceae > Salinisphaera. The sequence continues at coordinate 1,851 of PBAO01000057.1, read as the reverse complement.
GGTGCGCGAATTCACGCTCGGCGTGCTGACGATACCGACCATCGGCATCTGTATCTGGTTCGGCACCATGGGCTGGGCCGCGCTCGAGCGCGAAATGTTCGGTATCGGCGGCCTGGGCGATGTTGCGGCACAGCAGGTGATCTTCGAGTATCTGGCTGCCCTGCCCCTGTCGTTCTACAGTTCGTTGCTGGCGATCGTGCTGATCGTGACATTCTTCGTGACTTCGGCCGATTCGGGCGCCTTCGTACTGGCCGTCCTGTCCACTGGGGGACTGACCCGCCCGCCGGCCGCCACGCGGGCGTTCTGGGTCATCCTGCAGGGGCTGGTCAGTATCGGGCTCGCGCTGGCGGGCGGGCTATCGGCGTTGCAGGCGGCCTCTCTCGTCGGCGGATTGCCGTTTTCGGTGGTGATGATTCTGATGTGTGTGGCCGTGGTCAAAAGCATGCAGGCCGATCTGGCGGCTCGCCCGTCGGCCTAGGGCGTGTCGTCATGGGATAACGCGGCGCAGCGGTGGCCAGGCCGCGGCAAGACCAGGCATTGCGAGCGTCGCGTGTTCGTTCCAAGTGAGCGAGCCCCTAAAAATCAACTATGGCGCAGGATTGTCGGGCCTTGACCTGGTGCGCCACGCTCGGCGGCCTCGCGCCTTGCCTGACACGCCCGGCGCGGGCAATGCGACGTCATATCTCATGACGACACGCCCTGGCGGCTCCAACGCTTCAAACAACCACGACTGTGGCATCGTGGCCATTGTCACTTTTCATAACGAGATCAAGCAGATGCTCAAGCTCTATTATCACCCGTCGCCCAATCCGGCCAAGATCGCGCTCTATCTGGAAGAAGCCGGTCTGGACTATGAAATGATTCCGGTCGATACCCGCAAGGGCGAGCAGCACGACGCGGCGTTCAAGAAGATCAATCCCAATGCCAAGACCCCGGCCCTGATCGATGCAGACACCGGGGCCACGGTCTTCGACAGCACCGCGATCCTGTTGTACCTGGCCGACAAGACCGGCCAGTTCGCCCTGCCTGCAGACCCGCAGGTCAAGGCACAGGCCCTGTCCTGGCTGATGTTCATCGCCACCGGCATCGGGCCCTATTCGGGCCAGTGCGTGCACTTTCGTCATTTCGCCCCGGCCGGTAACGATTACGCCCTCAATCGTTACGATTACGAGGCCAAACGCCACTGGCAGCTGATCGACGATCATCTGGCCGAGCACGCTTACATGGCCGGCGAACAGTATGGCCTGGTCGACATTGCCCTGTGGGGCTGGTGCGCGCCGCTGCCCTTCATCATGGGCAACGACGATGCCTGGTCGAGCTATCCGAACATCAAGCGCCTGTTCGACGAGATCAATGCCCGTCCGGCCGCTGAACGCGCCCAGGCCGTCAAGGCCCAGCACGCCTTCAAGAGCGAAATGGACGACGACGCGCGGAAACAGATGTTCCCGCACAACCACTAACCTGCTCCGGGATCAAACACCGGGCCGGCCGCGATGCCGGCCCGGCTTACTCATCTTCTGACGTGCTCCGGATGCTGCGCACCGCCGGTATCGCGTATGCGATCGCCGCGACGATACCCACAAACCCGAAAAACAACTCGGCGCCCGGGAATATCACTGCCAGCATCAGGCTGAGCATGGCCACGAACAACGCGCCCGCGCGTTGAATCCGTCCCGGCTCGCCGATGCGCAGGGCGATGAGAAACGCCCCGAGCGCACAGGCCGCACCCGCGGTCAATAGATTGAGCAGCATCGTGTCTCGTCTTCTCCTGCTTTTTCATGGTGCATCGGGCCCCTTCTGACCGGCGATCGACTCATGTCACCACCCCGCCATCGGCCGCGGCGGCCGACT
>PBAO01000056.1 GCA_002715985.1 Lysobacterales bacterium | reverse complement strand
GCGCTGGAAGCCGGCACGGATATCAAGGTCGAGACCGAGGACGGGGGCAGGATCGCGTGCAAGCATGCGCTGTCGTCGCGCCAGATCGAGATTCTTCTGGCCGGTGGCCTGATCAACTGGATGCGCGACAAGGCATAACCATCGCAAGGCGTGTCCTGACGGCCGCACCGTGTCGCATCACGGTGCGGCCGTTTTTGTAAGACACGACGGTTCGGCGTATCCTTTCGCGCTGCACCGTTCTAGCCTGCTTCCGGTACGTCTCATGGATGAACGTTCAGTCGTCACTGCCTATCGCCGCCTGTCTGGCACCTACGATCGATTCTTCGGTCCGGTGTTCGAGCAGGGACGCCAAGTCGCGATCGAAAAGATGGGCTGCCAAGCCGGCGATCGAGTGCTCGAGGTCGGCGTAGGGACCGGTTTGTCGCTGACGCAATATGCCGAAGGCGTGGAAGTCGTGGGCATCGACGTGTCGCCGGACATGCTCGAGCATGCCCGGGGACGTTTGAGCGACGAACAGCGCCGTCGCATCACGCTTACGGAAATGGACGCCCAGGCCGTCGATTACCCGGACGACAGCTTCGATAAAGTCGTTGCCATGTACGTGGTATCGGTTGCACCCGACCCCAAGAAAGTGGTCGATGAAATGAAGCGTGTCTGCAAGCCGGGTGGCGAGCTGTTCATCGTCAATCATTTCAGCCAGAAAGGCCCCATGGCCAAGCTTGAGCGCCTGGCCTCGCCATTATCCAAGCTCGTGGGTTTTCGTCCCTCGTTTCCGCTGGACGATTTTCTGGCCATGGCCGATCTCGAGGTCATCGATACCCAGAGCGTCAACGCCTTCGGTTACTGGACATTGATCCACGCCCGCAACGGCTAGCGATTCGGCGCCTTGCACCCGAACACGAAAAAGCCGGCAGTACGCCGGCTTTTCGTTGCAGGGCAGGTCGTATCATTCGTCGATGAAGCTGGCCTTGCCGTCGGCGAACGACCAATCGATGTCGTTGTTCTCGGTCATCGTAATCATGACGTTATGTGCATCGATACCCGGTTGCTTGGCCAGATTATCCGTCACGCGACGATAGAATGCCTTTTTCTGGGCATCGGTCTTGCCCGAACGCAGTACCAGATGGAGCATGATTCGATCGGTTTCACGTCTTTGCAGTTGTAGCGCGTGTGGCGGATATTCGTTGATCAGCTGGTAACGATCATCGGCAGGAAAATCCAGTGCGGTGATGGCAGCTTCGTTGACCGCGTTGGCGACATCTTCCTGATACTGTTGATCATGACCCTCGAGGATCGCGATATTGACAAAAGGCATCAATAGACTCCTTGGAGCTCGGCTACGACTTTAGTCTACAACACAAACGCGAGCGTGACGGGAATCGTCACCAGGGCGATGACATGGCCAACGGCCACGATAGCCGCGACCTGGGGCGGGTTCACATCGTATTGCTCGGCCAGCATGTAGTTGAGCACCGCCGGCGGCATGACGCCGAAGATGATGATGAGGGCGGCCAGCGTGGGGGCGGGCTGAAGCAGCCAGACGACGGGCAGGGCGATGGTCAGGCCGGCGATCGGTGCGGCCAATCCACCGATCAGCCCGGCCTGCCACTGGCCCCTGGCACCGGCCGACAGGCGCACGCCGAGGGCGATGAGCATCAACGGGATGGATACGTCGCCCAGCATCTTGATCGCCGGCTGGAGCATGTCCGGGGCATGCCAGCCCGCCATCATGCAGACAAGACCGGCCACGGTGGCCAGAATCATCGGGTTTGCGACCAGACGTTTGGGCGACATTCGCTCGCCCAGGATCCATAGCCCCAGTGTGAACTGCAGGGTGTTTTCGACCACCATGAGCACGACCATCAAAGCCAGGCCTTCAGCGCCGAAGGCGAGATGGGCCAGCGGCAACCCCAGATTGCCGCAGTTGGGAAACATCAACGGCGGCACATAGATCGCCGCCCGTCGGTTCGTCAGCCGAGCCCAGACCAGGCCCAGCGCGCCGGCGCCGAAGACCACGATCACTGCCGCGAACGCGGCCATACCCAACGGCAGACGCCCGTCGGCCTCCTCGGTCAGCGCATGGAAAATCAGCGCCGGCGTGAAGATCGTGATATTGAGAGCGTTGGCCTCACGCACGTCGGGGGCGCGCCACCGGCCATAGATGAAGCCGACGGCGATGACACCGAACACCGGCACGATGATCTCGAGAATACGAAGCAGCAAGGCGTGCCCTCGCACAGGATCGGGGCGCGCATTGTACGGTGGAACCGGTTCCGGCGCGCCTTGGTTACACTGGCGGCGTGATTCTCAAATGCTGTTTCGCTGTATGTATATCGCCATGAACCGGTTTCGTATCCGCCCGGGCCACGAGGCCGATTTTCTAGCCGTCTGGCGCAATCGGGAGTCGCACCTGGACGGCGTGCCCGGCTTCAAGCAGTTCAATATGCTCCAGGGCCCGACCACCGAGGAGCACACGCTTTTCATCTCCCACACCACTTGGGAGTCGAAGGATGCGTTCACCGCCTGGACCCAGTCCGAAGCGTTTCGCAAGGCACACGCCGGCGCCGGCGGTTCGCGCGAGATGTATCTGGGCCCGCCGCAGTTCGAAGGCTTCGAGATACAGATCTAGGGCGTCGCGTCATAAGAAATGCCGACGCATTGCCCGCGCCGAGCGTGGCAAGGCCACGTTTGCACTCGCGATGGCTTGTCTTGCCGCGGCCGGGCCACGGGTTCGCTGCCTTGTCTCATTGATGGCACGCCTTAATCAGTGCCGTCGATCTCGGGCGGTGGCCCGCCGGGCCGTACGTGCAGAAAGCGTGCGAAGCGGGGCAGGCCGGTGGCCGTGCGGCCACTGAAGCCGTAGGTGATCCAGTCGCCGATGGCCGGCGGATCGCGGCGCTGATCGTCGGAAAAGCCGGTGCCGATGGCAAACGTGCGCCCGCCGGGTGTTCTGACATCGATAGAGCCCATCATGCCCGCGAGCCGGCCGTGGCCCGGATTGATGCCAACGACCCGGGCCTCGGCGTCTTCGAGGGGCTTGAGTTTGATCAGCCCTGCATGCCGGCCGGCGATATAGTCCCGATCGGCTCGGCGCAGGATCAGTCCCTCGCCGCCTCGGGCCACGATACGATCCAGGCGCGCCATGAGTGTTCGCGTATCGCTTACCCGGTCTTGTTCCACGGCACGTACCCAGGGCTGGTCGATACGCGCAATCAGGCGTGCCAGGGCGATCTTTCGGGCGGTGAAGTCGCCCTCGTGCTCGGGCAGGTCGAAGACCTGATAGCTCACGTCGCGCCAGGCCACATCGTTCGGCCCGGCGGTGCGTACGATCGCTGAGACGATCGAAAAATGCCCGCGTCCAGCCCATAACTCGCCGTCGAGCGCCTGTTCGGGCCAGCCGGCGGTGAACCAGGCCGGCAGATCGATCACGGTGCCGGCGCGGGTGCGCATCGTCTCGCCGTCCCAATAGCCTCGGACCCCATCGTATTTCTCGGAGACCCAGTATTTCGAGACATCCAGGCTGTCGTCGTAGACATCGGCCAACGCCACCTCGGGGGGAGGAGCGGCCCCGGCCGGGCTGCCCATCAGGAGCGCCATCGTGATGGCGAGCAGCCAGGACGGTGCCTGCCAGGCGATACGCATCGTTGATCCCCCCATGGTCCCCTGCGATTCATCGATCCTATCGAATAGACTACAGTTCAAACACCCGTATCCGTGCCCCATGCCCCTGGAACTGGATCATCATCATCGTTATCCCTATCGTGCAATCACGGATCGGCCGGATTTCGAGTGGCCGGAAGGCAAGCGCCTGGCCGTACACATCGGCCTGAATTTCGAGCATTTTCACTTCGGCCACGGCTATGGCCCCGCATTGGTGCCCGGCCGCCACGAGCCGGACGTGCTCAACTACGCCTGGCGCGATTACGGCAACCGCGTGGGCGCGTGGCGCATGCTGGAGATGTTCGAGTCTCTCGGGTTTCCGGTTGGCTTGATCGTGAATTCCACAATCGCCGATTACTGCCCCGAGCTGATCGAGGCGTATCGCGCGCGGCTGTCCAGCGAATTGATTGCCCACGGCCGCACGAACAGCGAATCCCAGAACGAATTCGACGAGGCCGGCGAGGCCGCGCTCATCGCTGAATCACGCGACCACCTGCTGGCGGTCTTCGGCGAGCGGCCGGTGGGCTGGCTGGGCCCGTGGATCGCCCAGAGCGCGCGCACCCCGGATCTGCTGGCCGAGGCAGGCTTCGTCTATCACATGGATTGGGCCCATGACGATCAACCGGTGTGGATGGCCACCCGCGGCAAAGGCTCGATCCTGTCGGTGCCTTATCCGCAGGAGATCAACGATATCCCCGCGATCGTGCCGCACCGCGGCGATCATCGTGAATTCGAGGCACGTATCGTCGATCAGTTCGATGAACTGCTGGCCCAATCGAGGCGACAATCGCTGGTCATGGGCATTGCGCTGCATCCCTACATCATGGGCCAGCCGTTTCGTATCCGTAGTCTGCGGCGTGCGCTGAGCCATATCGCGGCGCATCGCGAGGAAATCTGGCTGACCACCTCCGGGGCGATCGCCGACCACTACGCCGGTGTCTGCCCCGGCTAGCGCGTGCCGGGTCCTGATCGACGACGGCCTGTACGCGCTCCGTCTGCGCCCATCCAGCGTGCGATCAAGGTGCCGTTGAGGCCGCCGTAGATGACGTGCAGCACGAAGGTGAGCACGACGTATTTGATGGTCTGGCCGAGAAACAGCGGGGCCTCGGCGGATAGCGCGTGGCCGTCGGCGTCGATACCGAACAGGCCCCAGCCGATGATCGGGCCGGCCACCACCATCAACAACACCCATTGCACCAACGCCAGGCCGATCCCGTTGAGCGGATTGATGCCGCGCCCGAACAACAGATAAAGCATGGCCGCGCCGACAAAGCCCACGCCGAAGTGCAGAATCAGGGCCAGCGGCATCGACGAGAAGCCCAAGGCATACAAGAACGCTGCCGAGGGCGAGAGATTGAATGGCGCCAGGCCCGTAACCTGAATCCCGAGAATCATCACGGCCAGGATGATCAGGGCGCCCAGAAGCCCCACGGCGCCGGCTTTCAAGATAGTCATGCGTTGCCCGGATTGAAGCGATGGTTCAAGAATGCGCTGATCGAGCGGCATGCTGTCAATACGGCGGTCGATGCATGGTGCACGCCAAAGCCGATCGATCTTGCGTATGATCTAGCCGCGTTGGCGCGGGGACCAACGCTGATCCAAAGGGGAGACATACCTTGAATCGATTACGACGCATTCTGAACGCGATCGCAGGCGTGGCCGTTCTGGCGCTGGGCCTTGCGGCTGGTCCGGCCCAGGCCTCGGCAGGGGTGGACAGCACGCAGACCGTACGTTTTGCCTCGGCGCCTTGGCCGGGCGTGACGATCAAGACCACGGTCGCGCAGACCGTGCTGGAGGCGATCGGTTACCAGACCGATTTGACCCATGCCAGCTGGACGATCGCGCTTCAGGGCGTGGTGCGTGGCGATATCGATGCCGATCTGGGAATCTGGATGCCCACCCAGAAATCCACGGTTCAGCCGCTGGTGGCGGCCGGCAAGATCGATCTGCTGGTCAAGAACGTGCCCGATGCGCAGTATGATCTCGTCGTGCCGGATTATGTCTGGAACGCCGGAATCCATAGTATCGCCGATCTGAATGCCCGGGCCGAGAAGTTCGACCATCGAATCTATGGCATCGAGGCCGGCAACGACGGCAATCAGATCGTCGAGGAAGCCATCGAGGGCAATGTCTATGATCTGGGCGAATGGCGTCTGCGAGCCTCCAGTACGGCCGCGATGCTGGCCGAGGCCGGCCGGGCGATCGACGACAAGCGCTGGATCGTGTTTCTGGGCTGGAAGCCGCACTGGATGAACATCAAGTACGACCTGCGTTATCTCGAAGACCCGAAAGCGATCTGGGGCGGCGGTTCGTCGGTCTGGACAGCCATCAACCCGGCTTATGCCAAGGCCCATCCCAACGTCACGCGTTTTCTGAAACAGATGGTCGTGCCGGCCGAGATCCAGAGCCAGTGGATCTACGACTATGGTTACGACAAGCAATCGGCCGAGGACGTGGCGCGTCGCTGGCTGTCCGGCCATATGGATCGCGTGGCCCGATGGCTCGAAGGCGTGACCACCGCCGACGGCAAGACTCCAGCACTCGCGGCGGTCGAGAAAGCGCTGGCTGAGTAGGTCGGCTCCGACAGGCACCATCGAAAAAGCCGGCGCATCGACGCCGGCTTTTTCGTATTCGAGATCAAGTCATGATCAGGCGTCTTCGGTACGTCGGGGCAACACCCAATCCTTGCGCGGGAAATGACAGGTGTAGCCGTGCGGGACGCGCTCCAGATAATCCTGGTGATAATCCTCGGCTTCCCAGAACTCACCGGCCGGTGCCACCTCAGTGACGACCTCGCCCGGCCAGAGCCCGGAGGCCTCGACATCGGCAATCGTGTCTTCGGCAATGGCCTTCTGCTCATCGTTCAGGTAATAGATCGCCGAGCGATAGGATTCGCCGACATCGTTGCCCTGGCGATTCTTGGTCGTCGGGTCATGGATCTGAAAGAAGAACTCGAGCAGACGCCGATAGCTCATGCGGGCGTCGTCGTACACGATTTCGATAGCCTCGGCATGATGGCCGTGATCGCGATAGCAGGGGTGTTTCATCGTGCCGCCGGAATAACCCACACGGGTGGCCAGCACGCCGTCCTGCTTGCGGATCAGATCCTGCATGCCCCAGAAACAGCCGCCGGCCAGAATGGCGCGTTGTTCACTCATACGTCCTCCACTTGATCGATGTAGTCGCCGTAGCCTTGTGCCTGCATGTCGTCCTTGGGAACGAAGCGTAGCGAGGCCGAGTTGATGCAGTAGCGCAGGCCGCCACGATCCGCCGGGCCGTCAGGAAATACGTGGCCCAGGTGGCTGTCGCCGTGGGTCGAGCGTACCTCGGTGCGCGTCATGCCGAGCGATGTGTCGCTCGACTCGGCAACATGTGCCGGCTCGATCGGCTTGGTGAAACTCGGCCAGCCACAGCCGGACTCGTACTTGTCGCTGGAGGCGAAAAGCGGCTCGCCCGAAACGATATCCACGTAGATACCGGCCTGCTTGTTGTCTAGATAATGGCCGGTGCCGGGCCGTTCGGTGCCGTTTTCCTGAGTGACCCGATACTGCTCGGCAGAAAGACGAGAAATAGCTTCCGGATCCTTTGTGTAACGCGTCATAACGCCTGTCTCCAAACAACCTGTGAAGTCTAGATGCCGGCGTGAGCCCATGAAATCAAGCCGCGATGGGCAAGCCGCCGCCGATACAGCTCCGGGTGCTGGCCTGCCGATTCATGGGACATGATCCATCGAGCGACGCTATGGGATCGATACATATTTAGTTCTGGGCAATCGCTTGAACTCATCCGATTGGGTGGCACTATATCGGCGTACGACGAAAGTCTAATACCGGAAGGTTCAAGATGAACAAGCAACTGATCTTTTCCACGCTCATCGCCGGCATCATCAGCACAGGGCTTGCCACGAGTGCCCAGGCCGCTGTACAGCCCGGCAGTTACCAGACACGCGTGCAGGCCGATACAACCCGTATCGACAACACGTCAGAAGACAAACGCCACTCGGCACCGGTGGCTGGTGCATCGCGCATGGCCGGTACCCGTGACCAGCCGACGATCTACCAGGATGGCGTACAGCCATCCACGACCCGTCGTGATGCGCCAGCCGCGCCGCAATCGCATCATGACGAAGTGGCCATCAACCGTTTCAATCGGCGCTAGAACGCCAGCCTGTCGGGCCATCCGTGCGTGATGGCCCGCCTCCGGCCGGCTGAGCCGTCCTCAGGCAGGGATCAGCCGGACGGGCGCGCGAACCGGTCGTTCAGACGCCGGATCATGGCTTCATGCTTGCCCTGAATACGCCGGACACGGCGTCGGGCCAGCCAGCCCCAACCCTTGGGCTGTAAGAGCGCCATGCTGCGCCACCAGCGTGTATTGCGTCGAAATGCTCGCCGCAAATCAAGTGCGAACGCTTGCTGCGAGGCGGGCTCGATGGCGCCCGCGATGCGACGGGCAACTGCGCCACGTATACAGAAATGAATTCCCCCGAAGACCGCGACCAGCCCCACCACCGTGGCGATGCCCATGGGGGAAGCATGGCCGATCGCGCCCAGCAGGCGGCCGGCGGTCTCGCGATAGATGATGGCCGCCGCGCCGATCAAAACAGCCAGCGGCACGAGAATGGCGATATCGAAAACGCCCACACGCCGGCGCCAGTGGGCCAGGCGCTCCTTGAGCCGGCCGACCCCGGTATCGCCGGCCAGCGTACGCGCCGTGCCGGTCATCATCTCCACGACCCGATAGGCGCGGTCGACTTCGACACCGGTCATGCGGCGATGCAGCTCGGCCATATCGGCCTCTTTTTTCGCCTTGAAGCGCTTGGCCAGTGCCTCGTCGGCAATCGGCGGGGCGCTGTCCTCGTCGTAAATGCGCAGAAAACGCCCGGCGGTCAGCCCGGACGAAGCCAGCGCCCGCTGCCAGGCTGCCACCACGTCTTCCGGGTTGTCTTCGCGGGCAGTGGTGTCGATCTGGTTGAGCACGAACACGAACTTCGAGGCATCGTCGCGCCCGATCGTGTCGGACACCAGATGCCGCAGCGTATCGCGCATGGCGCCCGGCTCGGGGTGGCGCGCATCGAAAAAGACCAGCACGAGATCCGATAGATCGATGATGCGATCCGTGATCTGCAGGGTGGCCGATCGCTGGCTGTCGGCATCGAAGCCGGGCGAGTCGAGCAGGATCTTGCCCCGTATACGTTCGGCATGGCAGGTCTTGAGCTGCAGATAGTTGTTGATCCGTCGGCCTTCGCCGGCCGCCACGTCCTCGATATCTCCGCTGATGCGATAGAAAGGAAACCGCAGATCGGCGTCCACGGCCGTGCCGGGCAGGGTACGGGCCTCGTGTTCGTCGGAATAACAGATCACGGTGAAGCGATCATCGACGGCCTGATTGCCGGTGCGTTGCAGCTCGGTGCCCAGGTAGCCGTTGATGAAGCTGGACTTGCCCGCCGAGAAGGTACCCAGTAACGAGATCACCGGCCACCAGGGCACGCGTCGCGTAAAGCTGGCATCGGGGGCCAGCAGATGCATTTTCGCGGCGATCCGGTCCAGGCGACGAAACTCGGCCAGCGGCTCGAGCAGCAGCGGGTTCTCGCGCTTCAAGTGGGCTTCCAGCGATTCGTTGCCGCCGGATATCGCGTTTGATCCGCTCATGGGCGCTCCTGCATGGCTATCGAGCCGGAACCGGAATGATCCCGGCGGGCCATCATTCTATAGGCTTGTGCCGGGTCGTGGCGCGGGTGGGGGCAGCGTCGGGGCCGGGCGGTGCGGGTCGGATCGGGCCGGTGTCATCCTCGGCGCTCTGGCCGCCGCCATGGCCCGATAGGCCAGCGGCTGCCCCGGTGGCCAGTACACAGCCGCCGCTGCTCAATGCCAGGCCGGTCAGCACAAGTGCCATCGCATATCGCAGGGCGGAACAACGGATCGGGTTCATCATCACTGGGCCGGTGGCGTAGACTAAGACACATTGCACCAAACAACGCATGAAGCCATGAGCGATAACGAGTATCAGCCGCCGCGTGTATGGACATGGGAAAAAGAAAGCGGCGGCAAATTCGCCAGTATCAATCGTCCGGTTGCCGGCCCAAGATACGAGGCCGAGCTGCCGGTTGGCGAACATGCCTATCAGCTGTATTCGCTGGCCACGCCCAACGGGGTGAAGGTCACTGTCCTGTTCGAGGAACTGCTCGAAGCTGGCCACGATGCTGAATACGATGCGTGGCCGATCAACATCGGCGACGGCGAGCAGTTTTCCAGCGGCTATGTCGATATCAATCCCAACTCCAAGATCCCGGCACTGGTCGATCACAGCGTCTCGCCGGCCCGGCGGATCTTCGAGTCCGGCTCGATCCTGCTGTATCTGGCCGAGCGCTATGGTGCATTCCTGCCCGAGGATGCCGATACCCGCACCGAGACCATGAACTGGCTGTTCTGGCAGATGGGCAGCGCACCGTATCTGGGGGGCGGCTTCGGGCACTTCTACAACTACGCGCCCGAGTCGATCGAATACGCCATCGATCGTTTCACCATGGAAACCAAGCGCCAGCTCGACGTACTCGATCGGCGCCTGGCCGACAACACGTATCTGGCCGGTGCGGATTATACGATCGCCGATATCGCGACCTGGCCCTGGTACGGCGCTTTGGCGCTGGGCCGGCTCTATGACGCCGGCGAATTCCTGCAGGTTCAGGAATACGAGCATCTTCAGCGCTGGGCCCGGCAGATCGATGAACGATCGGCCGTCAAGCGCGGGCGCATGGTCAACCGGCTCTGGGGTGACGAATCCGAGCAGCTGCCCGAGCGTCACGCCGCCAGCGACTTCGAGCATCGCACGAAGGACAAGCTGAGCGATTGAGTCGTCTCGTCGCCGTCAACGCAGCGCCAACGCAAGGAAAATCAACGTGAAGATCGCAATCGTGGGTCTGGGCCGCATGGGCGGCAACATCGCGCGTCGTCTCATGGATGCAGGCCATGACTGCGTGGTCTACGACCAGGACGAGGCGGCCCGCGCGGCCGTGGCCGCCGACGGCGGGCACGCCGTGGATACGCTGGAGGCGATGGTGGCCGCGCTCGAGCGGCCGCGCCACGTGTGGTTGATGCTGCCGGCGGGTGAGGTCACACAGGACACGATCGATACATTGTCGGCGATGTTGTCGGCCGGTGACGCGATCATCGACGGCGGTAACGCCAACTTCAAGGACGATGTGCGCCGGGCCGAACAACTGGCCGCGGACGATATCGATTACCTGGATATCGGCGTCTCGGGCGGTGTCTGGGGGCGCGAGCGCGGTTATTGTCTGATGATCGGCGGCCCGACAGGCGTGGTCGAACGCCTGGATCCGATCTTCTACGCGCTGGCACCGCAGATCGGCGATATTGATCGCACGCCCGGCCGCGAGGCGCTGGATCCGCGAGCCGAGCAGGGCTACATCCACTGTGGCCCGGTCGGCGCCGGGCATTTCGTCAAGATGGTGCACAACGGCATCGAGTACGGCCTGATGGCCGCTTATGCCGAAGGCTTCAATCTACTCAAGGGTCGGGCCAGCGAAGATCTGCCCGAGAACGAGCGTTTTGATCTGAACCTGGCTGATATTGCCGAAGTCTGGCGGCGCGGCAGCGTGATCTCGTCCTGGCTGCTGGATCTATCGGCGATCGCGCTGGCCCGCGACGCCGAGCTGTCCGAGTTCACCGGCGAGGTCGCCGATTCCGGCGAGGGCCGCTGGACGGTCGATGCCGCGGTCGAGCAGGCTGTGCCGGTCAACGTGCTGGCCTCGGCCCTGTTCTCCCGGTTCCGCTCGCGCGTGGATGATGACTACGGCGACAAGCTGTTATCGGCCATGCGTCGTGAGTTCGGCGGTCACGTCGAGTCGCACGACGACTGATCGCCCTGGGGCACGCCCTAGAACAGCAGCGCGAAGAACAGCGACACCATCGAGGCCGCTGCCACGCTCATCTGCGGCGGGCGCAGAGCCGCAAAGAAGTCCGGCACCTCGCCGCGCCGCGCCGCGCGCGGATCCAGTACCGCGATACCGGCAAACCCCAATCCGCAGAGCACGACGGCAACGACCGCATAGGGCATGATGAAGATCACCAGCCCCAGGGCGAACAGCAGCCCCATCGTAAGCAGCTGGGCCGGCTGCGGCCCGCCTTCGGTGAAAAAGCTCAAGCCGCGCCGCACGCCGGCCAGAAAGAAGAACAGGATCGCTGACCAGTAGATGGCGGCCGTCACCACGAACGCCAGCGTCAACGGCCCGACGAACCACACCACCACGCCCGCGATCACCAGCGGTGCCATCGGCAGATAACCCAGTATCAGGCTACGTGTCGGAATCTGATGATCGGAGGTGTCGAACATGGGCGCCAATGTGTCGGAGGAATAAAACGAGCATACCGTCTTGCGTGCAATCTAACACTGCCCGGCACCTCGGTTGCGGCTGTCGGGGCTCTAGTGGAAAGCCACCGCCCAGCTGTCTTCGGCGATCTCGACCGTGCGCGCGATATCGGCGTCGGGAATGGCCGAGGGGTCGCCTTTTTCCAATGGGTCATAGTGATAGACGAACAAGCGCGAGGCGAAAGCAGAAAACGGCAGACTGGCCTCGCCGAAAAACTCGCCGTGGCCTTCGGTGGAGGTAACCACGCCCTTGCCCCAGTCCTGGCCGCTGTCGTTGTTCGGGTTGAAGAAATAGACCCGCATCACGCCGGTTGGATCACGCCCGATACGCAGGATCGTGATCGCATGGCGCCCGATGTAGCGTGCCGCACTGTCAGTGGCCGCAATGCCGGCCGGTTGCGGATGAACCACCGGCAGGTTGTTGTTGTAGTCCGGGTGATAGCTGGCATAGAACTGGCGAACGAAATCCGCATGGTCGACGATCTTGTCGGTGGCCGGATCGGCCACCACCCGAAATCCCTGGCCGACCCACCAGCCATAGAACTCGGGGTGGATCCAGCGGTGCAGATCATCGTCGCGCGGCCCGCACAGCCGGCCCATCTCGATATAGATCCGGTCCAGATGCGGAACCAGGATCATCGAGACCGGGTCGACGTCCAATGGTCGGGTCTTGGCCAGCCCGGCGGCCAGGCCCTTGGAGGAAACGGTCTGGCCCTCGAAGCGAAACAGAATCTCGTCGTCGCGCGCGGCCCAGGCCAGCAGCTGCAACAGATAATCCGGGTCGTTGGCGGCCCACATCGAGACCCCGATCACCGACTGACAGGTCGGGTTATTGCCCTGACCCACGCCCAGGGGCTGGCCCAGTAACGACAACACGCCGGCCAGCAGGAATTGCCTGGGCGCCAGCGCCGTACCGAAGGCGCTGGCGAGCGTATCGCGGGTGTCCTGCGACAGCGGCAGCTGGATCTGGCGCCACAGGCCGGCAGACACCGGGCTGCTGTAGAGGACCCCGCGCTCGAGCAGACAGGCCAGGCCGTAGACCGCCTGTGCTGTCTCGACGTGAATACACTCATCAATCAGCGTATGCACCAACAGCTGATAGCAGCCCAAGGCATCGCGTCCGGTGGTCGACAGGCCCAGTGCGACGGGAATCAGCGCATCGCCGTCGGTGCCCAGTGCACGCAGATGACGCAGGAAAACCGCGTGATAATCCGACACCAGGCCCGTCTGGTGAATCGCGCGGGCAAAGCCTTCGGCTTCATCGGTCAGGGCGCCCGGCATCATTTCCGTCAGCCGGGTGGCATAGGTCACGATGCCCGGATCCTCGGCACAACCCGGGGTGGGCGAGAACAGACAGTTCACCAGGGCGGCCGCCCCGGTGTTGTCGGTATCGATCGACGGGTCATACAGACAGTGGGCGATCTGTATGACCATGCCACGCGCCTGGTCGATATCGATCGGACGCTGATCGAGAATCCGCCAGACCTCCCGCACCAGACTGTCCAGAATGCTTTCGTAGCCCATCGTGGCCAGCTCGAAGGCATAGAGTGCGGCCACAGCCTCGCCCAGGCCGTGATCGCGTTCACGATCGGATTCGTTGAGCCGCCCACCCATCAGATCCAGATTGAGCGCCATGACCTGCGTCATGAACTGATGTGCACGCCGCTGAGTGATGCGCGGATGCTCGTAATCGCCAACAGCCACGGCCAGCAGGCGCAGCTGAGACAGTGCCTCGATCGTGGTGATCGCCAACTCACCGGTGCGCAACGAGATCTTGGCGATATCGGCCTGCAGGATCGCCGGCTGATCCCAGTCGGTACCGGCAAACACCCGTACCGATTCCAGCCGCTTGACACGCTGGTAGAGCGCGGCCGGCCCCCCGTCCTCGAGCAGCACCTGCCCGGCGGCCGCCAGCACGTGCGTATTGACCGCATCGGGCTGGGCCTGGCGCGCCTGGCCCAACGCCATGATCGCCTGATCGAGTTGTTTGACGGCAGGACTGACAGCGGCGGCGGTAGCGGACATAGACACAGGCACGGGTTCAAGTGGGGCCGCTTGCAACATGACAGTGCGATCGGCGCATCTAATGTACATGCGAACGTCGCGAGCCGCCGGTCTATCGATGCAGCCGGGGTTCAGCTTTCGGCCGCGGCCGCGATGGCCGGCCACCGGGGCATCAGGCCTCGTCGAGCAGGGCGCGTAGTTCGGCGTTCTCGGCCTCGAGTTCGGCGATCCGGGCCTTGAGTGCCGCGATGTCTTCACCGGCCTCATGATGGCCGGCTTCGGCGCCGACCGGAACACTGCGATCGACCTCGCCGGCCAGCTGGTGCATGAACTGTGCCTCCTTGCGGCCCTTGGCGCGGGGCAGGCGCACGACAATGCTCGTCTCGGGCGTGTCGTCATCGATCAACGCACTGGCCGCGGTCGCCACCTCATTGTTGTCGGCAAACGTATACAGGCGCCCGGCGCGGGCGCGAAGTTCGCCCGGCGTCTGCGCGCCGCGCAGCAACAGCAGCGTGACGATGGCGAACTGGGCGCAATCAAGCTGGATATCCACGAAGCTGGTCGCTCCGCACAGCCGCTGGCGATACTTGGCCACGCCGGTCTTGAAGTTCTCGTCGATTTGAACCAGGCGCCGCTGCGCCAGGGCGCGCATGGCCCGCTGCACTTCGGACTGCGTTAGCGCCATCACCGGATCACGCGCCGATTTCTGATTGGCGGCATTGGTCAGCGCGTTCAAGGTCAACGGCATCTGATCCGGTGTCGTGACGGATTTCTCCATCAGACAGCCGATCAGGCGGGCTTCGATTTCAGACAGGTTCGGGAGCATGGCGCGTCGCAAGAAGGCTTTATCTGCATGCTAACGCGTTGCAGGCCTTTATCCGCAGATTGCGCAGAGGCCGGTCAAGCAGCGGTGGCGCGAATGATTCAGGGGCGCTTCGGTTTGAGGATGTGCTTGGCTTCGAAAACAGGTCATCTTGTTGAGATGATTCAGACCCCGTCGCTCAGACCGCCGCGGCGCGCAAGCCGACACGACAGCCGGGGCGCCGCCATCGGCGAATAGAAAGAGCTGCCCGCATCACGCCGCCGGATACGCCACTCAGAGAAAGGCGCGCTGTCGGTCGCCCCAGGCCTTGAGATCGAGCAGCAATTGAAGCTGTTTGGGCTGGCCTTTCACGCGTTCCATCAGTGTGGCCACCACTTCGTCGTATTCGTCGAGCGTCAGGCCGCCATCGGGGGCGAACTCCAGACGTTTGGCCACCCAGTTGTGCCAATCGTCTTTTTCGGCCTCGGCCAGTGTGTCCGGATGGTGCCGGGCGCGCCAGCGGAACAGCAGCTCGTTCAGGCGGTTATCAGAAAACACGATAGCCCCCTCGGCCAGCCGGTCGGCGTGGGTGGTGTGGACGTCGCGGGCTTTGGCGCGATCGTCGTTGGAGACGAAGCCGTCATAGAGCGCGGCCTCGGCGTCGGTTTCGGCGTCGAATACACGCGCCTCGAACACCGCGATCGCCTTGGCCTCGACCTCGGCCATCCGGTCGTGAATGGCCTTCCAGTGGCGTCGGCACCGGTTGATATCGAGGTTGAGCCGGGCGGCTTCGTTGTCGCGCATCATCTCGAAGGGGGCAAGCACCGGGCACTTGTTGACGTGAATCCCTTTCAGGGCAACGCGGGGTGCATCCTCGGGCAGGTCTTCGCTCGGCGTGAAGATCCGGTCATAGATCTCGTCGACCGCCAGCTCCAGCAACGGGGCCGGATCGTGACGCAGATCGTAGGTGATGATGCAGTTCTTGTTGACCGGATGGGCCGCGATCGGCATCACCGGCGACAGACAGCCGTTGGCCGCGCCGAACTTGGCCGAGACGTGCAGGGCGGGTTTGCGGGTCCCCATGTCCAGCAGGGCGCGCGCGCTTTGTTTATCTCGATGGCCGGTGACCCAGTCGAACAGCCTGGGCTGTTTGTCGCGGATCAGCCGGGCCAGATCAATCGTGGCGTGCACGTCGGACAGCGCGTCGTGGGCCGTTTCCTGCATGAGGC
Source organism: Lysobacterales bacterium (assembly GCA_002715985.1). Classification (GTDB taxonomy): domain Bacteria; phylum Pseudomonadota; class Gammaproteobacteria; order Nevskiales; family Salinisphaeraceae; genus Salinisphaera. Next base: position 702 of record PBAO01000056.1, on the reverse strand, counting down.
CGTTGGCCTGGGCCAGGTGTTCGAGCTTGAAGCTCGGCGTGCCGTCATCGCGCGTGGGCCACTCGATGCCGTCCGGGCGCAGGGCATAGGCCAGGCGCACCATGTTGATGATGTCCCAGCGCGAGCAGCCGTTCTTGTATTCGCGCTCGTACGGGTCGTGAAAATTGCGCCACAGCGCGTGGCGCGTGATTTCGTCGTCGAAGGCCAGGGAGTTGTAGCCCACGCTGCAGGTGCCGGGCACGGCCATCTCGGCCAGGATCGTGGCGATGAACTGCGGTTCGGGCACGCCGTGCTTCAGCGCGTACTGCGGCGTGATGCCGGTGATCAGCGTGGCCTCGGGGTGGCCCAGCATATCCGCCGGCGGCTGGCAGTACAGCGTGACCGGCTCGCCGATGATATTGAAATCGGCATCCGTGCGAATACCGGCGAACTGGGCCGGCTTATCGCGTTTGGGATCGGCGCCGAAGGTTTCGTAATCGTGCCAGAAGTAGGAAAAATCGCTCATGCCGCGCTCGGATCGGCCAGGGCCTCCAATTCCTCGGCGGCGGCCATCCAGCGTGCTTCGGCGCTGTCGAGCTGGCGCGAGAGGGTGGCGCGTTCCTGGGTCACGCGGGCCGCATCCACGGGATTGCCATAGACGCTGGGCTTGGCCAGTTCGGTGTCCAGGGCCTTGATCTTTTTCGTCAGCCGCGCCATTTCCTC
>PBAO01000055.1 GCA_002715985.1 Lysobacterales bacterium | reverse complement strand
GGAACAAATTATGGAATGGCGTGGCAAACCGAAGTCAATCCGGTGTGACAACGGCCCCGAATACATCAGTGGGCCGCTAACAGTTTGGGCCGAAGAAAACGGCATCACGCTGCAATACATCCAGCCCGGCAAGCCGCAGCAAAACGCGTACGTCGAGCGCTACAACCGAACCGTGCGAACCGATTGGCTCAGTCAATACCTATTCGAGTCGATCCCCGAAGTTCAGGATGCGGCTACCAAGTGGCTCTGGACTTACAATAACGAACGCCCGAACATGGCACTCGGCGGCATTACGCCCAAGCAGAAATTGGATATGGCCGCTTAACACCACTTTTAGCTCGCGTTAAAAATGGGGGGATTACCGGGCTGAGTGCCCTGTGTGTTGCCGGCACCGCCAGCGCCCAGGGCCAGATGCGCGATCTCGAAGCCACCGGCGGCGACACCTTGATCGGTGACGCCATCAGCTTCGTGGGCAACAACCTGTATCTGCGCTTTGGCGCCGGCTATCTCGACTACTACGGCACCAGCTCGGAATTGAAGGTCCAGGACGCCCAGGGCCTGGCCGCCCAGGCGTTCGGCCCCGGTGAATCCAGCCTGGACGGCACCGGCACCAGCTTGAACGACAAGCTCTTTCCCTCGGGCACGCTGGGGCTCTACATCCCCTGGACCAATCATCACCTGGCCACCGAGGTGACGATCTCCGCGCCCATCAAGCTAGACTTCCAGGTCGACGGCGCGGCCGCCACCTCCTCGCTGGCGCCGGATGCGCTGGGTGGCAACGGCGCCGGTAACGCTATCGACCCGGGCGTGCCCACGCTCAATCGCAACATCGGCCAGCTCAAGACCTTTCCGCCGAACATCAGCTTCGTCTATCGGCCGTTCGTGCATACCCGTATCCAGCCGTATATCGGTGTGGGGGCGATGTATCTCTATACCTACGACACCGACATCAACGAACCGCTGTTGAACAGCCAGAACGAGCCCACGCTGTATCTCTCCAAGCCCTGGGCCTGTACCGGCAAGCTGGGCGTGGATATCAACATCACCGAGAAATTCTTTGTCGGGGCCGAGGCCCAGTATCTGGGCTGTGCCGAGGTCAAGGCCAAGCTCAACGACATCAGCATTCGGGCCGACAACGTCTCCGGTGCCTTCGGCCCGGTGGATGTGGGCACCGTCTCCTCGACCAACAGCTTCGAGGCCGTGTTGTATCAGCTGTCCATGGGGGTGCGCTTCTAGCGCGCTGCCGGGCTAGGCGTCAACGAATTGATCATCCCGATATCCGGGCTTGCTGGCTTTTTTTCAGAGTCTCCCTTTGCAGGTAAGCACCCCGGGACTGATCTTTTTTAAATCGTTGTGCGGCGCCGATTGCGCCGCACAAGAGGGGAAACAGACATCATGAAACCATCCCATCTCATGCAGATGTTGAAAGTCGGGACCATCGCCGGGCTGACCGGCGCGGCCCTGGCCGGCTGCGGGCTGATCTACAAACCCGTGGGCCATACCTTGAACCACTACAGCCTCGACGAGATCGTGCCCTATGCCCTGGGCTCGGGCGATCTGGATCTGGCGGCCTGCGGCACCGGCATGGGGTTGAACCAGCTGGGCGGCAGCTTCTCACGCGTAATCAACCGCCCGGCGCGCTTGATGATCGTGACCAACACCACCGCCTCGTTCTGCTCGGAGATCCAGGCCCAGAAATACCACCTGAAGGTGCAGCGCAACCTGCACAACGGGAACACCGACGTGGCCCGCGATAATCGTATCGTGGCCCAGCGCTGGGAACGCCTAACCGCCCTGCGCCGCTACCAGGTCTATCAGGACACCGTGAACGCCTACGGCGAGATCGGCACCGACAAATGCCCGGACCTGAGCAACGAGCTGGGCACCGATCAGGACCAGTTCGTGTATCTGACCGGCGTGCTGGTGGGCGTGCAGGGCCTGCTCAACGATATCCAGGCCAATTCCAGCGTGGGTATCCCGCAGAACATCGCCGCCAAGGCCGGCCGGGCCTCGGACTGTATCGACAACCAGCAATGGTGGGGCGTGCCCAAGGCACTCGAAGCCGTGGTGTGGCTGTCGGTGCCGGGTAATGCGCCCGAGGGCGCCCAGCCGTATGCCCAGCTGCAACAATCCGCCGAGATCGGCCGCCGGGCCGGCATTGCCCTGCCGGCCATGCTCTATGCCCTGGCCGCCTATGGCCAGTCGGATATGGCACGCCAGAAAGAAGCAATCAAGATGGTGGCCGAGATCTATAACAACTACGAGCCGGGCAAGGCCGCCGAGGATCGCGACGAGAACAACGACGCCGCGCAGTATCTGCTGCTCAACCAGATCGCCTACAACGAAGCGCTGTATCTCTCGGACCGGATCTGGATCGATGCCGAAGGCCATCGCACACCGCTGGTGGCCCTGGGCAGCTTTCCGGGCGAGGGCACCCCGACACAGGAGATTGATGCCGGGAGTTACTTGAACTAGTCGCCGTCCATGCGGCCGGGCATACGACATGCCCGGCCGCATGCCGAGGAATTGGTTCTATCTTTTGCAATGCCGGGGCGCTGCCCCGCAACGTTTCAGCCGCCGATCACGGTGGTGCTGGCGGATAAGGACTCGGGCGTACGATTGGCGTTGATTATTGGCGATGCCTGAAAGACTGGGGCGATGACATGGCGCAAGGGCTTTCGACAGACAACACCGTCGACGAATGGCCGGCCCCGGCTGCAACACAGCCGGCGATCCAGCAACTGGCCGGCCTGCTTGTACGTGATACACGCTATATGACCGCAGGGTATCGCCTGCTTGCCGGCGCCCTATTGCGCGTGCGATGCCGACAATGGCCAAGTGAGCCCGACACGGGATATGCCTTCATGCCGGCTTTGCGGTTGAGCACGCCGGCGTCGCGCCTACGACGCTATACCCGGCGTGTACCCAAGCTGGCGTCGGCTCATGGCCAAGAGCCGGATGGCTGCTGGTTGTCGTTGCGCACCACGTATGGCGCGTCTCCGACAAGCGATCGATTCGGCCTGGACAAACGGTATCAATCCGATATCGGCCCGGTGGACATTGATTGTTATGTCCGTTACTTGGGTATTTACCGCACGATCGTCGAGTCACACGCCTGTGCGCTGACCAAGATCGTGGCCATAAACGCATTGGGCGAACGACAAGCCTTTACCGACTTCACCGCACGGCATTGCGAGCGACGACCGCTGTTTCCGCTTTCACGCTTTCATCTGACGGTCGATCTGTTGCCCGGCGTGGGCCAGAAGACGCGTACGCGCCTCGAGGCCTACGACCTGAAAAGCATTCCGGCCGTTGCCGCCGCGGCCCCAGGTATTCTGGCGGCTGCTCTGGACAACCGCCACACCGACGCCGAGCGTATCAAGCGTGCTGCCGAGCAACTGGCCGAGCGCGCCTGCCGGCCCACACGCGGCGAACGACTCGGCCCGCCAGCCGGGCGCAGTTGAATCTATGCCGTCGTAGCACAAGCCTGAGCATCAGTGGCCAAGCTGTGGGGAATAAAACATCGCGAGTTTCATGTCGTTTTCCCTTTGGACGGGCGATACGCTGGGGCGCCGATGCTTGGCCACGAGTCTTTCGGGTTTCTCACGCCAAAGATGTCAGGCCGTCAACGCTGCTGGCAGCGGTTCGCCATGCGATGCGTATTGCTTGGCGTGCTAGTCCTGGGCAATGCGTCGGCACTTAGCACGCCAGCACGCCCTTGCTCGCAAAGAGCATTTTTTCGCCCGCAGGCTGGGCGCCGGTTGAATGTATGCGCTCGCCGACCGCGTGTTGATGCCGTGCTGATAACGCGCAGCGCGTGCGTCATCACGTCGACCCGATACGCGAAGCTTGGCGCAAGATATCAGCAGACTCGAAACTTTGTCTCGGTGCCGGCCTATCGTTCAAGTGCATAGCTGATGGGCCGTGCCAAATCAAATGGCGCGGTCGCTGATATCAACCAGTGGTTTGGGCGGGCAAATGCGTGCACTGGCAAGCGAGCCTACGATCAGACAAATAACGGATCCGGCCAGACCCCAGACTGATGCAATATAAATTGCATCCCACATGGCCCAGTCGAAATACACGCCCGTCTGGCCGGGTACAACGTTGGTATTGGCGACTTTGGTGGCTGGCAAGTACTGAAAATAAGCGAACAGCCAGGCGGCCATACCACCGACGTAGGCCGCGATGGCGCCAAACTGGTTGGCGCGTTTCCAGAACAGCGCCGCGGTGAAGCTCGAAAACAACGACACTAGCAACACGGTCCACGAGGTGATCATCAGGTTATAGATAGTCTGGAAACTCACGGCCAGCCACAATGCGCCGCCGGTGACCACGGGTATGGCGATACGGGTGGCCAGCAACGTGGTTTTTTCGTTGGCATCGGGTTTGACCAGCTTCAGCCCGTTGTAGCCCACGATTGAGGCCGAGGCCAGCACCGAACCGGCGGCCGATGACATAAGCGCGGCAACGAGAGCGGCCACGAACACGGTGATCGTCACCGGGTTGAGAAACTGCGCGGCCATTAACAACAACAGCTTGTTCGAGGCCGCCGCGATCGTCAGATCTGGGTTGGCCCGGTAATAGAGCATGCCCAGCAGCACTGGGATCAGGCCGATGGTGACGTAAAGCGCGGTGGCGGCATAACAATTGTTTCGCGCCGTGTTTTCGTCTTTGGCTGCCAGCACGCGTTGGGACAGATCGGGTGCGGCGATCGAACCCAGGCCGGTCGCCATCCAGGCCGCCAGCCAGTACAACCAGCCCATCGAGCCGTGATAACCCAAAAACCCGTCGCGGGCGTTGGGCAAGAACGACCACTGCGACAAATCCATCATGTTGGTCTGCAGGCCCGGCCCGGCCGAAAACAACTGCCCCCAGCCGCCCAGATGCCCAACTACGCTGACCAGGATCACGAGCATGCCAACGATCAACAGTCCCATCTGGAGCGTGTCGGTCAGGGTGACCGCCCACATGCCGCCCAGCAGTGTATAGGCCACCATGATTACGGTTGAGATACCGATGCCCCAGGCCAGCGGTAGGCCGGTGAAGAATCCGATGATAGTGCCAAAGCCTACCAGCATGGCCCCGACCCAGCCGATCTCGGCGACCAGCATCGATATACCGGCCAGCACGCCCATTTTCTTGCCGTAGCGGCTGATAAAGAGATCGACCAGCGTGACAAAACGCCCGCGGCGCATGATCTTGGCAAAGAACAGCCCGACCAGCAGCAGACACAGGGCCGCGCCCCACGGGTCGAAGATCACGCCCTGATTGCCAAAGATATAAGCGTTGCCGGCACCGCCCATAGCCGTGCCGGCGCCGAACCACGTCGCAAACAAGGCCCCTGTGCCCAGCACGTTACCCAGCCGTCGGCCGGCCACAAGAAAATCGGAAGCACTGGTCACGCGTTTCGACGCATAGGCGCCGATGCCCAGCATGAGCAGCATGTACATCGACAGCCCGATCAGAACGGCTGTACCGTGTTCGTATTGTTGCATCGTCTCGTGCCCCCTTTGGGCGTTGCGGCTGCCGGGGCCCACCTACCCGGCAACGCTTGAGTCCGCGGCGTCGCGCGGTCGGTCACATGCCGAGTTTTTCCTTCGTCTGGTAGTACCAGGAGCCCAGCACCGAGAGCGGCACCCGCAGCAGTCGTCCGCCCGGAAAGGCATGATTCTTGAGCCCGGCAAACGCGTTGAAACGGCTGGCGTCACCGTCGATGGCCTCGGCCAGCAGCACGCCGGCCAAGTGGGTCGTGGTCACGCCGTGGCCTGAATAGCCGTGGCTGAAATAGACGTTGTCGGCCAGTTGGCCCAGATGCGGAATACGGGTGAGCGTGAGTGCGAAATTACCTGACCACGCATAATCGATGCGTGCTTCGGCCAGCTCGGGAAACGTGCGTTTGAGATGCGGGCGCAGCTTGGCTTCGATATCCGCGGGCGTGGTACCGCCATAGACGGTGCCGCCGCCGAACAGCAGACGGTGATCCCCGCTCATGCGGTAATAATCAAGCATGTAGTTACAGTCTTCGACACAGCTTCCGGCCGGCATCAGCCGGTTGGCCACGTCCGCGCCCAGCGGCTCGGTGGCCATGACCTGGGTGGCTACCGGCATCACCCGGTCGCGCAGGTCCGGCACGGCGTTGCCCAAATACGCGTTGCCACAGACCACGACCGTATCGGCGGTGATCGTGGCCGCATCGGTATGCACACGCGCCGGGGGGCCGTGTTCCAGGCGCACCACGGGCGATTGCTCATGGATCACCCCGCCCAGCGACTCGAGGGCAGCGGCCTCGCCCAGCGCCAGATTCATGGGATGGACATGGCCACCGCGCCGGTCGAGGAGACCGCCGACATAAAGATCGGTTGCGGCATGCTCGCGGATGGTGGTGTCGTCGAGCAGCTCCAGGTCGTCGTGGCCGTGGGCTTCCCAACTTGTCTTGCGGGTTTTCAGATCCGCCATCTGGCGCGCGTTTAGGGCCGCGAACACGCCACCGGCGCGCAGGTGACAATCGATATCGTAGCGGGCCACGCGCTCACGGATGATGTCCGCGCCCTCGAAGGCCATCGCGCCGAGCGCCCGCGCGGCTTCTGTGCCGTAGCGTTGTTCCACGACGTCCAGATCGCGCGAGTAGCCGTTGACGAGCTGGCCGCCGTTGCGTCCGGACGCTCCCCAGCCAACGTGGGAGGCTTCGAGCACGATCACTTGATAGCCGCGCTCGGCCAGGGCCAGGGCGGTGGATAGGCCGGAAAACCCGGCGCCGATCACACAGGCCTGGGCGCGTATCTCGCCGCGCGCGGCCGGACGTTCGGGGGCCGTATTCGCACTCTGGGCGTAATACGAGGGCGCGTGCGGGGCGGGAAAGCGCTGTTTGTTCGGGTTACGACTCATAGCATGTAGGGCAGTAGAAAACGCGCTCAGACCGAGCGCAGATACGCATCGTGTTCGGCGGCGGGCACCACCCGGCGCAGGCGCTCGCGCTCCTGGCGTTTGGCCGCGACATACCAATCGCGAAACATCGTGCCGAAGGCGTCCTCGATGAACGCCGATTCGGCAAAGGCATCGATCGCCGTCCCCCAGGCATCGGGGAGATAGACGGCATCGTCGCGTATGGCATCGCCTTTGGTTTCCGGTGGCGGGGTCAGGCGATTGGCCATGCCGTGTTCCATGCCGGCCAGTACGGCCGCCAGCACCAGATACGGGTTGGCATCCGCCCCGGCCACGCGATGCTCGATACGGGTGGCCGCCGGCTCGGCCAGCGGCAGGCGCACCGCCGCCGTGCGGTTATCGATGCCCCAGGAGGCCGCCATGGGCGCATGGCTACCCGGCTGAAACCGCCGATAGGAGTTGTTGTGCGGGGCGAACACGGCCGTAGATTCCTGCATTGTGGCGATCAACCCAGCCACGCATTGCATCAGGGGCGAGTCGGGGCCGGTGTCGTCGGCGAAGACGTTATGCCCGGCGTCGTCGATCAAGCTGATATGAACGTGCATGCCATTACCCGAGGAATCCCCGAACGGCTTGGCCATGAAGCTGGCCGTCAGATCATGTCTGCGGGCCACAGCCTTGATTGTGCGCTTGAGCAGCAGCGCCTGGTCGGCCGCCAGCAAGGCGTCATCGACGTGCTCGAGGTTGATCTCGTATTGGGCTTCGCCCTGTTCTGAGATCAACGTATCCACCGGCAGGCCTTGGGCCGCACAGGCGGCTTCGATCTCGCCGAGCATGTCGTCCAGGCCTTCCAGCTCGTCCAGGCCGAACAGCTGGGAGCGCCGGCCCGGCGCCGTCGCGCGATAGGCCGGCACCGGCAGGCCGGTGGCATCCGGCTCGGCCTCGAAAAGCCGAAACTCCAGCTCGGTGGCCACCACGGCGCGCAGCCCGCGGGCCGCCAAGCGCTCGATGATCGCAGCCAGCTTGGCGCGTGGATCACCTGCGAAGCCGCGGCCGTCATCGTCGACCATCGCCAGCAATAACTGTGCTGCGGGCCGGCGAGTCCAGGGCATTGGCCGCAGACTGTGCGGCACCGGGTGACAACACTTGTCGGCATCGCCCGTGCTTAAAATCAGCCCCGTGCCCTCGACTTCCTCGCCCCAGATATCCAGGAGCGGGGTCGAGGCCGGCAGGTTGATGCCCTTGGTATACAGCCGCGAGAGCATGCCCGCCGGCAGCCGCTTGCCCCGCAGCAGCCCGTTGATATCCACCAGATAGGCCTCGACGAACGCCAACTCCGGCTCGTCGGACAATATGGCTTGAACTTCGCTGGGTAGATCGGCTGACGGCATGGCACACATAAATCAATAATGTGATCACAAACTAGCAACGCCGATGCCGCGAGGCAAATCGCAGACGTCGCGCCGGTTGTGAGGCTCATGCATGACACTGCCAGGGCGTGTTCCCGTTTCATGCGAGCGCCGCTTTCGTCGAGAGTCCGCCGTGTGTACCGCTTGGCACGAGTTGCGGCTCTGGCGGTACCACGATCAAGATTCGCCAGCCGCAGGGCGCCCATCTTCAATCTTTCAGGGCGGGCCAATCCGTCGGGGCAAGCGCCCGAAGATTAATGACATGTCGGCAATACAGTCCCTAGCCCACTGGCGCAGAATGACTGCGCGGCGCGGGCTATGCTTCATCTTGCCGCGCATAGTCACAATATGGAGCGCTTGGCGCGGGCTCGCATGAAACGGCAACAGGCCCTAGGCTTTGAGTCTTAGCTCTTGATGGATAGGCGGCGTGGCCAAGTCTGACGTGCAATCCGCGCCCTCGTTGGGGCCACCGCTGCGGCTCGACGCCGAGACAATGACGCGCCAGGAGTGGGTCTATCGCCAGCTTCGGGAGTCGTTGCTCACGGGGCAGTTCGTGCCAGGGCGCAGCGTCACCCTGCGAGGCATCGCCGACATGCTGGGCGTGAGCCTCACGCCCGTGCGCGAAGCACTGCGCCGGTTGGTCGCCGAGCGCGCGCTCGTGGCCCACGGGAATCGTCGGGTATCGGTGCCGCGCATGACGCGCGTCAAGCTGGCCGATCTGTGTGCTACGCGCGCCCACCTAGAGACGTTCGCCGCCGAACGCGCCATGCCCGCGATCGATGCCGCGCGCTTGGCACATCTATGGTCGCTCGATGCCGCGGTGGATCAGGCGATCGAAGACGGCGATGTGACCGCGTATCTACAGCGCCATCGCGCGTTTCATTTCGCGTTCTACGACAGCGGTCCGGCCTCGGCGGTCATGCCGCTGATCGAATCGCTGTGGCTGCAGTTCTCGCCGTTTCTACGGCTTGCGATCGGTCATATCGGCACTGATTACATCGTCGATCGGCACGCCGAGGCACTGCGCGCCGTGGCCGGTCAGGATGCCCAGAGCTTGCGGTTTGCCATCGAGGCTGACGTGCGCGAAGGCCTAGGCTCGTTGACCGAGGCCGACTGGCAACGGCTCGAGGCGGCCGAATAGCTCGACCTAGCGACGGCGCGCCGCATAGCCACGGGCCGCCTCGCCAAAGGCGGCGAACAAGCCCTGCGAGACGAGGTTATCCGCATAACGCCATTCCGGGTGCCATTGCACCCCGTAGACAAAGCCCGCGCTGCGGTGTGCTACCGCCTCGACGAGCCCGTCCGGGGCGTGCGCCTCGGCCACGAGCGCATCGGCCAGGCGATCAATACCCTGGCCGTGGAGCGAGTTCACGCGGATCTCGTGCTGGCCGGTCAGGCGTGCGAGCAGGCTGCCGGGCACCAGTTGTAACGGATGGCTATCGGCATAGCGGGTGTCACGCGGGGCTGCGTTATCGTCGCGATGATCATGCAGGCCCGCCACCTCGTGAACCGCGGTATGCAGCGTGCCGCCACAGGCGACGTTGAGCTCTTGAAAGCCGCGACAGACCGCGAGGATCGGCAGGTCGATCGCGAGTGCCGCGTGAATGAGGGCCAGCGTGTTGTCATCGCGCTGTGGATCAGCGGCGCCGACCTGTGGCGCGTCACTGTCATAGCGCTCGGGCGACATGTTCGAGGCGCTGCCAGTCAGAAACAGCCCGTCGAGGCCGACGAGCTGGTCTTCGGCACTGATCACCCCGCGCAGGTCGGCCATTTCGGCCCCCGGCGCGCGCGGCGGGAGGATGAGCGGCAGGCCGCCGGCCGAATGCGCCACGGCGGCAACGTATTTCTCGCCTACCGTATGGCTGGGATCGGTGCCGATTAGTTTGCAGTCGGCCGGAATGCCGATACGCGGACATGGCTGTGGCATATCGATACCTCACGCTTCAATTTTTTGTGATCACATTATGCGACAGCGCGGATCAACCGTCACCGCGCGCCGGGCAGTGCCGGCTGCTGTTGGGTGATGCAATGCACGCCGCCGCCGCGGGCGAATAGCGCGCGCGCATCCACGCCTACGATCTGCCGGTCGGGATAGACCTCAGCCAGAATCGCCACGGCCTCGGCGTCCATCGGGTCATCGAACAGGCCGACGATTACGGCGCCATTGATCGGCAGGTGGTTGATATAGCTGTAATCCACGAAGCCGGCTTCATCGCGCAGGCAGCGCGGGGCCGGCAGCCGACGAATCTGCCAGGCGCAGCCGTGTGCGGTATGCGCGGCCTCGAACGTCGCCAGCGCGTCTTGGGTGATCGCGTGATCGGGGTGCGCCGGATCACGCTGATCGTGAACCAGCACCGTATCCGGGCTGGCCAGCGCGGCCAGCAGATCGACGTGGCCGAACGTGCCGTAACGCTGGGCATCGCGATAGAGTCCGCGAGCCAGCCAGATCGGATGCGCTGCCCCCAGTGTGCGTGCCATCTCCTGCTCGACGGCCGCGCGCGAGATGGATGGGTTGCGCCGCGCGTCGCGCTGAACGCTGTCGGTGAGTAGCACCGTGCCGGCCCCGTCCACGGCGATGCCGCCGCCTTCGTTGACCAGCGTGGAGGCGATCCGGGTAGCGCCCGCGGCGTCGGCGACGAAGGCCGCGACCCGGTCATCGTGTGCCCAGCGGGCCCACTCGCGGGCGCCCCAGCCGTTGAAGCGCCAGTCCACGGCCCCCAGACGCCCGTCATCGCCGAGTACGAAGCTCGGGCCGATATCGCGCAGCCAGGCATCATCCAGCGGGCAGATATGACGCTGGATATGCGCACCGAGATACGCCGGGGCTATCGCTTCATCGGCCGGGTCGACCAGCACGCTGACGGCTTGGAAATCAGCGATCGCATGGGCAACGGCCGCCCAGGCGCGCCGTGCCTCGTCGAGCGCGGTGGCACTGTGCCCCGCGGTCTCGCCGGGCGGGGGGAAGCCCATCCAGACACGCGCCTGCGGCGCGGTTTCGCCGGGCATTCGCCAAGTCGTCATGACGTGCGGTCCCCACGGCTGTCTGCGCCGCGGCTATCCCCTAATGGCCGGGTAGGGTCCAGCGGGGCCACGAGGGCCTGATACGTATCCGGGCGGCGCGTGGTCAAAAACGGGAACAGGTTCAGCCAGTCACGGCGCTGATCCAGATCCAGATCGGCGACGAGCACGGCTTCCTCGTCGCGCGGGGCGGCAACGAGCACACGGCCGTACGGGTCCGAAATGAACGAGCTGCCATAAAACGACAGCCGGCCTTCATCACCGATTCGATTGGGCACGATCATGAACGTGCCGGCGGTGATGCCGTTGGCCACGATGACCTGGCGCCAGAGCGGGGCGGTATCGAAATCGGGAAAATCCGGCTCGCTGCCGATTGCGGTCGGATACACCAGTATTTCCGCCCCGCCCAGCGAATACGCCCGGGCCACTTCGGGAAACCATTCATCCCAACAGGTGGGCAGGCCCAACGCGGCATCGTCCAGCACGCCCGCGCGATAGACCGGGTACGGATCATCGACGGGCCCGCCGCGAAAATACGTGTCCTCGAAATAACCCTCGGTCACTGGAATATGCAGCTTGTGTGTGGCCCCGATGCGTTGCCCGTCGGGGCCAAAGAGAATGGCGGTGTTCAGGCCCAGGCCGTCGCCGACGTCATCGCGCTGGTAGAGCGAGGCATGGACGGCAACGTCGTGTGTCATCGCCATGTCACGCGCGAAGGCCGCGGTCGGCCCGGTCTCGATATCCTCTGCGCGATCACTGGCCCGCGCGCCGCCGCGCTCGTCGGCGGGGGAGCGCATCAACGTCAATTCCGGCAGACAGACCAGGCGCGCACCGGCGGCTGCCGCCTGCGCGATCGCGGCGGACAGGTGCGCGATCAGCGCATCGCGATCTTCTCGCCAGGCGTGTTGGACCAGGGCTACACGCAGCGGGCGGCGGCTGGTGGGTTGGTGTCGTGCCGGCGAGGGCAGGGCCGGGGCTTGTAACAATTGCATGACGTATGGCCTCAAGATGGAAAGAGCCGGTCCAGAGCTGCGCGCAGGGCATGCCGGGCCTCGTCGGTAGAAATACGCGCGCTTAACCAACGCGAGAGCAGGCCATCGACGAGCGCGACCGCAGACAGGGCAAGCGTGCTCGCCTCGGCGGGTGCACAGCCCAGCTCACCGAGAGCGGCCGCGATACGCCCCTGCCAGGCCGCATCCGTTGCGGCCAGATGACGTGCTGTGTCGCCGTCGAATACCGCGCTGGCGCCGATCTCATGCCAAGTGGCGGCATGTGCACGGTTGTCGGCGCTATCGGTGATCTCGGCCACGAGATTATCGATCAGCGCGTTTCGGCTGGCTTGGGCGCCGCTTTGTGCCGCGGGCTCGGCCGCCACGTCGTTGACATAGGCCAGCGTGGCCGCGAGCAGGCCACTGCGATCGGTGAAGTGGTAATACAACAGCCCGGCTGAGACGCCAGCCTCGCGCACCACGTCCTGCATCCGAAAACGGCGAATACCATGTTCGGCGATACAACGCGCGGCCGCAGCCAAAATCCGGTCTCGGCGATTGTGCGTTGGGGCGTGTAATGATGAGAGAGGCGACGTCATGGGCGTTTCAGCGGTATTGTCAGGCGATCAATATGCAATTGACTGAAAATTCAGTCAATGCACAGTCCGGCTGATTTCGCTTGCTTTGAGCATAGCTCTAGTCGTCGGCGCGTTCGAGAAAGGCTCGCGTGAAGGGCACCTCGCACAGACGCAGGCCAGAGGTGGCATCAACCGCGTTGGCGATCGCGGCGGGAATGGACGCGGAGGCGGCCAGCGAATGGGCACTCCATTCCAGACTGGTGATGCCGTAAAGATCGGACGTGATAGTTTTATTGAGAGTCCGGTTAATCGCGTGAGTGAGGATTGCCGCCGATCTGATTTCCCACATCATGGGCGGGCGTGGCGCGATGCGGCCACATTCGTGGGCCACTTACGCATGGGTCATGCGGATGCCGGTTTAGCCAAATAGGGCTTCCATGATCGCGGCCACGCAGCGGCATTGTTTTCATAGGTGAGCTGTGCCATACCGCGCACGTGCGCTGTTGTGCCGCTCCGCCCCGGGCTGGCTTTCTTTCGGCATGAGCGACGGTTTCGAGTACTCGCCAGGCCGCGGCTCGCCGAGATATTTCAAGCGTAATGCCAGCGGATCGATATTCGCGGCATGCGCTAGCTCGTTCATGGACGCGCCGTTGGCGAACGTGTTTTGAACATCGCCGAGCTGAGATCCGTAGCCGCATATCGCGGTTGGCCAGTTAGTTGACAACGATATGCTCACGCTGTAAGTCGTCGCGCGAGATTGTGTTTCGACCCTTGGCGACGTGGCGCGTAGCGGGCAAGGGGTTACGAACATTCTGGCCGATCCACAGGTTGACGGCGACTAGCTGCTTTGGCCGTGCAGGTGAGATGCCTCGGTGTGTGGCCATCGAACTGCAAGACCGCGATCGAGCTGTCGTCGAAAAAGTGCTGCGGCGAGCCGCTTACGCCGCGGCGGCACTGCGTCTCTGCACAAGATGCAGTGCCCGGATAGCCGTAGAACGCGACGCCGATCCTGCCGGTGAAGGCTCGGGAGCGGCCGTCGCCGAAATCGGCCGGAGGGTCGCCGCGGGTGGATTCCGGTGAGCTGTTGAGCCAGAAATAGCTCAGGTCGGGCCCAAGGCAACCCGCTTGGCGCGACAGATTGCGTCGTGCCGGCCATCGCGATGGTTGGGCTGACGAGTCCCGTGGCTTTCAAAAGACGATTATCGAAAGGTATTGCTTGTGGCCGCTATTCTGGCCGTGTTGTGGCGCAGCCCGGCATTGCCGGATTACCGATCCGATACGCGCGCTGCCGGATAGGCACACCATCGCGTCAAGGCCGTGCCCGGGCTGCGCAGGGCCTCCACGATAGAAAAATGATGTTCTCCGGCCATTTCGTGGCTTTGCGTGGCCACACCAAGGCCCGTCCAGATATTGGCCAGCAGATGACTCTGGCGCTTGAGCTCCGCCAGCTCATCGGCGCCGACGACACAGAGCAGGTCGCCGGGGAAATCGGGCTGAGACAGGGCCGGCGACAGCGCACCGGCGCGCGGCATGTCCAGGCTCAGCGTGGCCCCGATATCGGTGGTCTGGGCCAGCGGGCGCAGATCGTGCAGGCCGCTGATCGAGACCACGCGTTTGATACGGGCACGCGCGGCGTCGGGCAGGCCCGAGTGCTGGGTCACGGCATGGGTGACGAGATGCCCGCCGGCCGAGTGCCCGGCCAGGATGAGATCCCCTGAGGTGGCATCGGCAATATCGCCGATCGCTGCGATGACCGAATCGCAGAGTGATTCCAGCGATACATCCGGGCATAACGGGTATTCGATCAGCGCCACGCGTCGATCACAAGCCAGGGCGCCGGTAGCCAGCTGGTGGTTCTCGGCCACGTTCAGCGAGCGCCAGTAGCCGCCGTGAACGAACACCAGCGTGGCGCGGGCCGGGGCATCCGGCTCGACGATATCGATGAACTCGCGTGGGTGGGCGCCGTAGCGACGCTGACTCATGCGCGAGCCATGGGTCTGGCGAAACGCCGCGCCGTCGGTCTGCCAGGCGGCCAGCCAGGCGTCGGCGTCGGCCACGGCCCCGCGGTTGTCGTAAGCGCTATCCCAGGCGTTTGTCATGTTTCACCGTCGTTCACGCAGTCGTCAGAAGGCCGGCGCGACAGGCCTGTTCGATCACGAGCGCCCCATGGCCGGGCCGAAACGCAGAATGCGTGCTGATGACTCGGCTCCAACGAAAGCGACCGGTCAGGCAGGCCCGACCGGTCGATTCAGCTTGCGCAGGCAAGTGTACCAGCCACCCCACGACCATGATCTCGGTCGTGGGGCATGCCGGGCTCAGGTGCCGATATCACGCAGGCGCTTGCCCGAAAGCAGGTTGCGCTCGATCTTCTCCAGCGAAATGCCCTTGGTTTCGGGCACCAGCAGCAGGGTGAACAGGATGAAGGCGATATTGACCACAGCCAGAATGCCGAAGGTGGCCGTGCCGCCGATACCGGCCAGCATCACCGGGAAGAAAAAGCCGATACAGAAGTTGCCGATCCAGTTGGCGCCGGTGGAGACACCGATACCGAAATCGCGCCCCTGCAGCGGCTGAATCTCGGCACAAAGGGTCCAGATCAGCGGGCCGGCGGACATGGCAAAACCCACCACGAAGATCAGCACCATGGCCATGGCCAGATATTGCAGGACGGTCGTATCGGCGCCGATATGCAGTACGAACGACAGCACGGCCATGGTCACGCCCATCATGAAAAAGCCGGCATAGAGGATCGGCTTGCGCCCGGCGCGATCGACCAGGGCAATGGCAATGAAGGTGGCCAGCACGTTGGTCAGACCCGTGACCACGGTCGCCCAGAGGCTGGCCGAGGTGCCCTCGAAGCCCGACATCTGAAAGATGCGCGGCGCGTAGTACATGATCACGTTCATGCCCGTGAACTGCTGCACGATCTGCAGCGCAAAGCCCAGAAACACCGAGCGGCGGAAGTTCGGGTTGCGCTTGAACATCGCAAACCCCTTCGACTCGGACTCACGATTGAGCGCGTCCCGGATCTCGCCCAGCTCGTAGTCGACCTCTTCCTGGGTGCCGCGCAGCTTGGACAGGACATCGCGCGCCTCGTCGAAGCGGTCCCTGGCGGCCAGCCAGCGCGGGCTGTTGGGTACCGACAGCGCGCCCACGAACAACAGAATCGCCGGGATCACCAGTACGCCGAACATCCAGCGCCAGCTCTCGATATAGGAAAACGCCGCGTTGGAGACGAAGGCCGCCAGAATGCCCACCGTGACCATCAACTGATAGAACGAGATGGTCGTGCCGCGTATCCGCTCGGGCGTGACCTCGGACAGATACAAAGGCGCGGTGAACGAGGCCACGCCCACGGCCAGGCCCAGCAGAATACGCCCGATCCACAGCAGCGTCGGGCCCTGGGCAGCGACACAGACCAGCGCGCCCACGATGAAAAGCGCCGATGAAGCCAGAAGTGCGCGCTTGCGCCCCATGCTCTTGGAGATCGAGCCGGCCGAGAGGGCGCCGACGGCCGCGCCCACCATCATCGAGGAAACGACCCAGCCCTCCATCTGCGACGAGAGATCGAACTCTTGGTTGATGAAGGGCAGAGCGCCGGAGATCACGCCGATATCCATGCCGAACAACAGGCCGGCGAGGGCGGCCAGACCACAGGACAGCCATACCATGGGCACGATATCGGCATGAGCCACGGCCTGTGGCGGCGTGCGTGCCGCACCGCTGGATGAAGATTCGGTCGTCCCTGCCATGTGACACTCCCTGAGCAATGCGTCGGCGATGATTGCAGCTGTGGTTCAAGCCTTGGCGCGAGCGCGAGCGCTTGCGACAAGGCGCTAAAATAGCGCGTCATGGGACCGATTCCCACGACGAATCGTCGTTTTCAGGCTGTTTTACGACGAATGTTTAACATCTCTGTATCAGCCAAGGACTCAACGCGGCGGGCGCTGACGCAGCACCCGCTCGAGCCGATCGCGGCCCGGATCGATGGGCCCGGTCAGTGCTGCCAGCAGCCGCGTCACGGCCCGCTCGGCCACGCGATCATGCTGCTGGGCCATCGTGTGCACTGTGGTCGGCAGGAAATCGAGCAGGCGATGATCGCCGAAGGTGGCCAGCTGGGGCATGTCGCGCATGGCCTGTGTCGTGCGTGGATCCAGCAGAACATCGAGCGCGCCGTCCAGAAGTGGGTAGGCTGCGGTCACGATCGCGGCCGGCCAGGTGTGCTGGCTCAGGTGCTCACGCAGCAGGCCGGCGCCGGTCGCCCGGTCATAGCGTGGGCCGCACCGCGTGTGCGCGGTGACGGGCTGATCCGCCATGGCGTCGAAAAAACCGGCTCGGCGGCGCTGCGTGATCGACAGCTCGGCGACCGCATCAAGCCAGAGAATGTCGCCCGGCGGGGCAGGAGCCGCCCGGTGGGCCAGCACGGCCTTCGTGAGCCGGGTCGCCGCGCCCCGGTTGGATGACGCCACACTACGCAGGTGAGTCGTCGACAACGGCCGGTCGAGCGCGATCACGGGGGTGCCCGCGGCCTGAATCTCGGGGTAGAGGGCATCGCTTTCGGCCAGGCACGAGGCCACGATCAAACCATCGATCTTGCGTGCCTGCAGGCCCGCCACCAGAGCCCGCTCGGTGGCTGCGTCATCGTCGGAATCCACGATCACCAGCTGATAGCCATGTGCGCGCAAGCCCCGCTCGATCTGTTTGGCCAGGCGCGCATAGCTGGTGTTTTCCAGATCGGGGACGATGAGCCCCAGCGTGCGTGTTTCACCCCGGCGAAGAGCCGCCGCGCGGACATCCACGGTGAAGTCGTGCTCGGCGATCACGGCCTCGACGCGCGCAATCGTGGCCGGGCTGATCCGCCGGGCGCCGGCCTGGCCGTTGACCACATAGCTGGCCGTGGTGCGCGATACGCCGGCCAGGCGGGCAATATCGGCCAGTGTTTTCGGTTTCGTGGTCATGACGGAGCGGCCTCATGACAGGCTTCAGACTTTTGTATGAATCGCAGGTAATCCACTTGATTCTGAATCGCGGTACTTACAGCATGCGACTCTAGACAGGCTGACACGATTCAGCCATGCGCCGTTTGGCGAATAGACCCATCTGCTGCCCGGGCCGTTCTGATTGTGGGCCCGGTCTCGATCCGCAGGATGCCCATGCTCGAACTCACCCCCGACGCTGTTTTGCTGGATCGCGCGGCCACCGACTGGCGCGACGCCCTGACCCAGGCCGGCCAGGCGTTGATCGCGGCCGAGCTGGTCGAGACTGATTACGCAGATGCCCTGTTCGAGCGCGAGGCCCAGTCCTCGACCTATCTCGGCAACGGCATCGCGATCCCGCACGGCACCAAACCGGCCGCGCGCTCGGTGCGCCAGACCGGTCTGCGCGTGCTGCAGTTCCCTGACGGGGTGACCTGGCACGACGGCAACCCGATTTCCGTGATCGTGACTATTGCAGCGGCCGGGGATCAGCATCTGGATATCCTGCGCCAGCTCACTCATGTGCTGGATACGCCCGGTGTGGCCGACAAGCTGGCCCGGGCCAGCCGTGGCGAGGACGTGGTTGCGCTGTTGTCGCGGGCACCGGTGACCGGCCGCCTGGACAAGGCCACCATCGCCGCTCGCGTGCCCGTGGCCAGCCGTGAAGGGCTGACCGCGATCGCCGCGGCCCGCCTGCATGACGCCGGGGTGACCGGGCCGGGCTTCGTGGCTGCGGCGATGGCGGCCCGCCCGACCGAACTCGGCGATGCCCTCTGGCTGGTCGAGGCCTGTGTCGATGCACGCCAGCCGGCACTGGGCCTGGCCACGCCGGCCGAGATCGATACCGTGGCCGGTGTGTTCGTGCTGGCACGGCCCAGCGCGCCCGACGGGGCCACGCAGCAGGCCGTCAACGAGCTGCTTGCGCGTTTGCTGGGTGTGCTGGAGGCCGGTGAGGGCCGGCGTCTGGCCGAGCTGGATGTCGCCCAGCTGCTGGGCCGGCTGGCCGGCGAATCCGCCGGCGCCGAAGTGCTGCGCGTGCGGGTGCGCAACGCCCACGGGCTGCATGCCCGCCCGGCCAAG
>PBAO01000054.1 GCA_002715985.1 Lysobacterales bacterium | reverse complement strand
CTGGGAAACCGTCATCGGCCTGGAAGTCCATATCCAGCTCGCCACCGCCAGCAAGATTTTTTCCAGCGCGCCGACCGCCTACGGGGCCGCGGCCAACGAGCAGGCCAACGCCGTGGATATCGCGCTGCCCGGCGTTCTGCCGGTCATCAACCGCGACGTGATCGCCATGGCCACGCGCTTCGGCCTAGCCATCGAGGCTGACATCACGCGGGCCTCGGTCTTCGCCCGCAAGCATTATTTCTATCCCGATCTGCCCAAGGGGTATCAGATCAGCCAGTACGATCTGCCGATCGTTGTCGGCGGTCATCTGGATATCGAAACCGCCGGCAGCGGGCCACGCCGTATCGGCATCACTCGTGCGCATTTGGAAGAGGACGCCGGGAAATCCCTGCACGAAGCCTTCGACCGCGAGACCGGCATTGATCTGAACCGGGCCGGCACGCCGTTGATCGAGTGTGTGTCCGAGCCCGAGATCAAGACCGCGGCCGAAGCTGCGGCCTATGCCAGAAAGCTGCACACCCTGGTGACCTACCTGGGCATCTGCGACGGCAACATGGCCGAGGGCAGCTTCCGGATCGATGCCAACGTCTCCGTGCGCCCGGCGGGCAGCACCGGGTTCGGCACGCGTACCGAGACCAAGAACGTCAACTCGTTCCGGTTCCTGGAAAAAGCCATCGAGTTCGAGGTCGAGCGCCAGATCGATGTCCTGGAGGCCGGTGGCACCATCACCCAGGAGACTCGTCTGTTCGACCCGGACTCCGGCGAGACGCGAGCCATGCGCTCCAAGGAAGAAGCCCACGACTATCGCTACTTCCCGGACCCGGATCTGTTGCCGGTGGTGATCGACGACGCGTTCATCCAAACCCAGCGCGAGCATCTCCCGGAGCTGCCGGATGCCAAAGCCGAGCGCTTGGCCAGCGAGTACGCCCTGAACACCGCGGATGCCCGAGCGCTGGCCCAGTCGTGTGTTCTGGCGGCATACTTCGAAACCACGGTGGCGGCGGCCGGGACCGACAAGGCGGCTCTGGGCAAGCCGGCAGCCAACTGGATCAACAGCGAGCTGGCCGGCGTGTTGAACCGTGACGGTTTGACGATCGTCGATACACCGATCAGCGCCGCTCAATTGGGCGGGCTGATTGCGCGGATCCAGGACGATACGATCTCCGGCAAGCTTGCCAAGCAGGTCTTCGATGGTCTGGTGGCCGGCGAGGGTGAAACCGCGGACGCCATCATCGAGGCCCGGGGGCTGAAACAGATCACCGACACCGGGGCGATTGAATCCCTGGTCGACGAGGCCATTGCCAATAATCCCGATCAGGTCGCGCAATATCTGGATGGCAAGACCAAGATCGTGGGCTTTCTCGTCGGCCAGGTCATGAAAGCTTCGCAGGGCAAGGCCAACCCCAAAGACGTGAATCAGCGCCTGGTGGCCAAGCTCGATGACATGAAGTAACCGGATAAGCGCTTATGCAACAAACGCTGACGTTCGAGACCACCGGTCGTGGTACCCGTGATATCACCCGCGACGTGGCCGCGGTGGTGGGCGATGCGGGTCTCGATACCGGCATCGCTCATATCTTCATCAAGCACACCTCGGCGTCGCTGATGATCTGTGAAAACGCCGATCCGGACGTACGCGGCGACGTCGAGCGCTGGCTGACGAGCACCGTCATCGACGGCGATCCCATGTACGAACACGATATGGAAGGCCCGGACGACATGTCCGGGCATATCCGATCGATCCTCACCGGCATGGATCTGACCGTACCCGTCACCGACGGCCGGCTGAACCTCGGGACCTGGCAAGGCATTTATCTCTACGAGCACCGCACCTCGCCGCATAGCCGGCAGTTGGTCGTGACTTTGACCGGGGCAGTGTGATCACGCCTCACTCGTTACCGACGGGTTGAATCGTCGCCCATTCGCTGATGCCTTCGATATGCCCGTGCGCCTCGCCGAGGCGGTACCTGATATGCCAGTCCTTGATCGGCGTGACGCCGGCCTCGGGCGCGTTGGGTGCTGCGGCCGCCAGTCGGGGCTCGATCCAGCCGTAGCTCGGCGTATCGGACACACGGGCCCAGACAGGCTTGGCCGATGCGGCATCAGACGGCAGGGCAGCTGGCGCGCCCGCGGGCCGTATGAGACGCCACGTGGGAGCCCTGCGATTGACGGCGACGTTCTGATCGGCAAAGCGAAACAGGGCCAGACCGTTATCGTCGTAGATGACGAGCGGTTCGTCGCCGCGATAAGACACGAACAGGCCGGGCCGGGCACTGCCGGTCATGGCCTTGACGATGGCGTGAGCAGCCAAGCGCCCCGTGTTGATTACACGTGCCTCAAGCATGCCGGCCACCGGCGGCCGATATTCGAACGTGCCGGCGATGCGTGCGGCGCTGTCGCCCAAGCGAACCGGAATACGCCAGGTTCCGATGGCCGTGATTCGGCTGGCGTCTTTCACGTCTTGCGACACGGCCATCCTGCGATCGCGCAGACGCAGATCGAACCAGCCCCAGGCCGGGGAATCAGCCACGGTTTGCCAGTTCGGTGTCTGGGAGGCATCGGCGGCGATCGCGCCCGGCGCCATCAGGGTATTGGTGCGATGGAATGCCGCAGCTCCCAGATCGGCTTCGACATGATCCGGCCCGATCCGCAGAAATGCGCGGCCGTTTTCATCGAGTATGAACAACGGTTCATCGCTCGTATTCCGTACCAGCAGTTGCGGCGCTAACGTACGGCGCAACTGGATATGCACGCCGGCCGGCAGCTCGCTCCGGTCGCTCAAAACAGCGACGACGTTGTCGCTGTCGTGCGATTCGCCGCCGTGTGCAAAAACCGCCGACGAGAATACGCCGGCGACCGCGATGAACAATCCGGACAGACGACGCGCCGAAGCGCGTCGTCTGGACGTGACGGCCCGGCTCATCGAACCTGCTCGCCGCCCGTGGCGGCCGAGGCTTCGATATCCTCGACCAGACCGTTGAGCGCGTCGGGCGTGCTCGTGACCGTATCCACGCCCACGCCGGCGGCGCGGCGCAGCGCGTTTCGCAGTTCCACGGCCGTGGCGGGCGCGCCGCTGATCAGCGTGTCCGAATCGGGGATGATGCTGGTCACGCCGGACAACAGATCGGTGAGAGGCAAGAGCGGCGAGACTGTCTCGTCCTGGCCGAGCGTGCCGAGTTGGCCAACCAGACCCAGCGTCTGGCCGAGCAGTCCGGGCTCATCGGTGGCCACGACCGCCGGCACCGGTTGGATGACCGGCGCGCCGTCGCTGCGTGGCAGGATGGTCACCGGTACCGATTCGGACGGCACTCGCATGCCATCGTCGGCGACGGTGCTGGCAAAGAGCATGTACTGGCCGGCCGGCAGTACCGCCGGGTTGGCGGTCATGGCCAGCGTGATCTGCCCGTCGTCACGGGCCACGATCGGCAGTTTTACAGCGCGTTGGTCGCCATCGACCAGGTGGGTGGTGGCCGTGCGACGAATCAGCATGACCTGATCGATGGTGCCGCCGCTCACGCTGATGTCGAAGTCACGCCCGTTTGTGGTCATCTCGCTCGGCGCGTTGGTGATCACCGGGCGATCATCGCGCATGGCATAGGGCGGGGTATAGATCTCGAACGACGGATCCCGGCTCTGGTAATCGGCCAGGCCCAGCTGTTCGAAGTTGATGAATGACAGGTAGGCCGTGTTGATGGGCGAATGCCCGCCGACAAGCACGCGCCCGTCGGGCATCAGCACCGCGGTGTTGTGATAGGTTCGTTTGCGATGGGCTATGGCCATTGGCGACCAGGTGCCGGTGGCCGGGTCGAAACGCTCGGCCTGGCGATAAGCGCCCTCCAGACCGGGCAGCACGACGCCGTCGCGGTTACCCCCGGAAAAGATCATCACGCTGTCGTCGGGCATGACGACCGAGTAGCTGTACCAGCGCGGTTGATTCAAGGGCCCCGTCAGCTTGGAGCTGTAGGCCATGTCGGGCCCGTCGACGTGTACGGTGTCGATGCGCGAGGACGAGATCGGCAGGTAGCCGCCCGGACTGCCCACGGTTACATAGGTCGGTACGCCGCCGGCGGTCAGGAACCGTGCGTCGTGATAACCGCCGTTGGCATCCGGTTCCAGGGGCAGCATGGCCGAAAACGTCGAGCCGCGCATGCCGGAGCCGATCGCACGCTCGAGCGCGCGCGTATCGATAGGCGTATCCAGCAGGCCCGAAATCAGACCGGTGGGGTTGGCCAGGGTCTGGCCGACCAGGCTCGACAGCGTGCGCTTGAGCTGGTCGCGATTGATATTGGTTACGTTCAAGGTACTGGCCAGACCTTCCAGGCCCACTTCATTGAACTTCAGGGGCAGGCCGGCATAGCCCAGATCCGTCCAGCGTTTCGTGTCCGGGTCATAGGCGGCCACGATATTCCAGAGCGCCTGGTCGTAGGCCTGGCCAAAGGGGTTGAACGCCTGACCGCCCGCGTTATAGAAGACCTGGCCGTTGGGCAACAGATGCATCCGAGGAAACAAAGGCAGGGAGCGCTGTGCCGCGGGGCCGTTTTCTTGCCATATGCCGCTTGCCAGATCATAGGTTTCGGTCTGGGTCACGTTACGGCCCGAGTTCAGCGGCTGCTCGGGATAAACCGGCTTCAAGAGCTTGGTCACACCACTGGCCACGAAGATATCGCCGGTGGCCAACGTCACCAACGACGGATACCAACGCCCGTAATGCATGTCGCCACTTTGTGACCATGTGTTGGTTTCCGGATCGAAGATACGCGAGGCCTTCAAGCCTTCGAGCTCAACCACGCCGACCGGCAGGCCATCCACGCCGGGCTCGGTGTAGTAGTCGGTCCCGCCGACGGCGATTACACGGCCATCGGCCAGGAACGTGATGTCGGCACAGAACAGCGCGCCGTCGTTGTCGGTGGTGTTGTCGGCGGTGCTCAGAAGACCGTCAGGCACGCCTGGCAGGCCGCTGGCGATGGTGGTGCTGTCGGCTCCGTTGGGATTGGCACCGCCGTCGACCGGGCTGGGGCGGATCCAGCTTGGGGTGTCGTCGCTATCCAGACGCAAAACACGCGACTGGTCGTTGACCGAGACTTCACCGAATTCGGCCACGATCGACAGCTCGACGTTCTCCGTGCCTTCCAGCGCATTCAGGTAGAGAAAACGCCCGTCGCCCAGGTTGGCCACGGTGCCGGCTGCCGGCTTGCAGTTCAGGCTGCCGTCGGCGCCGGGCAGACAGCGCTCCGAGGTCGTCACGCGCTGGCCGTCGACTGTAATCGTCGGCTCGGAAAAAGGCTCGCTGAAGGTGCCAACGTCGGCGGGTGAGCCGGCGTCGCTCGTCGACTCGGTTTTTAATGGGCTGAGCAGCGAGTCGAGCAGGCCGGCGCTTGCCGGACCCGCCAGGCTCATGAGCAGTGCGGTGGTGGAAGCCGTGTACAAGGTGCTTCGCATGGTGCGATCTCCTGACAGGCCACACGGGCCGTCGTCCAATGAGAAGGACAGCCTCGACGCGGCTGCTCTTGGATCAGGGGTAGCACGCGGTTGCACCAAAAAAAGACGACCGGAGGGTCGTCTTTAGTCGTAGAGACGGCTAACGAGTTGTTAGCTAATGAGTTTGTTTCGTGTGCTAATGCCGGAAATGTCGCATGCCGGTGAACAGCATGGCGATGCCGGCCTCGTCGGCCGCTGCGATAACCTCGTCATCACGGATCGAGCCGCCGGGCTGGATGATGGCCGCCACGCCGGCCTCGGCCGCGGTATCGATCCCGTCGCGGAACGGGAAGAAGGCATCACTGGCCATCACCGAGCCGACGACATCCAGGCCGGCATCGGCGGCCTTGGTACGGGCGATACGGGCCGAGTCCACGCGGCTCATCTGACCGGCACCGATGCCCACGGTCGCGCCGTCCCTGGCGTAGACGATGGCGTTGGATTTCACGTATTTGGCCACGCGCCAGGCAAACAGCAGATCCTGGAGCTGGGTGCCGTCGGGCTCTTGCCGGCTGGCAACCTTGAGCTGGCTGTGATCGAGCAGTTGAGTGTCGTCGTCCTGTACGAGCAGGCCACCCGTGATCGGCTTGAGCGTGAGCCCGGGCTCGGCGGCCTTGGTCCAGCTGCCGGTGACCAGCACGCGCAGGTTCTTCTTGGTGCCGAAGACGTCGAGTGCGGCCTCCGTAATGGTGGGCGCAATGATCACTTCGGCAAACTGGTTGTCGATGATCGCCCGGGCCGTCTCATGATCCAGTTGCTGATTGAAGGCGATTATGCCGCCGAACGAGGAAACGGGGTCCGTGGCAAAGGCCCGCTGGTAGGCCGTTGTCAGATCCGGGGCCACGGCCACGCCGCAGGGGTTGGCGTGTTTGACAATCACACAGGCCGGCGACTGGTCGAAGGCCCGTACACAAGCCAGTGCGGCATCGCCGTCGGCCAGGTTGTTGTACGACAGCGCCTTGCCCTGACAGATCCGGGCGTCCACCAGGCTGAGGCCGTGCGTGTCGCTATCGCGATAGACCGCAGCCCGCTGGTGCGGATTTTCGCCGTATCGCAGATCGCTGATCTTCTTGTAGGCCGGGGCGAAGCGCGCGGGCAGGGTGTCGGCAGCTTCGACGGTTTCATCGGCCGTCAGGTAGTTGGCGATCGCATTGTCGTAGCCGGCGGTATGGGAAAACCCCTTGGCCGCCAGACGTTTGCGTGTGGCCTCGCGCGTGCCGCCGTAATCGGCCAGATCATCCAGTACGCTCTGGTAATCCGCGCCGTCAACCACGAGCGTGACGTAGGCATGGTTCTTGGCCGCTGCCCGCAGCATGGCCGGGCCGCCGATATCGATGGTTTCCACCGCCGTGGCGTGATCGGTGTCCGGCTTGGCGATCGTCTGCTCGAAGGGGTAGAGATTGACCACCACCAGATCGATGGCGGCGATGTCGTTATCGGCCATGACGTCGTCGTCGATACCGCGCCGGGCCAGGATGCCGCCGTGGATCTTCGGGTGCAGGGTCTTCACGCGCCCGTCCATGATCTCCGGCGCGCCGGTGTGGGCCGACACATCGGTCACGTTCACGCCGGCCTCGCGCAGGGCGGCTGCCGTGCCGCCGGTGGATAGAATCTCCACGCCGTGGTCATCGGCCAGGCGCTTGGCGAACGCTGCCACGCCTTGTTTGTCGGACACGCTGATCAGGGCGCGACGGATCGGAGCGGGCGAGGCAGAAGATTGAGTCATGAAGCAGGGCGGTCCAGCTGAGCGATACCGCCGGCCGGCGGTATCGAGAACGGTGTTTGAGCGAGGCGCTATTGATCGAGATTGTAGGCGCGCAGTTTCTTGCGCAGCGTGCCGCGGTTGATGCCGAGCATGGCCGCAGTGCGCGATTGGTTGCCTTGGTTATAAGCCAGCACGCGCTCGAACAGCGGGCGCTCGACCTGTTCGAGAATCATCCGATACAGGTCGTTGGGCGGTGCGCTGCCGTTCAGGGATTCGAAATATCGATCCAGGCTGGCCCCGACGTAGTGACTGAGCGGTTGGGCGTTGTCGTCGGCGTCGTCTGAACGCATCCGAGAGACCGTCGGGAGAGTGGCAAGCGCGCAACTATAACGAGTTACGAGTTGAAGAAAAAGACGACCAAAGCCGGATTCGTTGTGCTAGGAAGCGGTTTTGCGGGCACTCAAACGTGCCCAGTCGTCCTCGATCACCGGCGCATCGAAGACGAAGGCCGGCTCATAGGCGCCGCGTACGTCCGCGATCTGGCGTGTCAGCAGGCCGGCCATTACCAGCGCGCTGTCGGGCCTGGCCAGCTCGGCCAGTGTCGGAGCCAACGATATCAGGGGCTTGGCCAGAATATTGGCGAGCACGATATCGAAGGGGCCGCCGGTGATATCGCTCATGGCAGGCGTGGTGATCTTGTCAGCCACGCCGTTGTGCGCTGCGTTTTCACGCGTGGCCTGAAGAGCCTGCTCGTCGATATCCACGGCCACGACCTCGCTGGCGCCCAGCAGAACTGCCGCGATCGCCAGAATGCCCGAGCCACAGCCATAGTCGACGACGCGCGAACCGGCCAGATCGGCCTCGGCCAACCAGGCCAGGCACAGCCGTGTGGTCGGGTGCGTGCCGGTGCCGAAAGCCAGGCCCGGATCCAGCCGCATGACGATGGCATCGTCATCGGCCTCGACCGGCGCGTTATGCGGGGCCACCCAGAGGCGCTCGCCGAAACGGATCGGCGGGTGCTCGGCCAGCCAGCGGCTGGCCCAGTCCTCGTTTTCCAGGGTCTGGGTGTCAACGACCACGTCGTCGCCCAGCGCCTCGTGAAGAGCGGCGATGATCGGCTCGGCCAGCGTGCCCTGGGTGAACAGCCCCAGCATGCGGGCGCGTTCGAAAGCCGGCGTGCTGTTGGGGGTCATCTCCACCGTCAGCTCGCTGCCTTCGTCCAGCTCGGTGATGGCCTCGGCCCCGAACTGTTCGAAAACGGCCTCGGCAATAGCCGTGCGATGGGTGGTGGCGGTGATCTGCAACCAGGAGATACTCATCGACCGATCATCCGCCCAAGCGCTCGCGGATCTTCTTCTCGAGCCAGTGGATCGAGGTCCCGCCCTTGGCAAAGTCCGGATCGTTGATGATCCATTGATGCAGCGCCAGATTGGTGTGGATGCCTTCGACAACCATTTCGGACAAGGCCATATCCATGCGCGCGCGGGCTGCGTCGCGCGTGTCGCCGTGGGCCAGCAGCTTGCCGATCAGCGAGTCGTAGTGGGGCGGCACGGAATAGCCGGCATACATATGGCTATCCATGCGGATGCCCGGCCCGCCAGGTGCGTGGTACTGCTCGATCTTGCCCGGCGAGGGCGCAAACGTCTCCGGATGCTCGGCGTTCACGCGACATTCGATGGCATGCCCACGCAGCACGATATCGTCCTGGGTATAGCGCAAGGGCTCGCCCGCGGCGATACGCAGCTGCTCGGCGACGAGATCCACGCCCGTGACCATCTCGGTGACCGGGTGCTCGACCTGGATACGGGTGTTCATTTCGATGAAATGGAACTCGCCGTTTTCATACAGGAACTCGAACGTGCCCGCGCCGCGATAGCCGATGCGCTTGCAGGCCGCCACACACAGGGCGCCGATCTCGTCGCGCTGTTCTTGCGTGATGCCCGGTGCCGGCGATTCCTCGACCACTTTCTGATGACGACGCTGGGGCGAGCAATCGCGCTCGCCCAGATGAATCGCGTTGCCGTGTTCGTCGGCCAGCACCTGGATCTCGATATGCCGCGGCAGCTCGAGGTACTTCTCCATATAGACCGACGAGTTGCCGAAAAAGCTGGACGCCTCGCGCCGGGCCAGATCCACGGCACCAGCCAGATCATCGGCCTCGTAGACCACGTGCATGCCGCGGCCCCCGCCGCCGCCGGCGGCCTTGATGATCACGGGATAACCGATGCGATCAGCGATCTGACGGTTTTCCACGTCGTCCGCGGTCAAGGGCTTGCCCGAGCCCGGCACACAGGGCACGCCGGCGGCCATCATCTCCTGAATGGCCGAAGTCTTGTCGCCCATCAGGCGGATCGTCTCGGCGCGCGGGCCGATGAAGATGAAGCCCGACTGCTCCACGCTCTCGGCAAAATCCGCGTTCTCGGAGAGAAAGCCGTAGCCCGGGTGGATGGCCGTTGCGCCGGCCACCTCGGCCGTGGACATGAGCGAAGCCATGTTCAGATAGCTGGCGGTGGCGTTGGGCGGGCCGATACACACGGCCTCTTCGGCCAGAAGCACGTGCTTCTGGTCCCGGTCGGCCGATGAATAGGCGGCCACCACCGGAATATCCAGCTGACGACAGGCACGCAGGATACGCAGCGCGATTTCGCCGCGATTGGCGATCAGTACTTTTTCCAGCATTACTTCACCACGAACAGCGGCTGGTCGTATTCGACCGGCTGGCCGTTCTCGACCAGAATCTTGACGATCTCGCCGGCGACTTCGGCCTCGATCTGGTTGAGCATCTTCATCGCCTCAATGATGCACAGCGTGTCGCTGGCGCCCACGGTATCGCCGACTTCCACGAATGCCTTGGCATCCGGTGCAGGCGCGCGATAGAAGGTCCCCACCATCGGCGAGCGCACCACGTGGCCGGACTCGGCCGGATCCTCGGCGCCGGCGCTGCCGGCCTCGCTGCCACCGGCCGCAGCATCCGGGGCTGCCGGCGCCTGCTGCTGGGGCATCTGATAGGTCATCGGCGGCTGGGCCGGCTGGCTGCTGGCCGGCGGGTAGCGCCCGATACGAACCGATTCCTCGCCCTCGGTGATCTCGAGTTCGGCGATGCCCGAATCCTCGACCAGCTCGATCAACTTCTTGAGTTTGCGGATATCCATATCGCGTGGCAGCTCCTGTGGCAGGCGGCTCGTTGGTCTGGTTGCTGCCAGATCGGCCGCAGCATCAACGTGTTGCAGGCGCCGGTCTGACTCGTGGCGCCAAGTTTGCCCCAAGGGGTGGCCCCGCACAACAGCGCGACGCCGGCTTTCGCGACCGTTCGCCACCGTATTGGCGATATTTCGCCGATGATCGCCAGCAGCCATCGCCCGGATCGGGGCCGGAAACCACGCGACCGGTGCCGTTGGCGCGTGCTCTGACAGCAATCCGCGCTCGGAATCGGCACAAATCGATGCCCGCATATCCGCCAAACGCGTGTACACCGACATCGCAGGCCTTTGTCAGACGATCGCGACACGTTGGCGTCACTGGATCGCGATCAGGCGCGCGATAAGCGCATCCTGGTCGAGCGTGCCGACAGACGTCAGATTGTTTCGACGGCTACCATCCGGCCCGTAGAACAGCAGCGTGGGCGGGCCGAAGACATTCAGCTGCTCCAGCAGTGCGCGTTGTTCGTTGGTATAAGCCGTGATGTCGAGCTCGATGGCGGCGACATCGTTCAGGGCCGCGCGCACGCGAGGTGTTTGAAACAGCCCGTTTTTCATCTGCACGCATTCCACGCACCAATCGGCATACACATCCACGAGCGCCGGCTGGCCGCGAGCCTTGGCCGCGGCCAGCGCGTCTGCAAGCCCGGCGGCATCCGTCACCCGCTCGAACCGCGCCCGGGCGGTCGCCGGAGTGGCGCCGTTGGCACTGGCCAGCCCGGCCAGCGGCTGCGCCGGCCGCCCGTTGCCAATGGCCAGTCCCAGACCGGCCAGTGCGGCATAGCCGAATAAGAGTGCACAGACCAGACGGCGAGCCAGGATGCCCGCCGTGCTATCGCCGGCCCGTGTGCTCAGATAACAGCCATAAAGCAGTGTCAAACCGCCCCAGGCGGCGAGGGCGGTCGTCGGCGCGGCCAGGCGCAGTGCAAGCCAGAAGCCGACCGCGATCAGCATCACACCGAAGAAAACACGCACCTCCTGCATCCAGCGCCCGGCCCGCGGCAGGACTGTAGCGCCAAAGGCGGCCAGCGCGACCAGCGGCAGGCCCATGCCCAGGCCCAGACAGAACAATGCAGCGCCGCCCAGAAGCAGATCCCCGCTGGTGGATATATAGAGCAGGGCGCCGGCCAACGGCGGAGCCAGACAGGGCCCGGCGATCAGGGCAGCGGCAAAGCCCAGCACGGCTGCGCCCGCCAGCCCGCGCTGGCCCTGCCCGAGCCGGGAGAGCGCGCCCTGCCAACGTCCCGGAATCTGGAAATCGAACCAGCCAAAGCTCGCGGTGCCCAGCAGGATGAACAGCCCGGCAAATGGCCACAGCACCCAGGGGCGCTGGAGCGCGGCCTGCAGGTTGGCCCCGAAATAGCCGGCTACGACGCCGAACACCGCGTAGGCGCCAGCCATTGCCAGGACGTAGGCCAACGTGAGCGTCACTGCCCGGCCGCGCGAGACATCGCGGCTGCCGATCAGCCCGGCCACGATCGGGATCATCGGCAGGATACAGGGCGTGAGCGACAGACCGAGCCCCAGCAAGGCAAACAGGGCCAGCGTGGTAAGCGCCGGGGCATGGGCCAGACGGCCGGCCAGGGTATCGACCGTATTATCGGGGGGCGCTGTCGGGGTGATGTCGGGCCGAGCCCGGCCGGCGGCGGGCGTATTCTCGGGGTCAGCCGGGCCACCGACGACTGTCGGGCCGGGGTCGGCCTGTACGGTTTCGTCCGACGCGGCGATTGTCAGTGTCTCTGTCTGCGGCGGATAACACAGACCGGCGTCTGCACAGCCCTGGTACTGCACCTCGATACGCCGGGCGTTTTCGTGGTCGCCGGTTACCGGCAGGCGAACCGTCACCGAGCGCCGATAGGTCTCGACGGGGCCGAAGTAGGCGTCCTCGTGCTTGCGGCCGGCCGGGATGATCGGCTGGCCCAGCTGTGTCTTGTCGGCATCGGCCAGGGCAAAACCAAACGCGTGCCGATACAGATAATATCCGTCGGCGATCTGCCAGCGGATCGCTACATGATGGCTGTCCATGCGCTCGGCGTGGGGCACGAACGCCTCATCGACAGGTAACAGATTCGGCTGCTGCGCCCATGCCGCCACGGCAACGAGACATAGCAGGACGGCCAGCGCCAGGCGTGGCAGCCGGCGCACGCCATGCTTGTTATCAGCCGCGGCCACGAGCCGAGCCCTTGCGTGCTGTGTGTTGTGATGCGGCGGGTGAAGACCGGGCCTCGCGCATGATCGAGCCTTGAACGATGCGAACGAACAGACCATATAAGAAAACGACCAGATAAAAGACACGTTTGGTCCGATACCGGGCCGGTCGGCCGCTCAACACGGTTGTTATACTCGGCCGCATCAAGGACAAGGAGATCAGCTATGGGTTTGAAACTGGGCGATACCGCGCCGAATTTCACTGCAGACACCACCGAAGGCAACATCGATTTTCATGAATGGCTCGGCGACGGCTGGGGCGTTCTGATGAGCCACCCGGCCGATTTCACCCCGGTCTGCACGACTGAAATCGGAGCGACTGCGCGTTTGAAGGACGAATTCGACAAGCGCGGCGCCAAGGCCATCGTCGTCTCCGTGGACTCGGTCGAGGACCACAAGAAATGGGCCAAGGACATCGAGGCCACTCAGGGCGTGGGCCTGAACCTGCCGCTGATCGGTGACACCGATCGTACCGTCTCCGAGCTTTACGACATGATCCACCCCAACCAGGGGGATACGTCGACGGTGCGCAGCGTGTTCGTCATCGACCCGAACAAGAAGATCCGCATGACGCTGACCTACCCGAAGAGTGCGGGGCGTAACTTCAACGAAATCCTGCGCGTGATCGACTCGCTGCAGCTGACGGACAACCACAAGGTCACCACGCCCGCCGACTGGCAGGCCGGCGACGACGTCATCATCAGCCCCGCGCTGTCCGACGACGATGCCAAGGACCTGTTCCCCGAAGGCTGGAACGAGTTGACCCCGTATCTGCGGATGGTCAAACAGCCCAAGTAGGCTCACGCCGGGCCACCGTCTGAGGCGGCGTTCTTTCGGACGCCGCTTTTTTGTGTGGTTGACGCTGTAGACGCCTGCAAGTGGACACCGGTGGCTGCAACGTCGAACGACGAAGCCGGCGACCGATCTCCAGCCACGGGATGCAAGTCACGCCATGTTCCTGGCTCGTTCGGCGCGCACATGCGGACAAGCTGGCCGTGTCCGGTCGCGCGCAACGGGGCTGTTCTGCCCTGAACACGACCGCGCGACCGCCTGATGGCAAAGGCTTTTGTATGCCACATAAACCGGCGGCATAATACCCGGCTGTTTTCCTGCCAGCCGGAGCTGTCATGGCCGCCGACGAGAATACCAACACGCCCAAACCGCGCCGTAGCCAGGTCGTCACCCAGGGCACCTCGCGCGCGCCCAACCGCGCCATGCTGCGGGCCATGGGCTATACCGACGCCGATTTCGACAAGCCCATCGTCGGCATCGCCAACGGCTATTCCACCATCACGCCCTGCAATATGGGCCTGAACAAGCTGGCCGGCCAGGCCGAGCGCGCGCTGGAAGACGGCGGGGCCAAGTCGCAGGTCTTTGGCACCGTGACCGTCTCCGACGGCATCTCCATGGGCACGCCGGGCATGAAGTACTCACTCGTCTCGCGCGAGGTCATCGCCGATTCGGTCGAGGTGGCCGTGCAGGGCGAATCCATGGACGGCGTCATGGCCATCGGCGGCTGCGACAAGAACATGCCGGGGGCGATGATCGGCATCGCCCGCATGAACGTGCCGGCCATCTTCGTCTACGGCGGCACCATCAAACCCGGCCATCTCGATGGCGAGGACCTGAACCTTGTCTCCGCCTTCGAGGCCGTGGGCCAGTACGCCGCCGGCCAGATCGACGAAGAACGCCTGCACGCGGTGGAGTGCAATGCCTGCCCGGGGGCCGGCTCTTGTGGCGGCATGTATACCGCCAACTCCATGTCCTCGGCCTTCGAGGCCATGGGCATGAGCCTGCCGTATTCCTCCACCATGGCCGCCGAGGACGACGAAAAAGGCGAGAGTGCGGCCGAATCCGCCCGCGTGCTGATTCAGGCCATCGAAAAAGACATCCGCCCGCGCGACCTGCTCACCAAGAAAGCCTTCGAAAACGCCATCACGCTCATGATGGCCGTCGGCGGCTCCACTAACGCCGTACTGCATCTGCTGGGTATTGCCCAGGCCGCCGAAGTGGATCTCAGCCTGGACGACTTCGAGCGTATCCGTGCCAAGGTACCCGTCTTCTGTGACCTGAAACCCTCCGGTCGTTTCGTCGTCACCCAGCTCCACGGCGCCGGCGGTATTCCGCAGGTCATGAAGATGCTCTTGAACGCTGGCCTGCTGCACGGCGACACGCTGACCATCACCGGCCAGACGCTGGCCGAAACCCTGGTCGACGTGCCCGACCAGCCGCCGACGTATCAGAAAGTCATTCTTCCGATGGAAGAAGCGCTGTATAAATCCGGCCACCTGGCGATCCTCAAGGGCAACCTGGCCGAAGAGGGCGCCGTGGCCAAGATCACCGGTCTGAAGAATCCCTCCATCACCGGCCCGGCCCGTGTCTTCGATTCCGAAGAAGAAGCCATGGCCGCGATCCTGGATGAATCCATCGTCGCCGGCGATATCGTCGTCATCCGCTACGAAGGCCCCAAGGGCGGCCCCGGCATGCGAGAAATGCTCTCGCCCACCTCGGCGCTGATCGGCCGCGGCCTGGGCGAAAAAGTCGGCCTCATCACCGACGGGCGCTTCTCCGGCGGCACCTACGGCATGGTCGTCGGCCACGTCGCCCCCGAGGCAGCCGTCGGCGGCGGCATCGCTCTCGTCGAGCCGGGTGACACTGTCACCATCGATGCCCATGAGCGCAAACTGCATCTGCACGTTGAAGACGATGAGTTCGCACGGCGCAAGGCCGCCTGGCAAGCGCGTCCGCCGCGGGCGACCCGTGGCGTACTGGCCAAGTATGCTCGACTGGTCGGCAGCGCCGCCTATGGCGCGGTCACGGATCAGCCCGATCTCTGATCGGCGGCTCAAACCATCAAACCCGCCGATCGGCGGGGTTTT
>PBAO01000053.1 GCA_002715985.1 Lysobacterales bacterium | reverse complement strand
GTGGTCACCGCCCATGAACGGGGCGATGACGAAGCGATCGTGGCCGAGCTCATGGATATTCTGAAATACCGCTAACGCGGAGGAGGCCGATATGACCCAGGATACGATCCGGGAGATCGATTTCGGCGTCGACGGCATGATGTGCGGCGCTTGCGTGGCCCGGGTGGAAAAGAAGCTCAACAAGGTCGAAGGCGTCGACAACGCCTCCGTGAATCTGGCAACCGAGCGCGCCAAGGTCTCGCTCGATACGAGTATCAACGATGTGTCCGCGTTGTTCGATTCGGTCGCCTCGGCCGGCTACGAGGCGCGCACCGAAACGCTCGAGTTCAAGGTCGATGGCATGACTTGTGGGTCGTGCGTGGCGCGCGTGGAGAAAAAGCTGGGCAAGCTCGAGGGCGTGGTCGAGGCCAGCGTGAACCTGACGACCGAACGCGCCCGTGTCGCGTATGTGCCCGGGCTCGTCGATCAGGCGCAGCTATTCGAGAGTGTCGAGAAAGCCGGTTATACCGCGGTCGCGCTTGAAGATGAGAACGCCGATGCGGACGACGAATCGCCCAGCGAAGCGTATCGGCTCAAGAAAGCGCTGATGCTGGCCGCTGCGTTCACGATCCCGCTGTTCGCGATCGCCATGCTGCATAGCGTGCCGTCTATCGCGAGTGCGATGGACCGGCTGCTGCCGGCGCGCGCCTGGACCGTTATCGAACTGGTGCTGGCCGTTCCGGTCCAGTTCTATGCCGGCTGGCGTTTCTATACGCTCGGCTGGGGCGAAATGAAGCATCTCGCTCCCGGCATGAATAGTCTGGTGATGCTGGGTTCGAATGCGGCGTTTTTCTATTCGCTGATCGCCCTGATCGTGCCCCAGATCTTTCCCAGCGGCACGGCGCATACCTATTTCGATGCCGCCGGCATGATCGTTACGCTCATTTTGCTGGGCCGTTATCTCGAAGCGGTGGCCAAAGGGCGCACCTCCCAGGCCGTGCAAGGTCTGATGAAGCTGCAGTCCAAGACCGCCCGCGTCAAACGCGACGGTGAATGGACCGAGGTCGATCTCAACCAGGTGGCCAAAGGCGATATCGTATCCGTGCGGCCCGGCGAGCGGATCCCGGTCGACGGTATGGTGCGCTCGGGCGAAAGCTATATCGATGAATCCATGATCTCCGGCGAACCGGTGCCGGTCGCCAAGCAGGCAGACGACGAAGTTGTCGGTGGCACCGTGAATCAGAACGGCACGCTCGAACTCGAGGCGACCAGCGTCGGCGGCGACACCGTGCTCGCCCAGATCATCCGCATGGTCGAGGAGGCCCAGGCCGAAAAGCCGGCGATCCAGGCGATGGCCGATAAGATCGCCGGGGTGTTCGTACCGATCGTGATGGCCGTATCGGCCGCCACGTTCGCGGGCTGGCTGATCTTCGGCCCGAGCCCGGCCCTCGCGTTGGCGTTTGTGGCCGCGGTGTCGGTGCTGCTGATCGCCTGCCCCTGCGCGATGGGTCTGGCCACGCCGACCGCCATCATGGTCGGCACCGGCAAGGGCGCGTCGATGGGCGTGCTGTTCCGTCGCGGTACCGCGTTGGAGCAACTGGCGGCTGTCGATACCGTGGTGCTCGACAAGACCGGCACGCTGACCGAAGGTGCTCCGGCGCTCACCGATCTGGAACCCACGAACGGTTTCGATCGGGCCGAGGTATTGGCCAAGGTCGCCGCCGTGGAAGCCACCAGCGAACATCCGGTCGCGACGGCGATCGTCAAGGCGGCCCGCAGTGAGGACATCGCATTGTCCGAGGCGAGCCAGTTCCAGGCCCACACGGGTTACGGCGTGGAAGCCACGGTCGACGGACATCAGGTCCGGATCGGGGCCGCGCGCTATATGGACTGCCTGAACATCGACACGTCGGCGCTTTCCGGGCAAGCCGATGCGCTGGCACGCGCGGCCAAGACACCGCTGTTCGCGGCTATCGACGGCCGACTCGCGGCGTTGATCGCCGTGGCCGATCCGGCACGTGCCGAGGCCAAGCGCATGGTCGAGGCGCTGCACGCCATGGATCTGTCGGTCGCGATGCTGACCGGCGATAACGAAGCGACCGCCCACGCTATTGCCGAAGAACTCGGCATCGATACGGTCGTGGCCGGCGTCATGCCGGATGGCAAATCCGACCAGATCAAGCGGCTCCAGGGCAAGAACCAGTCGGTCGCATTCGTCGGCGATGGTATCAACGACGCCCCGGCACTGACCCAGGCCGACGTCGGCATTGCGGTGGGCAGCGGCACCGATATCGCCATCGAGTCGGGCGACGTGGTGCTGATGCGGGCGGATCTGTCGGGCGTGGTCAATGCGATCGCATTGTCGCGGCGCACCATGCGCACCATTCGTATGAACTTCGGCTGGGCCTACGGTTACAACGTGCTGCTGATCCCGTTGGCGGCCGGCGCGCTGTTCCCGTTCACCGGTTGGTTG
The DNA here is from genome assembly GCA_002715985.1 of Lysobacterales bacterium. Classification (GTDB taxonomy): domain Bacteria; phylum Pseudomonadota; class Gammaproteobacteria; order Nevskiales; family Salinisphaeraceae; genus Salinisphaera. Next base: position 60,524 of record PBAO01000053.1, on the reverse strand, counting down.
CTCAACCCCATGATCGCCGCGGGCGCGATGAGTATTTCCAGTATTTTCGTGCTTACGAATTCGCTTCGGCTCAAGCGTTTCAAGGCGGCCTTGGAGCCGAGCCAGAAATCGAAGCCGGATGATTCCGAGATTGAAACGGCCGTCGACGAAGCACGCTACAACGAAGCGGCCTAAATCAGCCCCCGGGGCCTCGCCCCGGGAGATGTTCTAATGCGATCGGGCCCGACTGGGCGGGTCGAATCGACGTATGTCGGAGTTTCCCTCGCCCGGGTTGTTGGTCACTCCGATTGACCGGCCTATTATGTGTCGGCCCGACCGCGCCACATGCGTGTCAGGACATCATCTTTGCGTACGAAGTGATGATAGAGCGAGCCAGCGATGTGGACGCCGAGCGCGATCAAGACGAGCCACCAGCCCGTGAATGCATGCAGTGTCCCGAGCGTCGCGCCGACTTGTTCACCGAGCGTGATGAAAGCCGGAATCGAAAACAGCCCGAAAAACGGTATGGACTGGCCGTGTGACGTGACCATCAAAATTCCGAAAATAGGCTGGGCGATAACGATCATATAGATCACGACATGGACGACGCGCGCCAACATTCGTTGCCATGCAGGGTCCGACTGTAGCGAGGGCTTGGGCTGCGTCAGCCGCCACGCAATCAGGATCAAGCCGAACAGCAGAATTAGCACCCCAACGGATTTATGGAGCATCATCACCGTCTCATGCAGGCTGGCGGCCTGATGTTCATGGTGATGGTGCTCGCCCCCGTGCTCGGGGACGATCCATGTAAAAACAAAGACCAGCGAAAACTGCGCGATGATCAGAAGGGCCAGTAGCCAGTGCAAGAATCGGCTGACGAGTCCGTAATGTGTCGTTGAGTCTTTCATAATGCCCCTTTTAGGTTTTGATCGAGGTATGGCGGTTGGGTTGGTGGTGCCGGCATGGCCGCCTCCATCAGTGATGATGGGCACAGTGGGACTGGGCGTTGGCTTGCCTGGACAGAGCCCAGAGCCCCAGCCCGACACCGATAAAAATCAGATTCAGCCAAAATGTGTAATCTAGGCTGAAGAATTCCATCGATCCGACGTCGACCGCGCTTGAATCGGGCGCCCAGCCGCCGACGGAGAAAATGAGGTCGACGACGAAGCCGGTCACCGCCATGGCGATATACAGAATGGCGCCTAGAATCGCTGCGAGTCGGGTGCCGTAGTATTGGCGATAGACCAGCAACATCGGGATGACGATCAGATCGCCGTAAATGAAGGCCAGCGCGCCGCCGAACGAGATACCGCCGTTGAACAAAGCGGCGGCCAAGGGCACGTTTCCGACCGAACATACAAAGCTCACCACGGCGACCAGCGGCCCGACGAGTGCGTTTTCGATCATCTGCAATAGGCTGACATCGCCCCCGTGGCCGCTAGATAGAAACAACGCCTGCCAGAACACGTCGGGTACCCAGACCACCATCGCGCCGGCGACGATCACACCGATGGCGATATCCTTCCAGATCATCGACCAGTCCATCATGAAATTAGTGGCCGCCTGGCGCCAACCATCGAGGCTGAGCAGGCTCGGGACAGCGACGTCGTCATCCGTATCGTTGTCAGTGTGGGCTTCGCGTACCCGATCGAATGCCCTCACCGGCCCGACGAGCTTCATGAGAAGCGCCATAACGATGATTAGCAACACGCCGCCCGCAAATTCAGCGACCACGAACTGCCAACCCATCAACGACCACAGCACGAAGCCCAGCTCGATCACGAGATTGGTCGCCGCGATCATGAAGGCAATTGAGGCCGTGATATGAGCGCCGCGCATGAATACGCTGCGGCTCATGGCGGCGGCGGCGTAAGAGCAGGACGAAGATATGGCGCCGAAAAAACCAGCTCGAGACAGCGATGCCGCACTGTCGTCCCCCATGACCTGCACCATGCGGCGTTTGGGAACGAATGCTTGGACGGCGCCCGAGATCGCAAAGCCGAGAACCAGCGCCCACAGGATTTTCCAGAACATGCCGGCGATCGTGTAGAGCGTATCGCCGAGGATCGAAACGAAAGTCATATTTGTCACCCGGTGATGATTTCAGGCGTTGGAATTTGCGTCGTTCGGTTAACGACGTATCAGACGGATGCGGTGATGGGCTTGGGCCACCGGTAAACGGCCATGAAAGTGAAAAAGATCAGGGCGTAAATCGCGGCGTTGCCAAACATGTTGCCGGTCATGCCGGTTTGGCCAAGGGCTGTATATGGTGCGCCGAACCCTTCGGCCGTCGACCATATCACCAGCGAATAGATGCCGCCGATCGGTAGCAGCCATCGCATCAGCTTGCCGGTGATGAGACTCCAGGCGAGCACCGTTTCAAGAAGCGCAGCCAGCACGCCAACCAGAACGGGGCCCACAAAGCTGATAACGTTGATCCACATCTGGTCGTAAGTTGCCACCCAGCCTGGTAGGGCATCTTGAGCCGCTGTCAGATAGGCGACCATATGGGTTAGATAGTAAGGGTGCCATTTGAACAGTGCGTCCCAGGCCCACAAAAAACCGAATGCCAGGCGCATCGCATGGATCCACAGACGGGCGTGCTCCTGCGCCACGGCATTGTTGTTCGCTGGCGCGGCCTGGCTCAGGCGCCAGCAGGCGAACGTCAAGATAAACAGGATCAGATAAGGCGGCGCGATCCCCGGATCGGTCTGGCCGGCGGCGGGATTGAAACCGCCGGTATGGGAAACGCCGACCCACATCACGATCAGATACACAACGCCCAACCAGAGGGCGGCGCGCATGCCGCGGCCCGAAAGCAGCGCCACCGCCATTATTAGATCCAGAAAAAAAACACCGTTGCCGATCACGCGAACGGGCCAGGAGCCGAACGACAGGCCCATGAATTGCGCAATTGCGTGTTTATTTGCGCTGGCCGAGGCCGTCCACGCGTTGAACAGCCAGATCAACCCGAACACAATCCGTAGGCCGTAAAAAGTCAGTTGTTGCGACGCCGTGACTCGCGCTGGAATGTCGTGCGGCGCTCGAAGATCGAAATCCAGCCAGCGGTAGACTGCCTCGGTTACTTTTGACATCTCAGACTCCAGGGTTTTGAGATTGGATTTGAGGGTCGAATATCGAAAAATGGCAACTCGGGGTCGGGTGGAATGACGTCGACGAACCCGAGTGATGCACAAGACCACCGTCGGTACGCGTTCGGACAACGTCATCAATCAGCAACGCGGTGGTGTCGCGATGCCTGCTAATACCAAGCACTCAGGCCCACCACAAAGGCTGTCGAGGAGCTTGTCCCGCCGTCCGCCCGAGCCATTTTGGCGGTGTCGCCGTATTTCTTCTCCCAGCGCACACCTATATACGGTACGAATTCACGCACGATCTGATACTTGAGCCGAAGGCCGAGCGAGGTGCTCTGCAGACCTCCGCCCAAGCCGTAATTGGCATCGCGCGCGCCGAGATTTATTTCAGCTCGCGGCGCTAGGCGAAGGCGCTGGGTAATCAACGGCTCGTACTGAAATTCGCCGCGAAAGCTGGGTACGCCGTCCTGGCTGACGTAGAACGAGGCTTCGGTATCGATATACAGGGGGGACAGGCCCTGCAGTTTGACCATGCCGAACGCGCGATCCTTACCGGGGTAGATATCGTAGCGTGCACCGATCAGCGCATTCCAGAACGGAGTGATCGCGCGTCCGTAGTCAGCCTCGAACGAGGTCGAATCCGGCGAGCCGCCGGTGGTTGCGCCTTCGCCTTCGGTTTTCCACCAGAAACGGTTGATATCGCCGCCGATCCAGCCTTGACCTTCCCAGAGATAGCTGTCGGGCGCATTACCGGTGCCGTATTCGAGACGGTTGATACTGCTGTACTTGTGGAGGGCATTATCACGGATGGGGGGCGCCCAGTTCGCTGGCGCGCCGCTGGATGCGTTTTCGGCGCCCTTGGGCACAACGCTCTTAGGGTTGGCCTTGCCGGGCGGCGCGCCGGCCAGCGCCGGTGCGGCCGCGCTGGCCATGACAAACGCCAACCCGACTATCAGGATTTGATGCGTCGTCTTAGGCATGATCGATCTCCGAGGCGGGGGCGACACGCACGACGCGGAACATGCCGGCCTCCATGTGGTAGAGCAGATGACAATGGAAGGCCCAGCGGCCCGGTTCATCGGCAGTGACCAGCAACGATACCCGCGAGCCGGGCAGGACACTGATGGTGTGTTTATAGGGCCCATGATTGCCCTGGTGATTTTCCAGTTCCATGAACATGCCGTGGAGATGAATGGGGTGTTCCATCATGGTGTCGTTGACCAGTATCAGCCGGATGCGATCGCCGTAGGGGAAGTCGATCGGCTTGGCCTGTGAGTACTCGTGGCCGTCGAACGACCACATGTAGCGGTCCATGTTGCCGGTGAGATGCACTTCGATGGTTTTCGAGGGCTCGCGTTTATCCGGCGGTACCGAGACATTGCGCAGTTGGCTGTAAGTCAAGACACGATGATCGACGTCGGCCAGGCCGGTCGGCCGGTCGGCCAGCCGATAGCGCTCGGCCTGAGCCACGGTAATATTGCCCGGGCCATGCTTGTCAGGGCCATGCCGGGCGATCACCGGGCCCGAGTTGCCCATGCCCATATGCGACAAATCATCGGCAACGGGGTTGGTGGCACGATTGATCGCTTGAGAGTGCTGCATGCCTGCCATGCCGCCCATAGCGCTGATCTGCGCCCCGTCGTGGGGTTGCGGCATCGACATTTTCTGGCCCGACTCGTCGTCCATCGCCATGCCCTGCATCGGCATGCCCATATCGATCATCGTGCGAGTCGGGGGCGTGCGCAGCGCCGGCACGGTCGCGCTCATGCCCGGCCGTGGCGCAAGCGTACCGCGGGTATAGCCCGAGCGGTCCATCGATTCGGCCATGATCGTATAGGCCTTGTCGGGAGCCGGTTCGACGATCACGTCATAAGTTTCGGCCACCGCAATCTGGAACTCGTCGGTGTCGACCGGCTCGATGTTCTGGCCGTCGGCCGCGACCACAGTCATCGGCAGGCCGGGGATGCGCACATTGAAATAGGTCATCGACGATGCGTTGATGACTCTCAGCTTGATGCGCTCACCCGCGTTGAACAGCCCGGTCCAATTGGCGGCTGGATGCTGGCCGTTCATCAGATAGGTATAAGTGTGCCCGGTGACATCGGCGATATCGCGCGGACTCATGCGCATCTTGTTCCAGGCCAGGCGCGATTTTATGGTTTGGGTCAGCCCCTGTTGTTCGACTTCGTCGACCAAGTCGACCAGCGTGCGCTGGTTGAAGTTGTAGTAGTCGCTGGATTCCTTGAGCTTGGCGAACAGTCGCGCGGGATCCTCGAACGTCCAGTCGGTCAGTACCAACACGTATTCGCGGTCGGCTGGATTGGCCTCGGGTTCGGCCGGGTGAATCACGATCGGCCCGAGCTGGCCGACCTGCTCCTGAAAGCCGGCGTGACTGTGGTACCAGTAGGTGCCGTACTGGCGTACCGGGAAATGCGCCTCGAAGGTCTCGCCGGGTTGGATGCCGGGAAAGGTCACGCCGGGTACGCCATCCATCTGGAACGGCAAGAGGATACCGTGCCAGTGGATGGAGGTGATCTCGTCCGGGATATGGTTATGCACGCGTAGCAGCGCGTCGTGGCCTTCCCACAACTCCGCGATCGGCCCCGGGATGGAATGATTGATGGTATAGGCCGACGAGGCGTGGCCGCCGGCGATGCCGATGCCTTCGCGACGGATGTGGAAATCCTGGGTGACCGACCGTGGTGGACCACCTTTAACACGCGCGGCCTCGCCAGCCTTGCGCATGGTATCCGCCCACGAGACGCCGGGCAAAAACATATCCAGGCCCGCCAGCATGCCGCTGGCGGCCATCGCCTGGAGAAGTCTCCGGCGCTGTGTATTTGTTTTCTGGTCGTTCATGCGTGGTGGCCCTCCGTATTTTCGGTTGACTCGGAATGATTGGAACCCGGCTTGTGTTCGTCGCCGTGGCTGCCATGTGAGTGTTCGTCCTCGCCGATGCCCTTGGCTTTGGCTTCGTTGACCAGCGCTTGGTACTGGGCGCCGTTCATGTCGGGAAAAGCCTTGATCAGCGCGGTCAAGGCCCACAGTGCTTCGGGGCCGTCGGACTCGCCCCAGGCCGGCATGCCGGAAGCCTTGATGCCGTGTTCCAGCGTCCAGAAGATCTGGCGGGGCGGCATCTCTTCGCCGGATTCCGCCAGGTTGGCAGGCTGGGGATACATGCCCTGGGCGGCCTCGGACATCTGCCCACCCGGCGGCACGTGGCAGCCGGTACACATCTCGCTGAAATGGGCGGCCCCTTCGACCAACTGATCGTGGCCGCCGAGTTCCGGTGCTTGAATGTCGGCGGAATGGGCCGCCACGGAGCGTTTGCGTGCCTGATTGAGCACCCAGTATGTGGCGTCCAGATGATGGTTGTCGGCGCCCACGTTGTAGACGCCGGAATAAATGATGCCGGCGCCGGTGGCGCCCGCGACGAGGCCGCTAACGACCAGCGTCGCCAGCACGATCTTGAAGGTTTTCATCGTCTTGTTTCCCGTTTTGCAGCGACAGGCTTACAGGCCGTTGCCGGCTAATCGCCGACAGCAGCTCATGAAGGTCACAGCGGAGAGCCGGATGCGGCCCGCAAGGCCTTAGTAAGGTCGCTTGAACTGAAGATGCACGACACTACGCGCTGGCAGTGTCTGGCGCGTTCAGGAATATACGGCCGGAGACGGGGGGCGGTAAGGCGGGGCCGTATAGCCGGCGTTGGGACCGACGATTGTACGGCCACTCGGATGTATCGTCGGATAGGCTTGGTTAAGCGTCGGTATGTGAGTGGCCACGACGCTGGAGGAACAATGGCCGACAACGTCGCAGCAACACATTTCATGGTGGGTATTCGGCTGCGGACTTTCGGCTGCCTGGGGGTGGCCTGCGACAACCGAAGCGTTGCGCTCGAATGAATGAGCCAATGTATGCGCACAAGAGATGCCGGCAACTCCCGCTTGAGCGGCGAGTGCTTGCATCAAGAGTATAGCGATGGCAAATACACGCAACATAGCAGGTAAGCGACCCCGTTCGTGGTTTGGAGGTCAATGGTCGAGATGGCGCTTGCGACAGCGTTACGGTGTGCTCCACGGGGTTAGAATCACATTCAGATATTGCAGCACCGGGCAAAAAGATATCGTAGCCACAAATGCCGTCCTGATGACCGATCGCGGCGCCATAGTGCCTACGGATCGGATTTATTTTGGAGCAGACTGCGGCGACGGCTCGAGATCATCGCCCGAGCCTCGGTCGACAAGTGTTGTTCGAGCAGGCGATCCCAGAAATGTATGGCTTTCGTGTTTCGGCCGGCCTCGGCTGCACGCAAGCCCAGATACCAGAGGGCTTCACGGTTATTTGGATCCAGCTTCAGCAATCGACTGTAAAGATCGCCCGCGCGACCGGCTAAATCGCCGCCGGCCGCGAGCCTCGCCTGGGCTTCTGCTGCGATCAGATCGGTATTCGGCGGCGCTGCGGATCGCTGATTCAGGATATGAAAATTGGTTGCCGCGCCGGCATTATCGCCCTGGCGCCGTTGAGCTTGCGCCAAAAGCAGGCGCGCGCTGCGATCTTCCGGGTGCGCCTGGACACGTGCCTTGAGCCCGGCCATCATCTGATCGATATTAGGCATGCCGGTCTTCTCGATAGCCTGCCAGTCTCCGAGCCATCCATAGCCGGCGGCGCCAAAGGCGATGAACAGCAACAAAAGCACGCTGCCCCACCATGGACGTGTAGGGCCTCGGCGAGAGGCGGAGGCCGTTATCGTCCGGGCCGATAACTCGGGTTCGGCGTCGATATCGGCGAGCAAGCGTGCGCCCAATTCGTCTTTTTCATCCTGTGCGTCGGATTCGGCGAGGCGGCTGGCGGCGACGTCTCGATCGATTTCGGCACAACGCTGACGATAGATTTCGACGTTCGCCTCGCGCCGTTGTGCCCGCCTTGCGCCGCCGGCGCGCCAGATCGGGATCAGAACGAGGGCCAGACACAGGGCCACCATCGCGCTGGCCAGCGACAGAAACAGGAATATCGTCACTGGGCGTCTCGGTCTCTAGCGGCCTGCCGTGTTCGCTCGTCTGGATTTTCATCGAGCACGGCGGCCAGCCGGGCACGATCCAGTGGCCGGCCGTGGGGCGAGCGTGGCCGGCGCTTTCGCAGCATGTTCAACGCGATAGCGAGAGCGATGAGCAACAGCACGAACGGCCCCAGCCAGAGCAGCCAGGTCGCGTAGTTGAACGGTGGATCATAGAGTACCCAGGCCCCGTAGCGATCGACCAGATACTGTTTTATTTCGCGGTCGCTTCGGCCGGCCTTGATCTGTGTGGCGACCAGTGCGCGCAGATCGGCCGCCAGTGGCGCGTCCGACTCGGCGATACTGCGGTTCTGGCAGATCAGGCATCGTAATTGTGCGGTGAGATTGTGATAGCGCAAGAGTTGCGCGTCGCTCATGTCTCGGGCGGTGGCACCCGACGCGGATAGAGCCGCCAACACGCATAGACCCAGCAGATAGAGCCAGAACCGAGGCATCACGATGCGCTCTTGAGCTTGTTCAGAATCGGGATCAGGCGCTGATTCATCTGTTGTTCGGTAATCGCACCGACGACCTTGTAGCGGATGACGCCTTGTCGGTCGACGACAAACGTCTCGGGTACACCGGCGACACCCCAGTCGATTCCGACGCGGCCGGACGCGTCGACCGCCACGACGCTGAACGGATTGCCGAACACGGTCAGCCAGCGTGTGGCATCAGGTCGTTTGTCCTTATAGTTCAGCCCGATCACGGGAACGCCGGTGCGCTGGGTTATCTCGGCGACCCGGCTGCTTTCGGCCCGGCAGGCCACGCACCAGCTCGCCCAGACGTTGACCAGAGAGACCTGGCCCTGGAGCGCTTGGGTGGTGACATGTCGGTCGGGGTTGGCGAGCGTCGGCAGATTGAACGCCGGCGCGGGCCGGTCGAGCAGCGCCGAGGGTAGGATGCTCGGCTGTCGCGTCAACCCGTAGCCCAGCATAGCGACCAGGCCAATCAATACCAGACCGGGGATGACAACGGGCCAACGCATCAGACGGCGGGCTCACGACGGGCGTGCCCACGTGCGGCCGCTGCGGGATCGTGGGGTTCGTGGCGGCGACGTCGCCGTCGCCAATAACGCTTGTCAGAGAGGGCGAGCAAACCACCCAGGGCGGCCAGGAAGCCGCCGGCCCAGATCCAGCGTACAAAAGGCCGGTTGTAGACGCGAACACTCCAGGCGCCGTCTTCGAGCGAGTCGCCCAGCGATACATAAATATCGCCGAACACATCGCGGTCGATGCCGGACTCGGTCATCACGGCGTCGCTGTCGTCGTAGCGGCGTTTGGCCGGATGGATACGCGAAACCACGCGATCCCCCTGACGGAGGGTGAACGTGCCGACCTGTGCGACATAATTAGGCCCTTGCTGGGCGGTGATGCCATTGAAGGTGACGTTGTGGCCGGCAATGGTCAGACTCTGGCCGGGCCGCATGCGGATATCGCGTTCGCCGCCGAAACCGCTGACCAGACTAACGCCGATCACGAATACGCCGACCCCGACGTGCGCCAGCGTCATGCCGATGATTTGACGCGGCAGTTTGAGGCGTCGTCCCCTCGTGCGCCTGACGATATCCTCGAATGCAGCGAGAATCGCCCAGGAGCCGAGCGCGCAGCCGGCGACCGCCACCACCGCGTGGGTGCCGACCGTGAACAGCGGCAGACCGACACCGACCAGGACCGCAAGTATCGCCGGCAACCACAATCTCGAGGTGAGAACCACCGGACGCGTGCGCTTCCAGGCCATCGTTGCGGCCCCGCCGACCAGCAGCACCAGGGGGGCGGTAAGCGGCAAAAATACCTTGTTGAAATACGGCGGGCCGACCGACAGGCGTCCCAGCCCCAGGCCGTCGGCGAGGATCGGATACAGCGTGCCGATAAGGACCGCGGCGGCCGCCACCACGAGAAAGATATTGTTCAACAGCAGCAGACCTTCCCGCGACAGCACGGCCACCGGCTCGGTTCCGGTTGCAAAGCGCGGTGCGCGCCATGCATAAAGTAGCAACGAGCCGCCCACTACCCCTGCGAGGAGCCCGAGAATATAGACTCCGCGGGCCGGATCGGTCGCAAACGCATGCACCGAAATCAGCACGCCCGAGCGCACCAGAAAGGTCCCGAGCAGCGATAGAGCAAAGGCCGTGATCGCGAGCAGCACGGTCCAACTCTGAAAAATGCCGCGTTTCTCGGTCACCGCCAGCGAATGAATCAGCGCGGTACCGACCAGCCACGGCATGAAAGAAGCGTTCTCGACCGGGTCCCAGAACCACCAGCCGCCCCAGCCGAGTTCGTTGTAGGCCCACCAACTGCCGAGCGTGATGCCGATGGTGAGAAACACCCAGGCCGCAAGCGTCCACGGTCGGGTCCAGCGGGTCCAGGCGCTGTCGACCCGGCCCGTGATCAGGGCCGTGATGGCAAAAGCAAACGCCACGCTGAAACCGACGTAACCCATATAGAGCATCGGCGGGTGGAAGACCAGGCCCGGGTCCTGTAGCAGGGGGTTGAGATCCCGGCCCTGGCCGGGAGCCGGAAACTGGCGAGTGAACGGATTGGATGTGGCGAGCGTAAACACGAGAAAGCCGACGCTCACCAGCCCCATCACCGCCAGCACACAGGACGATACCTCGCGCGGCAGACTGCGACTGGCCAGGACAACGGCCAACGACCAGGCCGCCAGTTCCGTCATCCAGAGCAACAATGAGCCTTCGTGGGCGCCCCAAACCGCGCCCAGTCGATAGAACCAAGGCAGATTGGTGTTCGAATTGTCGGCCACGTAGACGACACTGAAGTCGTTGACGTAGAAGGCCCAGGCGAGCGCGGCGAAGGCAACGCCCAGCATCAGGAACTGTCCGAGCGCTGCGGGTGCGGCCAGCCGCATGTAAATCGGGCGTCCGGCGGCCAGCCCGTACAATGGCCACAGGCTTTGTACTAGCGCCATCATGAGCGCCAACACGAGTGCCAGATGGCCCAGTTCGGGAATCATCGTGCGGCCTGCATCCGGGCGGGCATGCAATTGGTTTTCTGGCCGGTTTTCAGTGCCTTGGCGACATCGGGCGACATGTAATTCGAATCATGTTTGGCCAGGACTTGATCGGCCTCGAACACCCCCTGCTTATCGAGCATGCCGTAGGCGATGATGCCCTGGCCCGCCCGGAACAGATCGGGCAGCGTGCCGTTGAATACGACTGGCACGCTGGCATCGCAATCCGCCACCGCGAAGCGCACCGTCAAATCGTGGCCGTGACGTTGCACCGAACCGCGCTGGACCAGTCCGCCGATACGAAAACGGGTGTTGACCGGTACTTGGCCGGCGACAATCTGGCTGGGCTGATGAAAATACAGCAGGTTCTGGCGAAACGCAGACAGACCCAATGCTGCGGCCGCGCCCAGGCCGACCAGCAACATTCCCACCAGCAACAGTCGCCGACGCCGTGTCCTAGTCATCGACGAATTCTTCCCGGGCGATACGCCGCTTGATACGGGCCAATGCCACGATCGGCGCGACCACATTGGCCAGCATCACCGCCGCGGCAATGCCGTAGGCGCTCCAGACATAGCGTGCGTAGCCGCCCATATGCAGAAACTGCTGCCAGCTATCGTTCATGATGGATCATCCGTGTCACCCAGCGGCTACGGCGTTCACGCCAGATCAGCTGCGCGCGCATGCGCCACAGCGTCAGCCAGCCGAAGATGAGGGTAAATCCGAGCGCGCCGATTAGCAATGGGATGATCATATCGGTTTCCATGGTCGAGCCCCCCAACGGGCGAATGGTCGAGCCTTGATGCAAGGTGTTCCACCACACCACCGAGTAATGGATAATCGGAATATTGATAACGCCCACAACCGACAACAACGCACAGGCCCGTGCCGCGATGCGCGGCGACTCGATCGCCTGATGCAGGGCAATTACGCCCAGATACAGAAAAAGAAGAATCAACTCGGAGGTCAACCGGGCGTCCCAGACCCACCATGTTCCCCAGGTGGGCTCGCCCCAGATCGAGCCCGTCACCAGCGTCAGGAAAGTGAACGAAGCCCCGATCGGCGCGGCGGCTATGATAAAGATCTCGGCGATCTTCAATCGCCACACAAGGATCACGACGCCTGCCACTGCCATGGCGGTATAACCGAACAATGACAACCAGGCGCTCGGCACGTGTATATAGATGATCCGGAATACATCGCCCTGTTGATAATCCGGCGGCACGATCGCCAGTCCGGCATAGACCCCATAACCGGCCATCGCGAGCCCCGGCAGCGCTAGGCACCGGGCCCATAACCGACTGACGCGATAGAAATAAGGCAACGAGCCGAATCGATGCAGCCAGCGCATCGCAGACGAGTGGCTCATGGTCTGGTCTCCGGTCGAAGCCATGAGACACGCCGGGCCACGAACCGGCGGCTCGCGACATGGCTAGCACTTGGCTGTGGGGCTGAATCCATATTGTTTTCGATCATCCAACGTCCATATTCGATCGATCGGACAGGCATTCGCCGGTTGCAGTTACCAAAATCCAAAACCGGCAGAATACAGCAGCTACCATCAATATTGGTCAACACGCAGCGCAGCGGCGATTGCCCAGGGGCCCAGACTGATCGCCAATGCGAGCAGAGCGCCCAGTAGATCGAGTGCGCCGGCATAAGGCAGCCCGACCATGGCCGCATGCATCGCACCGGAACCGAATATCAGCACCGGTACATATAAGGGAAACGCCAACAGACTGAGCAGCAAGCCGGCGCGCGGCAGACTCAGTGTCAGCGCGCTGGCGATGGCGCCGATAATGCTCAACACCGGGGTGCCGAGCGCCAAGCTGGCGAGCATGGCCCATATGGCCTGCGGTGGCACCCCCAGCAGCAGCACGATCAGTGGTGCGGCGACCACCAACGCCAGCCCGCTGCCGATCCACCAGGCCAACACCTTGGCCAGGGCGATGATGGCAAGCGGCTCGACGCTCAGCCGATATTGATCGAGCGTGCCGTCATCGTTGTCCGCCTGAAACATGCGTTGTAGCGAAAGCAATAGCGACAGCAGCACGGCCATCCAGATGATCGCCGGCGCGACCGCAACCAGCATCGTGCGATCCGCATCGATACCCAGCGGAAACAGCACCAGGATCAGAACGAAGAACAGCAATTGATGCGCGATGGCGCCGCGCTGTCGGATCGCCAATCGCAGATCGCGTTGCAGTACCGCCCAGAAGACACTCAGCATGTCGGCAGATACACAGACGTGACGAGGCTATCGGCCAACGGTAAGGGTTCATGGGTTGTGAAAATAATAATCCCGCCGAGCGCGGTCTGTGCTTCGATGCGCTGCGCCAACTGCACGCGAGCCGAGGCATCCAGCGCCGCTGCGGGCTCGTCGAGTAACCAGAGTCCGGCATCGCGTAGCCAGAGGCGCGCCAGCGATACGCGTCGCCGTTGACCGGCAGACAGCAGGCGACACGCCCGATGCCGCAAGCGGGCCAAGCCCAGTTCAGAAAGTACGTCGCAGATTCTCTTGCTTGAGGTCGGGTATCCTGCCACGCGCATGAGAAACGCCAGATTCTCCACTGGAGTCAACGCGCCGTTCAGGCTGTTCTCATGGGCGACGTAGCACAAACGATCGAGCATTGACATGTCAGCTGTGGCCATTCCGTCGTCGTTATGCCACACAATCCGACCTGCCAGGGGCATATGCAGACCGGCCAGCGTACGCAGGAACGTGGTCTTGCCGACCCCGTTCTCGCCGAGGACATGGGTCAGGCTACCTGCGCCAAAGTCAGCGGTCAGGCCGGAAAACAGCGCGCGGTCGCCGTAGCCGCTTGCCAAATCATGAATCGAGAGTCGAGCTTTCATATCGTTGGATTCTGGCTCTGCGGAACGCGGTGCGGACCCAACCGAAGCATCATCGGTAGATCCGATGAGGATACGCCGGTCGACGTTGTCGCCGATCGGGTGAAGCTGGCCCGCGTGTGTCGCATCCGACAGCACGCCAAGGCGGGCCGAGACGATACAGCGGCCAATGAGCCGCGGTTGCCGGATTCACGACCGGACGCTCTGCGAGCGGCGGGTTCTCGACAGGTCATGCCGACGGCGGTCATCGCCTGGAGAAGTGCGTGTTCGTTTGCTTATCGTTCATGCGTGGCGGGCCAACATCGACTTCGGGTCCGTTACGACGCGCTTCGCCATAGCTCTTGAGTTTTTTCAAAATCGCCTCCGTATTCGAAGTAAAAGACGGCCCGCGGGTATCGGTTAGGGGGAGTAGGGCTCGATACCCGAGGGCCGAATCGCGGTGACACCGTGGATTCGGTGTCACCGCTGACACCCCGGTAACAGGGGCACTACCGGGATGATCCGGTGCCGGTGTGGGCGATCGCACTCCGTTACAGCTTTCGAAACCGGCGGAATTCCGCCAAGTCCAACAAGCAACTGGAACAGGCTTGAAGTGATCAGCCCGACACCGAAACGCTACTGATAACACCTCGACATATGCCGGGTCATGCGACGGGGACGCTCACTGGTCTGATCGCAGCGGATGCCGCACAGGCGATCCCATTTTCAATGGGCGGCCCGACCGACGACGTATCTGACTTGGATACGAGCAGATGTTGCCAAGCGGAACCAGGACGTCGCGCACGGTCAAGCTGGACCGCTTGGCCACGGAAGGGAAACAGGTCATGAGGGTCGCCTTTCATGTAGCGACTCGCGGTTGCTATTGGCCACGGCATTACGACCAGACCATCCCGCGAACCGGTCGTTACGACCGATTCATTGCGATAACAATCACAAGACGCCTATTTTAACCGGATCGCAACGTCACAGACGTTGCTGAGCGTCAGTTAAATAGCGAAAGACGGGGGGCGATAAGGAAGCCGTACAAAGCCAAGCTGCACGCGCGACGTCGTCCTCGCGAGCGGGTAGACGGGATGCGGACTAGGCATATCGGAGGCGAGCGAATCGCTTGCCAAAGCGCTAGAAGCACAGCTCCCGATCACATCGCAACAACACATCTCGTGCCGAGGCGGCTGGTCCGGTTGCGAAGCTTGACCATGGGCGGCAGACAGCGCGCTGTGCGGCGACTTGCCCGACGGGCTGTGCAGACACGATATCCCTTGAACACCGGCCTGAGCGACCAGCGCTTGCATTACAAGCAGGAATATCGCGATAACGCGCAGCATTGCTTTAAAATATCTGAGCCGAACGAGAAACACAATAATTATTAGCGAAATCGGCTCTATCCTGACGCAATTGAAGCCATGAGCCTGACGCCCAGTTAGGGTGTACTTCAAATGGGCATACAAGTGATGCGTGTACGGCGGCCTCGTCAAGCAATGAGTAATGGTAGCCCGCTTCTGGATCATGCTCGAATCCAGGAAAGTGGCCGATCACATTGCAACGCGTTTTCGAATGGCGACCGAACTCATGGGGCAAATCATAGCGAGACAGTCATCGGACTCCGCAGGCCCGCCATATCAGCCAGACTCACGCTGAATCAGCGGCACAAACAAGGCAAGCGCGGCGATCTGGGTGGCCGCGACGAACGCGACGACCGCGGTAATCGATACGCTGTATAGCGCACCGATCATGGTTGAGCCGGCCAACCAGGCGACGCCATAGGTCGCCGTGAAGATGCCGTAAGCGGTCCCGCGGCGTGCTGCCGGTACCAGGTCGGCCACCGCGGCGCGCAGCGTGGACTCGTGCACGCCCATGACCGTACCCCAGACCACGGCCCCGACCCAGATCAGGCCGGGCGAATCCTGAAACGCGAACAGCGGTACGAGGACCGTAAGCGGCAGCGCCACAATCAATCCCCGCAGACCGATCCGATCATAGAGCCAGCCCGAGCCGAGCGCGGCCAGCGCATCAGCGCCCATGGCCACCGCGTAGGTCACCGGAATCAGTGCCGGGACCATCACGTGTTGAGCTTGGTCGTGATAGGCGAATACCGCGAACGTGGCAAAACCGAGCATGGACACAGCCGTAAACGCCGTATACAGCCAGAAGCGGCCCGGCAGGGGCGCGTTACCGACGGCGTGCGGCGATGCCTCGTCTTCGCTCACGGGTTCATAAGCCGTCGGCCGCGGCACGGGGCGGCGCGGCGCAGCCAGGCCAGCGTGAGCAGGGCCAGTACGCCGGGGATCGCCAGCACGGCGAAGCCGGCCCGATAGCCGGATAGCGCGATCATCCCGGCAACGACGAGCGGCCCGACGAACGCGCCCGATTGGTCCAACGCCTCGTGCACGGCGAAGGTCAGACCGCGCCCGAACGACGCCGTACTGGCCGCCGCGAGCATGGTATCGCGCGCCGGCGTACGCACGGCCTTGCCGAAGCGTTCGGCGATCGTCAGGCCGGCCGCTTGCCAGAACAGGCCCGCGACGGCCAAAAACGGCACGGCGATGATGGTCATCGCATAGCCGGTGATCGACAGCGCCCAGTACCGACCCGAGCGGTCGGACAGCGGCCCGCTAACCAGTCGAAAGATCAGGGCGACAGCTTCACCGAACCCGGTGATCAGGCCCACCATCAGCGCCGAGGCGCCGAACGTCGCCAGATACGGGCCAATAATGCCCCGCGCGCCCTCGTAGACGAAATCGGCCAGTATGCTGACGATGCCGAAGGCCAGCGCGAACTGTTTCGGCGTCAATCGGTTGCGCGGGTCCATTGCCTTCATGTCGAAACCGCTCTCATTCAGAGGGCGATAAACGATCAGCCAAGGCCCAGGCCGCCAACGCAATGATGCCGAGCACCACCAAGGCGGGGCGTGGCCCGAACGCCGACCCCAGCACCCCGGCGAGCGGATACCCAATCAACCAGCAGGCATGTGACAAGGCGAACTGGGCCGAGAACAACCCCGGACGGCTAGCCGAGTCGCTGGCGGCGGTCAACAGGCGCCCGACCGGCGTCTGGATCAGGCCGAGGCCGATGCCCAGAACGAACCAGAGCCCGAGTAGGCCGGCAAAGCCGGGCCGCCAGATGCCCCCGACCAACAACGCCAACCCCAGCAACAGGCCACCGGCGAGCATCGCGCCGCGTTCGGAATGGCGATCCAGCCAGCGCGGCAACCCCAACGCGGCGAGCATCGAGCCCGCGCCCGAAGCGATGAACGCTTGGGCGACCTGGACATCGCCGCCGCCCAGCGTTTCGCGTACATAGACCACGGTATTGACGATGATCATGGCCCCGGCGGCGGCCACGCCCGCGTAGAGCGTCAACACCGAACGCAGCGTACGATTACCCAGATATCGGCGTATGCCGGCCGTCACCCGCTGCCATACATTGATCGACGTCGTTTCAGCGGCAGCGACCGGTAGGACAGCCGTTACGACCAGAGCCGCCGAGCCGAGAAAGGCGAGCGTGTTGAGTATGAACAACTGGTTGTAGGACACCAGGAACAACAGCGCCATCGCCAGGGTCGGGCTGAGTAGATTCTCGAGCTCGTAAGCCAAGCGCGAGGCCGACAATGCCCGCGTGTATTGCGCGTCGTCCGTCACCACTTCGGGGATGGTGGCTTGGAAGACTGGTGTAAAGCCCGCCGAGCAGGCGTTCAACAGAAAGATCAGAGCATAGATCTGCCACACCGCCGTTACCCACGGCAGGCAGAACACAAACCCGGCCCGCAGCAGGTCCAGCGTTACCAGCAACGTCTTGCGCGGCAAGCGTTGGGCATAGCCGCCCACCACCGGGGCGATGGCCACATAAGCGACCATCTTGCAGGCCAGAGCGATGCCCAAAACACGGCCGGCATCACCACCGGCCAGGTCGTAGGCCAACAGCGCCAACGCGATCGTGGTCAGACCGGTGCCGACCAGGGCCGAGATCTGGGCCGCAAACAGATGTCGATAGACCCGATTGCGCCAAAGGCCCGCGATGGGCTTTTCTGTCATAACGTCGCCCTTGATTGATAATATAGGGGGCCATACTATCGTGAGACGAAGCGGAGAGAAAACGACGTGCATACGACGCGCGAGAAAAAGAAGCTGTTGAACCGGGTACGGCGTATCCGCGGCCAGATGGAAGCCGTCGAGCGCGCGCTCGAAGACGAAAACGGTTGTGCCGACGTGCTTCAGCGCATCGCCGGCGTGCGTGGTGCGCTCAACGGATTGATGGCCGAAGTGGTTGAGGACCACATCCAGGAGCACGTCGCCGACGCGGAACTGACGACCGAGCAGCGATCCGAGGGCGCCGCCGAACTCATCGATGTCGTGCGCGCTTACCTCAAATAACGCCAGAGTCACCGCCATGTCCGACCCGCAGACAACCCAGCACGACACACTCGCCGATCGCGCCGAGACACGCACGACCGCGCCGGAAGCCTCGTCCCATCATGGGCATGGTTCTCATCATCACGATCATGAACACGGGCATGACCACGATCATCCGTTCGAGTGGCCGGAAGCGGCGCGCATTGCGGTTGTGGCGGTCGTGGCCGCGCTGGTGTGGTTTCGTATCTGGGAGCCGTTTGCGGCGGTCAGCCTGATCGGCATCGCTGGCTTGTTGATCGGCGGCTGGCCAATTCTCAAGGAGGCTTTCGAGAATGTCGTCGAGCGCCGGATGACCATGGAGCTGTCGATGACGATCGCGATCGCGGCGGCCGCGGCGATCGGCGAATTCTTCACGGCGCTGGTGATCACTCTGTTCGTGCTGGTCGCCGAAGTACTGGAAGGCCTGACTGTCGGGCGCGGTCGCAAAGCGATCCGCGATCTGGTCGAATTCCTGCCGAATGAGGTCTCGGTCCGGCGGGCCGGTGCCGTTCAATCCGTCGCCTCCGAGGAATTGGCGGTCGGTGACGCCATCCTCGTAGCGCCCGGTGGCCGGCTGCCGGTCGATGGCATCGTGCTTTCCGGGCATTCGTTCGTCGATGAGTCGCGCATCACCGGCGAATCCATGCCGGTCGAGAAGACCGAGGGTGCAAAGGTCTTCGCCGGCTCCATCAACCAGTCCGGCGCGCTGGAGATCGCCGCCGAGCGGCTCGGTCGGGACACCAGCTACGGCCAGATCATCGAAGCGGTCGAGGCCGCCGAGCAATCCCGCGCACCAGTCCAGCGGCTGGCCGATCGCCTGGCCGGTTATCTGGTGTATTTTGCGCTCGGCGCGGCCGTCCTGACCTTCCTGATCACGCGCGACATCTATGCCACGATCTCCGTGATCATCGTCGCCGGGGCCTGCGGCATCGCCGCCGGCACGCCGCTGGCCATCCTCGGCGCGATCGGCCGCTCGGCGCGGCTGGGCGCCATCGTCAAAGGGGGCGTGCACCTGGAGACTTTGGGCCAGGTTGACACGGTCGTGCTCGACAAGACCGGGACGTTGACTTTCGGTCGCCCCGAAGTGCAGCGGCTCGTGCCCGTGGCCGGCATCACCGGCGACGAACTACTCGCTGCCGCCGCGGCGGCTGAACTGCGCTCCGAGCACCCGCTGGGCAAGGCGATCGTCGCCTACGCCCGCGGCCAGGGCCGTTCCGTGGCCGAGCCGAAGCGTTTTGACTACACCCCGGGCCGGGGCATTACGACCCAGGTCGCTGACGCGACCGTCCTCGTCGGCAATCGGGCCTGGATGATGGACAACGGGATCGATGTGCCGGCGGACTTTGATCAGGACGCGGCCGGTTCGGAAGTCTTGGTCGCCCGCGACGGACGCCTGCTGGGCGCCATCGCGATCGCCGATAGCGTCCGGCCGGAAGCCCAACGCGCGGTCGACGCCTTACATCACATGGGCATCCGTATCGTCCTGCTCACCGGAGACGCCCGCCGGGTCGCGGATGCGGTCGGCGGCGCCCTCGGCATCCAAGATATCGAATCGGAATTGCTGCCGGAGGACAAGCTGGCGCGCGTGCAGGCGCTCGTAGGCCCAAAACACAAGATCGCGATGGTGGGCGACGGCATCAACGACGCGCCGGCTCTGGCGCGGGCCGATGTCGGCATCGCCATGGGCTCGGGCACCGACGTGGCCCAGGAAAGCGCCGACGTGGTGCTGCTGGGCAACGACCTCGAGCGCTTCGTCGAGACGCTCGCCGTGGCCCGGCGCACGCGGGGCATCATCTGGCAGAATTTTGCCGGCACGATTGGCGTCGACACGATCGGCATCGTGCTGGCGGCCTTGGGCTTTCTCAATCCACTACTCGCGGCGGCAATTCATGTCGTCTCCGAGCTGGTGTTCATCCTCAACTCGGCGCGCCTGTTGCCGGCGCCCGAGAAGAAGGACCCGGCGGCCGCCGCTCGCCCGCCCGAGCCGAGGGCAGCATAAACCATGGCGGTGGCCTCGCCCTGCGTGGGCGTCTGCAAGCTCGATCGCAAAACCGACCTGTGTGTCGGGTGCCTGCGCACCGCGGCGGAAATTCGCCGGTGGCGCCAACTCACCGACGCCAAGCGCCGACGCGTTATGGCCGAACGCCGCCGGCGCGAGGCGAAACTCGCCGCGCGCGGGGCGCGCCGCTAACGGAAGAACCCACGATGGCGACTCACACCCTAGACTGGACCTGGGAGGGCGCTGACGTGACCCTCGGCATGGAGGCCGCCGGCGGCGGTTGCTCCGTGGTCCTACTACCGGCGCTCAGTTCGATCTCGACGCGCGGTGAAATGCGACCGCTTATGGATCGGCTTGCGCCGGCGTTTCACGCTACGACCATTGACTGGCCCGGATTCGGCGACCGGCCGCGGCCGCGCGTGGATTGGACGCCACGAGTGCTGTCGGCCTTCCTCGATGACGCCCTGCATCAGATAGCGCAGCCGCCGCATGCTGTCGTTGCTGCCGGCCACGCCGCCACCTATGCGTTGCATCAAGCGGTCGAGCGGCCGGGCACGATCGACCGGCTCGTTCTGATCGCGCCGACGTGGCGTGGCCCCTTGCCGACCATGATGGGTGGCCAACGGCCCTGGTTCGCCCCTATCCGCGCGGCATTCGATATGCCCATGCTGGGGTCCGCACTTTATCGGCTCAATGTGAGCCGGCCGATCCTCGACAAAATGGTTAAAGGTCACGTCTACAGCGATCCTGAATGGCTGGCCGGCGATCGGCTGGCTGAAAAACGCGCCGTCGTTCGCGCACCGGGCGCCCGGCACGCCTCCGTGCGTTTTGTCAGTGGCGGTCTCGACCCGGTGACAAGCCGCGTGTCGTTCCTCGATCTGGCCCGTCGGGTGCGGGTGCCGATCTTGGTCGTGTATGGCGAGGAAACGCCGCTGAAATCACGCGCGGATATGGCGGCATTGGCCGAGTTGCCCGGAGTCGAAACCCGGCGACTCGACCACGGAAAGCTCGCCGTTCACGAGGCGTTTCCGGAGGCCGTCGCAAACGCGATCGCGCCCTTTTTAAACGAATAGCGCAGCTCAGTGCGATTTGAGAATCACTCAAGCGCTGGCGCCGCCGAACACGCAGGCATCACCCGGCCCTTCGCGGTTGCTTGCTGGTTCGGCGTCATCCTGCTGGTGCTCGGTCTGTAGCGTGCTGTGCTCGACATTAAACCGATCGTGGAGCATGGCGTCGACTGAATGCCGGATGGCATGGCAGTCGGCCTGCGCGCCAACCCAGATCCGGGCGGAGACGCACGGCATGCCGGAGGTCACTTCCCAGACATGCAGGTCGTCGACATCCAACACCCCGGGAACCTGGCGCACGGCATCATCCAGAGTCGACGGATGCAGGTTCGCCGGCGCGGCTTCCAGGAAGACACGGCCCGACTCGCGCACCAAGCCGTAACCGGCCTTGGCCATGAGCCCGGCGAAAATTAGCGCGGCCAGCGCATCCACGCGGTACCAGCCCGTCGCCCAGATGATGAAACCGGCGATCGCGGTCGCGATAAACGCATAGAGATCGGTCAGGATATGCTGAAAACTGCCCTCGACGTTAAGGCTTTTCCGGTTGGCCCGGCTCAGTGCCATGACCGCCGCAATGTTCACGATCGCGCCGACGATGGCCACGATGCCCACCAGCAGGCTATCGACGGCCGGCGGCTCGATGAGTCGCATGATCGCTTCGATGATGAACCAGACCGAGAGCCAACAAGAGCGTGAGGCCGTTCGCCTGGGCACTCAGGATTTCCACCCGCTTGAGCCCGAACGTGAAACGCCCCGAGGCGGGCCGGCTGGCCAGGCGCATCGCCACCAGTGACATGCCAATGGCGCCGGCGTCGGTGATCAGTGCAAGCGACTGCGCGATGAGACCGACCACGACTTCGACCACCATAAACCCGACCAGCAGACCGAGCGCGGTGAACAAGTAGCGCCGATCCGCGTCGGCCGAAATGGCGTGGCTATGGTCATGATGACCGTGCCCGTGGCTATGACCGTGATCATGGCTGTGATTGTGGTCGTGACTCATGAGCGGACTCCAGCACGATTGAGCGGCTGCGACCCATCCGCCTCAACCGCCGGCGCGACGCGGTGACAACGGCTATCGGTACTTTGAGCCGGACGACCTCGAACGTCTCGCGTTCGTCAACCGCGCCCGGGAGCTGGGTGTTTCCATCGCCTCGGTTCGCGATCTCCTGCGGCTGGCCGATCATCCGCAGCAACCCTGCGACGCCGTCGATACACTTCTGGACGAACAGGTACGTTCGGTGTGTCAGCGCGTCGCAAAGCTCCAGGCGCTCGAAGCGAGCCTGACGCGTTTGCAGCGGGCCTGTGACGGCGAGCACCCGGTGCAGGAGTGCGGCATCCTGGCCGCTTTGTCCGATACCGACATCGCCTGATTAACCAAAAACAGACGCGCCGGGACTCGGACCGTTTTTTCTTCGGCTTCGGCGGTTTGCATGACCATCCGCCTTCGCGCCGTCATCTCAAGACGCCATCGCCTGTTCGATCAGCAGGTAGCAAAGAAACCCTACGAAGAATGTGGCCGAGCCAAACGCGGTGTCGCCTTGCTCATGCGCTTTGACCAGTAGTTCCTCGGTGACCTGATACATAAAGACCACGGCGCCAAAGCCCAGGACCGCGGCCATGACCGGCTTGGAAGCGCCGGTAAGCGTGGCCACGCCGATCGCCGCCCCGACTAACGTCAGCAAGGCCAGCATCGTGGGCAAACCGATCAATGCCCAGGGCGACCGGGTCGGCAGTGTGGCGGACACGGACAAACCGACGAACAGATATTCCAGCGCGATCGCGATCGTCAGCAGGATGCCAGTGCTTCGATCGCTGGCAAAGCCCGCGCCCAATACGACACCGTCGATCAGGAAATCAATGCCGATGGTTGCGATCAAGCCAATCGCCACCGGCGAACCGCGCCGTTTCGAGCGCCGCTCGGCGGCGTCGCTGAACTGCCGCAGGGCAAACATGACCGCGATTCCGATCGCGAAGCCCACGATGGCCGGGCCGGGCGCCGAATGGAGCACGCCGGGAACCAATTCAATCGCCGCTGCGGCGAATACCACACCCGCGGCCAGGTGCTGCACGGCACTGGTGACCTGCTTGCGCGGCGTGTGAATGGTTACGACGAGCCCCGAGAAGGCAGCCGCAGCAATGGGAATCAGCGTAAAGAGCAGTGCGTCCAGATACACGTTCGAATTCGACTGAGAAGGTGCGCCCGGAGTTAACCGAGAACCGTGTGCTGGAGCAGGGTTTGCGTCCCGATAGCGATCAACAACAGTCCGCCCAGGCCTTCCGCATAGCGCGGCATGCGACGCCCGGCGATGCCGCCGAGCATGAAACCCGCGCAGGTCATGACAAATGTCGCGCTACCAATCACGAGGGCGGCCATGACGATCGGTATTTGCAGCACGACCAGGGTTACGCCGACCGCGGCTGCATCCACGCTGGTGCTCAACGCCAGTAGTGCCATCCGACCGAATCCCGGACCGCTCTGACGCTGCGCGCGTTCGGGTGCGCGCCAAGCGTCGTAAATCATCTTGAGACCGATCGCCACCAGCAAACCGAAGGCGATCCAATGGTCGATATGCGCCATCGCCGAGCCCAACAGCGTGCCCAGGGTCCAGCCGATCACGGGAGTAATGGCCTCGAAGGAGCCGAAATAACAAGCCGTACGCAATGCTTCTCGTGTTCGGGTGCTCCGGGTCTTGGCGCCCTGCGCGACGGAGGCCGCGAATGCATCCATGGACAGACTCAGACCGAGCGACAACGAAGTGATGAATGACACGCGAATACCAGTTAGGAGCCGCAACAACTTGGAAGCAGCTTTATAAAGATGTACGCATCGTGCCTTGAAACAACATACAAATCAATTTGTTACAGTGATATTATATTAAGTCGTGGCTATATTGCTTACCCGTGGCAAAGCACGCGACGACCTTGACGGTTCGTCAAGCGGCAATCTCGTCTAGGTTGGTATTCTTGAGTCATCGCAACGGTGCAGGGCGTACGATTTTTCGGTGTCGTGAATTGATCCCAAGTATCGCGCAACCGACGCGCGACCGACAGATGCGGCTCGAGCTCATTCAGATACGATCGAGCCGCCCGATATGTTGCCGCGATGCTACCGCTATAATCGCGAATC
This sequence comes from Lysobacterales bacterium, assembly GCA_002715985.1. Lineage (GTDB taxonomy): Bacteria > Pseudomonadota > Gammaproteobacteria > Nevskiales > Salinisphaeraceae > Salinisphaera. The sequence continues at coordinate 35,990 of PBAO01000053.1, read as the reverse complement.
GAAGGTCGCGTGCGGGCTGGCCAGTTTCGCGCAACCCGTGCCTGCATGACCGTGGGTTAAGGAACGGTAATATAGCCGACGCGAAGCGCGTTGTAGCGCGAGATCCGGTCCTTGATGTGCTCGACTGTAGTCGTCATTCGGCGAAAAGACGTTTCTGTGGATCCGGCGTCTGGTGGCCGTAATGTTTGATCTGTGGCGTCGCGTTTCGGATGTGCGCGCAGGCGCTAGCTATGGCTGCGAGATCCGCGAACGATGCCATCGGCCAACAGAGTTGTGTAGGTATCGGCCTCGCGGCGTTCACAGGCCGCATCGAGCGCGTCAGGCAGGACGGCAACGAGCGCATAGGCCTCGGGAAATTTCCAGGCGAGCAACGTGTTCGGCTGCTGGCATTCGAGCTCGAACGCAATCGCGCCCAGGCGATCCGCGCCGGTAATCAGCGTATCGAGTAGATCCGGCCGCTGACACCGACAGAACTCATAGCAGGGGCGTATTCCGCCCGCTGCATCCCGGCGGCCACCTCTTACATCGAGCTCCGCTCATCGACCATCTATCGATTCCTCGGCATGTAGAGCGGCCAGATATGGCTGCGTAGAAAGCGTTTGAGATTCGCGGCGAAGCGTTGCGGGGTTTCCGGCTCGACCTCGGCGTGTACCAGGGCGATCACGCCGACGCCGACCCAGCTGGCATAAAGCGCTTGAATCCAGGGCGCGATACCGATTAGGGCGAGCGCGAAAAGCACGACAAACAACATCAAGACGAAATAGCTGACGGGACGCCATTGGCTGGCTTCGCGCGGCGAGGGTCGTGCCATCACGCGCCAAGGCTCAGATACCCAGCGTCTCGCGCCAACCGGCGGCGAGCTCGGGATCGTGCTCGGCCAGGGCATTCAGTTGCGCTTCGATGTCTACGCCGGCGGTGATCTCCTGATAGCCACAGCCGGGACAGATCCAAATCTCTCCGTCCATTAGATCGAACCGATTGACCGGCGATTGGCTGCATTCGGGGCAGGGCCCATCGACTTTTATCATAGGGGTCCTCGGGGCGGATGAGCCCATGGGATAGCTTAATCCTGCGCGTAATGGTCAAGCCAGCCGACCGGCGGCAGACCCTGCCGGGCCTGCCAATGGCCGTCCGGATTCTGGAACAGCACCACGGGCGTACCGCGACCGCCGACGTTGAACATGGCGTCGCGGTGGCGATCGAGGACATTGGCTATCTTGTCATCCGGTTTCTTGGGCGTGACACCGCCTTGTTCATTGGCCACGTCAAAGCCAGCCTCGTCCTGGGCGAGCATGCCGACGGGATCATCGGCCGACAGGATCGTGGCAGCCCGGCCGATACTGCTCGAACCGAGCACGCCGACCAGGATCCAGTGGATCCGCAGCTTGCCCTGTTTCACCAAAGGGGCGGTCTGCTGATAGAGCTTGTGGCAAAAAATGCAGTTGGGATCGAGAAAGACGTACAACGCCGGCGCATCGGCCGCGCCCTCGGTAATCAGATGTTCGGAATCCAAGCCGTCGATCGTCTGGGCGACGTCGGGCCGGGATTGATGCTGCCGTTTATAGCGTTTCGACAGATTCGTGCCTTTCGGCCCGTAGAGTGGGCCGAGCATGAGATAATCGTCTTCACCGTAGACCACGGTCTGGTAGCCGTCGCGTTTGACCCGATAGCCGGTCAGGCCCGGCTTGTCGGTGGGAAATTGTTTCACTACCTGGATCTCGCCGGCATCGACCATCCGGCGGAGCACTTTGGGGTAGTTCGGCTGCGGTGGGGATTCGGCCGCGGCCGGGCCCGCCGCGATCCCGCTGATCAAGGCGATGCCGGTGATCGCCGCAACAAGGGCATTATGGCGTGTCATGCGATCGATCTCCTGCAAGACTTGCATGGGCGACAGTTATCAAGGCTGCGGTGTGCCACCGAACAGCAGCCGCGCCGTTTCGACCCAGCGCCTGTAAAAGCGGTATCGGGGCGTGATTGCCGGATAATGAACCCAGCGGCCAGTGTCCGGATGCGGGCCTTCGAGTCGGCCGTCGGCGTACCAGCGCAGTCGCGGTCTCGTGCCGAACCGGCAATGCGGGCAGCCGTGCAGCGCGCGAATATCGACTGCCCGGCCATCGGCTGATCTGCCAGACGATGTGCCGCGTTTGGATTTCGGCACCGCAGCGGGCGCAGTACAGGATCGGCCGATTCATCACCTCGGATTCGCCCGCTGCGGGCAACGGAAAAACCTCGGCGGCAGGCTTGCCCGCTTGGACAATGCGATCTTCGATGGTTGTACGGGGGCTCAAAGCCATGGCGCTCACTCCACGACGCGCGTGCCTTTGTCTCGGCGCATTGTTTCGACGTGCTCGCGAATCCGATTCCGAACCCGCTCGTGATTCTTGATCGCCTTGAGCATCAGATCGTCGTTCGTGCGATCGGCCGACAGCACCTCGACGTTGCCGCGGCCAGCCAGCCGGTACAGCAGCGGGGCCGTTGGATTCGTGTCTTCCACGCGGTAGAGCTCGACTTCCTCACCGCGACGCGAGAGCAGGCCCCACTTCTTGCGTAGACGCTGGCTGGTGAGCTCGTAGCGGGTGGCCTGCAGCGCAGCGGCATAGTCGCCGGCGACCGTCAGCGGAATCAGCGCCAAGCCGACCCACGGCCAGGGCGCGTAGATGCCCAGCACGGCCGCGGCAATCACGGCGACAACGTAGATATGCAGATTCGTGACGTGGCCGGGAGTGGCTGACCACAAGATCTGCTCATCCTCGGTAGAGCCCGGTGCGGGTTTGATGCGGGCGTCCACCGCGTCTCGGTCGTCGGTTGCATCGTTCATCGTCAGAGCCTGTCGAAATGACGGGCTTATGCTGTCCGGCCGGCGTAGCTCGAACAATAGAAAATTCCGACAGGGCGTGTCGGAATTTTGATCGGACGTTGGTTCGGGTGGCCGCTTACCGATTGAACGTGTGCCATCGATCGCGTTCACGCGCACCCGCGCGATCCACCGCGGCCGTCCGTCGCGGTGAAATTGCGCCAGTTCCGCCAGCCCTGGCGACAGTAAAAGCCCCATTCGCGGCGTTTTCGGCCGGTGAGAAACAGCGTCGTGGTTGGGCGATGATCGATCAGTTCGATGCGATGCGGTCGCGCGGCGTTGTATCGCATGACCACATCGCCGGCGCGTCGTCGATGGGCTACGGTCGGCCCACCCGGATGCCGGGCGTCGGCCGGCACATGCTCGAGGTATTCGCCGTCGAGAATGATCGTGATCCAGGGCCAGGGATGGTCGTGCAACGCCCGATCGTCGTCGCTGGCCAGAAACTGATGCACGAATACGTTACGTCGGCCGCCGTCGACCCGCGGATTCTCGTGCTCAAGATCATGCCGCCGGATCGCCGGCGACCGATCGAGCCAGCGCCGACCCTGGCGGATAACATACCATCGGGCGAGATACGGACCGTTCTCGTTCTGGATCAGGAAATCGCTGGGCCGAGCCTCGCTGTGGTATTCCCGCGCCCAGGTCAAAAGGCGACGCCGTAGTGTCTCCGGAAGCCGCATTGCCGATCGTCGTCTGGTGAATGACAGGATCAATCTGCGCGATCGCGTGCGGCGACATAATACAAAATCCCACACGCCGCTGCCGGAATTTTGAGGGCGGCCTGGGCGGATTGGTCAAAGACCGATCAGATCCCAGCCGGGCCGCAGCCGGTCTGCGTTTGCGCGGCGTGGCGACGCAGGTTATCCACAATGATTGTGCGAAAAAAGGCCCCTTCGAAAAGGGGCCCTAAATTGGTCAGGCGGTCGAATTGATCGACGCAATGCACCGGCGGGGAATCCGCCAGCACGAGCCGTCGTCGGCTTGGCCGATCAGCGGTTTCCGGGACGTCAGCGTCACCGTGTGCGGAAAACACCCTTCGGTGAGCGTGACCTGATCGCCGATCGAGGCCGCGGCCACCGTGCGCTTGAGGCGTTGTTTGTCGGCATGACGCCGCCGAACACGCTCTCGCCATGGTGCAGCGAACTCGCTATCGGGCACGGGTACTGCGTCGAGATACGACACCGGGCACGAGAGCTCGGCCGGCCCCATCGATTCCTCGACGGGTTTATAGCCCCAGCCGTAGCCCGGATCGTGAACCATCAGATACGCCACGATGAATCGACCCAACCCCAGGTATTTCAGGTTTTCCTGAATGGTCCAGAGTACGTTGCCCCGCACGCATTGCCGATGCGTGCGCAGGTTGGCGTCACCTTCGGTGAGGTGTTCGATGAGTTCGGCCTTCGTCTGGCCCTGTGTGATTAACCATCCCATGGTGTTGCTCCTGTGAAAAAAGGGGAACACCGGCGCCCGCCAGGGACGTGGTGTTCCCCGGCGGGTGGATGATGAGAAGTCCGCGTCAGCGGACGTTTGTGTTGAGCTCGGCACGGCCGCAGTGCGACCGGCCTAGCATGACGTCAGTACGAATGATCAACGCCGCTTATGGATCCGAATCGGTCTTGTCGACGATGTGATGGAGGTCGATAGCCGCCTCGGTCAGGTCTCGATGATCGACGACGGCATCGCAGAACGAGCCGTCGCCTTGCGGCACCTCTGACAGCTCATCGTCAGAGGCACCGTCGGTGTCGTAGTCGATGATCCGAACGTTCACACGGATGGCCTCTGGACGATCGGTCACCACCGCTTGCACCAGGCCACCTTCGATGACGATGGCCAGCGTCGGCGGCGTGGTGTCGCAGTTTGCCCCGGAAGGACCGGCGGACTGGGTCGATGTCGTTTTCATGGTGTTGCTCCTGTGAAAAGAGGAACACCAGGCCCCGCCGGGGTGATGTTCCCCTGCGGGTGGATAAAACGCCCCTGAATGGGCGCGGTTTTGTCAGATCAGCTCGTTATAGCTGATCAGCCCTGGCTGGCCAGGGCGAGCTCATAGGCCACATCGAGATCCGACCAATCGATCGAACCGCCGTTGGCCTCGCCTTGTTGATAGGCCGCGACGAGCGCGCGGGCCGCAGCCCGTGCTTTGGCGTCGGATCGGAGCTGATTGACGCTGTGATCCGGTGCCGGGAAATCGCCCTCGGTCTCGATCGTTTGTACGATCTCGAACGTAAGCGCGACTCCAGCGTCGACGTCCTCGTCGAAATCATCCCGAAGCAAGGGATGCTCCCGGCGTGTCATCCCAGATCTCGCCCGTATCGAATAATGCCTGAGCACGCTCGATCGCATGATCCGGGGAGTCGGCCTCGATGCCGACCTGGACGTGGTGGAAGTAGGGCAGTGAATAGCCCACGACGTATTTCATGGTGGTTCTCCAATAAAACGGGAAACACCAAGCCCTCGGGGATGGTGGATCCCCGATGGATGAAAGCCGGGCTCAGGTAAAACCGGCAGCGAACGAGCTCGTTAGCATTCGCCGCAGAGCTCGCGGAGTTTGAGGCCAGCCGTTTGGATAGCCTCGGCCGTGAGGTCGAACACCGACTCGGTCACGAAATCCTCGTCGCTATCCGATTCGATACCGCCGAGCACGGCCACGCCGAGCTCGACATCGGCCCGGATGGCCTTGACCGTCAAAACCAGGTAGTCCCAATCGTGGCCATAGGCGCAGGCCCGTTTGTACTGAGCCTGGCCGTATACCGGATGGGCCTGGGCATAGCTGGCATTGGCCGGCACGAACCAGTCGAGCACGCGATTGTTGAATCGATCGTGTGCGATCGCGCCGGGTACCCAGCGATTTTGAAATTCGCCGATCGTGTCGACGCCGACTAGATCCCAGCCGTGTTCATCGGTCTCGAGACAGGCTTCGATGTCGAATCCAGACTCACGCCACCGCGCAAAGCGCGGCGCGATCGGGTCGTTCCACTCGAAATCGACGCGGGCGATCCAGCGATCGACTTCGAGCTTCTGACCGGCGTGCTGCCAGGCGGATAGCGCTGGCAGAGCCGACTGTTTATGGCGAACAGAGCGATAGATCTGTGCTTGTGTCTGCATGGTGTACTCCGAATGAATCGGGCACACGCCACCCCATTGGGGCGGCATGCCCCGATGGGGTTAGAAAGAAAAACCAGGGCGAAGCCCTGGTCGTGAACGTCAAATGAGACCGCGTTCGGCCATCGAGGTCGCGTGATCGCTCGCCACGATCAGATGATCCAGAACGCGCATATCGAACAATCCGACCGCCTGGGTGATCCGCTCCGTGATGTCGCGATCGGCCCAGGACGGCTCGGATACACCGCTCGGATGATTGTGATAAAGCACCAGACCGGACGCATTGAGCCGCAAAGCCTCCTTGGCGATCTCGCGCGGATAGACGGCAGCGCCGTCGATCGTCCCGCGAAACATGATCCGATCGTCAATAATCTGATTGCGATTAGTGACGAAGATCACGCCAAAGACCTCGTGCTCGAGGTGTGCGATCTGAAGCTGCAGATACTCCCGAGTATCCATCGGGCTGCTCAGTACGGTCCGATCTGAGATCAAGTGGCGCTTCATGATCTCGCTCGCCTGGCGAACGATCATTGCATCATCGTCGGATAGCGCTAAAAGCATGGTGATACTCCTTGAAAAAAGGGCACACCACGCCCTGCGGGGTGATATGCCCCGCAGTGGGAAATGACGCGCTTAAAAGCGTGTCTTGGTCGGTCCAATTCAGTCGATGGCCGCGAAGATCTTCGGCCCTTCGGTATGATCGCCGGCGTAATCACGAAGCCGGTCGAACATGTCCCTGAGTTCCGCTTTGCGTGTCTTCCAGACCAACGCATTGAGCGCATAAAGCGTCGCGACGATACCGGCGGCATCGGGCGACATGGTTGCGTCGTAGAAATTGCCGGGGCAGCGGATCCGGATCGTTTCACAACCGAGCTCGGGCGCCATGTAAAAGCCGCCGTTGCTCAATTCGTAAAACTCCCAGTAGCCGCCGCCGTAATCCGGGGCAAGTGCCTGCATCCAGTCATAAACCAGGGCTTCGCCGACCCGCATGTCGTGGCCGAGAAACCGCGGTAGAAACTGCATGCGCCGATTCACTGGCACCCGAGTGGCTGTGGTGAGAATCGATTGACCCGTCACGAAGTCGTCGGTTTCAAGCGTCATGGTGATGCTCCTTGGATAAAGGGGCAGACACCACGCCTCACGGGGTGGAACTGCCCCGTGGTGGGTGAAGAAAGGCCCGCGTAAGCGTGGCATTGGATTAGAAAGAATGAACCGGCGCCAGGTCCTCATCGCACGCAATGCGTTCAAGACCATCAGCCAACTCGGCTCGGGAAGAAAGTGCTCGCATGAGCGAGTGTCTATAACTCAGCCGGGCCCGAGATCACTCGGTGAACACGGCGAAACGAGATCTTGTTCACCGGCAAAACGATCAAGCCGGTGTGCCAATTCCTCGATGAAGAATGTGTCGAAGTTCGGGTCCGACAATGCGGCACGGCGCACGGCCAGGTCGTGTTCATCCTGAACGCCGATTAGAAACTCGAGATCCAGGTCGTTGAACACCGCGCTACCGAACACGTCAGCGAGCGCGTCTGGGTCGACGTCGATCATTTGACGAACCCCTAACGTGATGAGCGATTCGCGGTCGAACCGATGATCGGTATCGAAGATCCCGATCGCGCAGGACACCTGCGGCCCGTTCTTGTCGACGCCGTGATAGAGACAGCGCGCGCCGCCATTGTCACGTCCGGCGGGCTGTTGGTTTTCGATGAAATGGGTATAGACCCGATCGAGGATTGATTGACGATCGTCGCGCGTGAAGCGATGCATGGTGTTTCTCCTGAGAGCGGGAAACACCGATCCGCCCAGGGATGATATTTCCCTGGTGGGCAAAGGACCGCCGGCAGAGCGGCAGTTGATGGCGAAGTTTGGATCGAACCTAGAAAGGCGCCTCGTCGCACGACCCGGCGAGGCTTCAAGGGCCGCTATAAACCTAGCGGTGGGGTGTATGGATAGCTTGCCGCTGCGCGGCGCACGCTGTCAATGATCCGCGAGACCGGGAAATGCGCCCAGCAGGCTGACCGCGCGTTGTCGGTATGCCATACTAGTTAACTCATAAAACGTCCGATATGAGGGGCGTCATGACGAGCCCAATCGAAATCGCACCGCCGGTCCCCCTGTACGAACGCGTCATCCAGAATGACCGCGTACTCTCGAACGCCTTGGCCCAGACACTCCATGTCACGAAAAGCGAACTGGCCGCGGCCATCGGCCTGTCGGCGGATTCGTTGCGCAAGCGAGAGCGTGAGCGCAGCGGCCCGACACAACGGCGTATGCGGGATGTCGTTGAGATCCTGAACCGCGTGAGCCACTGGACCGGCTCGGATATGCAAGCCTACGCCTGGTATCGGAGTGAGCCGCTACCGGCCAGCGGACCGCATCGGATCTCGTGGCCGAAGGCCTGGCCGAGGCCGTCAAAACCCATCTGTCGAGAATCGCGGTGGGCGGCTTCGCCTAGTGCCGGCGCTGTTCCGCTTTCAAGGGCTCGTGTATCGCGCCCACGATCCGAAATGGGCGTTCGATCCGGCGTCCGGCCAGGGGGCGGCGCTGTACGGTGGCCGCTTCAACAAGCCCGGTACGCCGATGCTGTACACCGCAACGTCGATCATGGGGGCCATCACGGAGGCTGCACAGGGCATGGTCATGCACCTGCAGCCACTGACTATCGTCAGTTATCAGGTCGATCATGCCGCGGTGCTGGATCGAGCGTGCAGCGAACCGCGACCGCTAGCTTTTTTACTAGCGGCGGATTGCTCGCGGTAGGAATGTCGGCTATCGACCCAGGCTGTGTGAAAACTCCCTCGATCGCCCCTCCGTAGATAACCGACCTCCTGTGCGCCCATCTAAGCCCCGACCTCATAGCAGGTAGGGGTCAAGAGACCCCCTGAAACGGTCCTATTCAGCGTTTTCACACAGCCTGGACCCGAAGCAGCCATTAGGTCGTTCGCGCAGCCCTATCTCTTCACACGCTCGAACGCCGCTTCAAGTCGGATAGCGCAACGCATCCCGAAACAAAGTGAATGCGGGTGACGTCTGGCGCCGGCTCGGGTAGTAAAGATGGTATCCGGAGAACGCTGGGCACCAGTCCGCAAGTACACGGACCAATCGCCCGTCCACGACATGCGGCTGCACCAGATCCTCGGGCATACAGGCGAGTCCCAGGCCGTCGCAGGCGGCATTGAGGCGCATCGCGATGGGGCGGAAGACGAGCTGGCCGTCAACGCGTACCTTCAAGTCTTCACCGTCTTTCTCGAACGACCAGGCCGCGATACCGCCGTAGGTCGGCAATCGACTCGTGATGCAGTTGTGCCGGGGCAGATCGCGCGGCGTATCAGGGCGCGGATGGCGCTTGAAGTATGCCGGAGAGCCCACCACGGCCATCCGCATATCCGGGCCGATGCGGGTGGCGATCATGTCCTGGGCAACCTGTTCGCCCAGGCGCACGCCGGCGTCAAACCCCTCGGCCACGATATCCGTGAGCCCGTAATCCGCACTGATCTCCACGTGGATATCCGGATGGTTCGGCAGGATCCGGGCCAGCGCAGGCTGCAGAATCGTGATCGCTGCATGTTCGCCGGCGGTGATATTGATACGCCCCGCCGGCTTGTCCCGAAATTCGCTGAGCAACGCCAGCTCGGCGTCGATCTCCTCGAACCGGGGCGCGATCACCTGCAGCAGATGTTCACCCGCTTCGGTGGGGGACACGCTACGCGTGGTGCGCGCCAGCAGCCGGACACCCAGCCGCTCTTCCAGGTTGCGCATGGCGCGGCTCAGCGCCGGCTGCGACATGCCGAGCTTGGCGGCCGCCCGCGTGAAGCTGCGTTCCCGAGCCACGACCGAAAACGTCGCCAGATGATCGTAGTTGCCGGCGGGCATTTATGCACTCAAGTTATCAACTCTTTCCGATTATGCCATCTAGTGTTCTCAATCGGTCGACTCTAGAGTGCTCGGCATGGCAACGGAGAACACCATGAACACACGCAAACTCGGCAACAGCCCGCTCGAAGTCTCAGCCATCGGTCTCGGCTGCATGGGCCTGAGCCACGGTTACGGCCCGGCAACGGACCGGCAGGCCGCTATTTCGTTGATTCGTGCCGCGGTGGATCACGGCGTGACATTTTTCGACACGGCCGAAGTCTATGGCCCCTATCTCAACGAAGACGTGGTCGGCGAAGCGCTGGCCCCAATGCGCGAGCAAGTGGTGATCGCCACCAAGTTCGGCTTCACCTTCGGTGACGACAACAAGCAACAGATTCTCAACAGCCGGCCGGAGCATATCCGGCGGGCCGCGGAAGGCTCGCTCAAACGTCTGCGCACGGATTCGATCGACCTGCTGTACCAGCACCGGGTCGACCCCGACGTGCCGATCGAGGATGTAGCCGGCACAGTCAAGGACCTGATCGCCGAGGGCAAGGTCAAGCATTTCGGCCTGTCCGAGGCGGGCGAGCAGACCATCCGCCGCGCCCACGCCGTACAGCCGGTGACCGCACTGCAGAGCGAATACTCGCTGTGGTGGCGCGAGCCGGAGCGGGAGATCCTGCCGACGCTGGCGGAGCTGGGGATCGGCTTCGTGCCTTTCAGCCCGCTTGGCAAGGGTTTTCTGACCGGCGCGATCGATGCCAATGCGACTTTCCGCGACGACGACTTCCGCAGCATCGTGCCGCGCTTTTCGCCCTCCGCACTCGAGGCCAATCAGGCGCTGGTGGATCGGCTGGGCGAGATCGCCCGCGACAAGGGCGTGACGCCCGCCCAGATCACGCTGGCCTGGCTGCTGGCACAAAAGCCCTGGATCGTGCCGATTCCGGGCACCACCAAGCCGCATCGTCTGGAAGAGAATCTGGCTGCCGCCGACATCGTGCTGAGCGATGACGACGTGCGCGAACTCACCGCCCTCGTGGACCGGACCGAGATCGCGGGCGAGCGCTATCCGGCCGCCCTACAGGCCCGCGTGGATCGCTGATTCGATGCGCGAACCGGTCGTCGATCCGGTACGCCGCGCGGTGAGCGTTTCGCTGGCGAGCCTGGTTGCCCTGGGCAGTCCCCTGGCCACGACCGCCGAGGCGGGCGAACCCCGGCAGACAGGCTCCCGAACACTCGTGGCGTATTTTTCGCGCACCGGCAACACACGCGTCGTGGCCGGGCTGATCCATCGCACGCTGGACACCGACCTGTTCGAGATTCGGCCGGCGCGCGCCTATCCGGCCAACTATCTGGAAACCGTCGAACAGGCCCGTGGCGAACGCGACCGCGGCGACGAGCCCGCGCTGGCCGCCCAGGTCTCCCGTCTGGCGGCGTACGACACGGTCTTCCTCGGCTTTCCCATTTGGGGCGAGACCGCCCCGCCGATCATTCGCAGTTTTCTGTCGGCCGACGATCTCGCCGACAAGACCCTGATTCCGTTCGTCACACACGGCGGTTACGGGCCGGGCAACAGCCAGTCCGTGCTGGCCCACCATGCACCCCGGGCCCGGCTTCAGACCGGTTTCTCGATGCAGGCTGATCAGGAACGACAAACGATGGAACGAGTCACCGGCTGGCTCAAATAAACAACGGAGTATATCGATGCAACACCGCACACTCGGCAACAGCAATCTGGACGTCTCGGCTCTCGGCCTCGGCTGCATGGGCATGAGCGCGCTGTACGGCCCGCCGGCCGATACGAAGGAGATGATCCAGCTGATCCGCACCGCACACGAGCGCGGCGTCACCTTTTTTGATACAGCCGAATCCTATGGCCCGTTCACCAACGAGGGTCTGCTCGGCGAAGCGCTCGCCCCGATCCGCAACAACGTGGTCATCGCCACCAAGTTCGGCTTCGATATCGACCCGGAAACCGGCGAACGTCGGGGCGGCACCAACAGTCGACCGGAACACATCAAGGCCGCGGTCGAAGCCTGTCTCAAGCGCCTGAACACCGATCATATCGATCTGCTGTACCAGCATCGCGTGGATCCGGCCGTGCCGATCGAGGACGTGGCCGGCGCGGTCCGCGATCTGATCGCCGAAGGCAAGGTCACGCACTTCGGCCTGTCGGAGGCCGGTATCCAGACCATCCGCCGTGCGCATGCCGTACAACCGGTGACAGCCGTACAGAGCGAATACTCGCTGTTCTGGCGTGGCCCGGAAGCTGAGCTTCTGCCCGTGCTCGAGGAACTGGGCATCGGCTTTGTCCCGTTCAGCCCCCTGGGCGCCGGGTTTCTGACCGGCCAGATCGACGAGAACACCACGTTCGACGCCAGCGATTTCCGCAACAACGTGCCGCGTTTCTCGGCCGAGGCGCGCAAGGCGAATTTCGCGCTGGTGGATGTGATCAAGGCCGTAGCCGAGCGCAAGCAGGCCACGCCAGCACAGGTCGCACTCGCTTGGCTGCTCGCACAAAAATCGTGGATCGTGCCGATTCCAGGGACCACCAAGCGGCATCGGCTCGATGAGAACCTGGGCGCACTCGACCTGGAGTTGACCACAGACGATCTCGATGAGATCGACACGGCGGCCTCGAAGATCGAGATCCAGGGCGAACGGCTGCCCGAGGCGGCGCTGAAGATGACCGGGCGTTAAGCGCCGTGAAGCTCGTGGCTATCTTAATTCGACGACCGGGGCGACGCCCATGGCCCGGGCAATTCATCATCGACCTGCCGTTTCGTTCGGTTGGCCGATTGCGACCCAAGCAGAAGCTCGGTCGCCAATTTTGCCGAGCTGCGTCTGCGTACAGCAAGCAGCGGATTGAGGTATAACCCTCATACGTACTCGTGCCGAGAATATACTGGGTTGGAGAATTCATCGAACGTGTGGAAAAGCCATGACCGAGCTGCAACCGGAAGACAAACGCCCGACCCCCGATCCGGCCGAGGACAATGCATTTTTCCCGTCCCCCTATTCGTTGAGCCAGTTCACTTCGCCGAACTCCGATCTCGAAGGCGCCGACTACCCAAACGCCTATCAGGGTGGACGTCTCAAAGTACTGATGATCGGCGCCGATGAGCGCTACCTGCTGACCGACAACGGCACGATGTTTTCGACCGGCAACCACCCGGTGGAGACGTTGTTGCCGATGGTTCACCTCGCCAAGGCCGGCTTCGCCTTCGACGTGGCGACGATCTCCGGCAATCCGGTCAAGTTCGAGCACTGGGCAATGCCTTCAGAGGATGAAGAGGTCAAGAACTTCTTCGCCAAGTACCGTGATCAGTTCAAGACACCGCTGAAGCTTGCCGACGTTATTGAAAAGGGGCTCGACAGCGGCGACTATGCGGCCGTGTTCATTCCCGGCGGGCATGGCGCTCTAATCGGTCTGCCTGATAGCCGCGATGTGAAAACCGTTCTCGAATGGGTTCACCACAACGACAAGTTCGTGATCTCGCTCTGCCATGGCCCGGCGGCGTTCCTGTCCGTCGGCGACAGCGACATGTACAGGGGCTACAAGATCTGTGCCTTTCCCGATTCGCTGGACGCGCAGACGCCCGATATGGGTTACATGCCGGGCCATCTGACCTGGAAATTCGGCGAGAAGCTCGAAGGGCTTGGCTTCGAGATCATCAACGACGACATCACCGGTGCCACACACCGCGATCGCAAACTGCTGACCGGCGACAGTCCGCTCGCCGGCAATGCGCTCGGCAAACTCGCAGCCCAGGCTTTGCTCGAAGACGTGTCTAACGCGTGACGTCCGCCGCTGGCGATAATGCGTTCAACGTAACGCTCGCCGTCGAGCATGCCGGCACGTTGACCGCTATCGAAGAGACGGTTCGTGCCTATTCAGCACCGTTCGGCTATGACCGCTTCGTCCTGTTCTCCGCCACGGCGGCACGGGACGAGGTGGTCGAGCGCATCTACTGGGTGGAAGGGGATTGGTTCGACGATGGCGAGTGCGTCGATGCCGATACCTATATTCGCCGCTGCCCGATGACGCACCACATATTGGAGGCAAAAGAGCCGTTCTTCTGGACGAAAACCCAAGGCAAGAAGGGCGAACAATACCGTGTTGTTCGTGCGCCGCGTGGTGATGGTATCCATGGCCTGCAGATCCCGGTATTCGGCCCGCTCGGGCTCGAGGGCGCCATGAGCCTGGGCGGAGAGCGTATAAACGCGTCTTCGACAGTTCGTCTGGCGCTGACGCTTGTAGCGACCGCCGCATTCTGTGCCGCGCGTCGCCTGCTCGAGGCACCTGTCGCCGAAATGAGCAGTCAGTTGTCGAACCGTGAAAAAGAAGTGCTGGCCTGGATCGCCGCTGGACGTCGCCAGGCCGATATCGCCGCGACACTCGGCTTGTCGCAACGTACGGTAGAAAACCATTTGCGCCGAATACGCCAGCGCCTCGGCGCCACGACGACGGCCCAAGCTATCCGGATCGCCGTCCATCGCGGTGATATCGAGCGCTGACCACGACGTAGAGCGAAAAGCCGCTCGCCACATACCCGCACTACGGCAACTGCCTCGGCCCAGCACTGTAGTGGCGCCCGTGCCGGCACCCAGCCCCAGCTACGGCGAGTGTAATTTTCTGCTTTTTTGGCCGATAGCGACCCAGGCTGTGTGAAAACTCACTTCGGTTGCCGTCCGGCTGAAAACCGACGCTCTGTACGCCCGCTGACGCTACAATCGGCTACTAGGCAGGGGTAAACGAACCCCTGAAATGCCGATGTTCCGAGTTTTCACGCAGCCTGGACCCAGAGCGGACATACGCCGAAAACCCTGTTGTCTCTAATCGAGCGCGCCAAGCCGGGCTTGCTCAAGCAGCTCATCGACGACTCGTCGCACCTTCGGCAGCAGATGGCGCGTCGCCGGCCAGACGGCGTGTACCGGTACTTCGTGGGTGGATTGTGCTTCGAGCACGGGGACCAGATCGCCGTTGTCGATTGCTTCCCGGGCCAGCGAGATCGGCACCTGGCACAGGCCGCAGCCGCTGAGAGCTGCCCGCAAAATGGCATCGCCGTCGCTAAGCTCGAAGGTCGGCGGCGGATCGATGCGCACCGATTCGCCGGTAGCATTCTCGACGGTCCATGCCAGCGACCGACCGCGGCGATATCCCACGATACAGCGGTGATTGTTAAGCGCTTCGATGGATGTTGGACGACCGTGCGCTGCCAGATACGCCGGCGCGGCGCATATGACCAGGCGCTGACGCGTGAGCGGTCGGGCGACAAGCCCAGTGCTGTCCTCGACCGGCCCGAACCGCACCAACAGATCGATTCCCTCTTCGATCGGGTCGACCAGATGATCGTTGAACGTCACGGTCAGGCGCAGGTCCGGGTGTTGTTGCGTGATGCGGAGCAGCACCGGCAGAAGCACTGTGCGGCCAAACGCCGCCGGCATATCGACGCGCAGGCGTCCGGCCGGCCGTTCATGGCCCGTGACCAGTGCTCTTTCGGCCTCGGTCAGTGTCTCCAGGGCATTGGCACAGCTGGCGTAGTACGCCTGGCCATCGGCGGTCAGCGAGATATGTCGCGTCGTGCGATGAAACAGAGCGATACCGAGCCGGGCTTCGAGACGAGCAATGGCTTTGCCGACGGCCGATTTACTGATGCCGAGCTCCTCGCCCGCTCGGGTGAAGCTCTGGCAACGCGCCGCGGTCACAAACGTATGGATGCCGGTCAGCAGCGGCCCGGTTTCGGTAGACATTTGGTTTACAGAGTGTCGATATGGCGTCTGTTTATCCTCTCATGAGTTGACCGTACCGTTGTCTCCAGTCGCGAACGATGGATTCGCATAAACGATATTGGAGGCTTTCATGGCAACAACCCATCCCGAACTGCTCGCCGCGTATTTCACGATCTCCGGCGACGTATACCCGTTTCAGGACAACGAGGTCAGCCCGTTTCGTTTCGAGCACCGGGTCGAAGCCGCGGCCCGGGCCGGTTATACCGGCATCGGTCTGGTTCATCAGGATCTGATGGCCACGAAGGACCGGCTCGGCTATGCCGAAATGAATCGGATCATGGCCGATCACGGCATCAAGCATATCGAGTTCGAGTTCCTGGCCGACTGGTACAAGACCGGCGAGGCCCAGCGCGCCTCCGACAAGATGCGGCAGGAACTGTTCGAGGCAGCCGATGCGCTGAACGCTCGTGCCGTCAAGGTCGCGCCCGGTCTGGGCGAGGACGAACAGGAGGCCGACGTGCCCCGCATGGTCGACTGCTTCGGCGAACTGGCCGTCGAGGCCGCCCGTTACAACACCGCGCTCACCCTGGAGATCATGCCCTTCAGCAACGTACGCAGTGTGGGTCGGGCTCGGCAGATCGTCGAAGGTGCGGCGCAGCGCAACGGCGGCCTGTTGATCGATATCTGGCATCTGGCGCGCGCCGGCATCGAATACCACGAGATCGGCGAGATCGACCCGGTCTATATCGGCGGGGTCGAACTCGACGATGCCGATCGATATCCGATCGAGCCACTCTGGATGGACACCATCCATCGCCGTCGCCTGCCGGGCGACGGCGTGCTCGACGTGCCGGCCTTCATTAAAGCCGTGCAGTCTACGGGCTTCGACGGACCCTGGGGCGTCGAGATCCTTTCGGAATCGCACCGCAAACTACCGCTCGAAGACATGGCGCAACGGTCTTTCGAGACGAGTGCCGCACAGTTCTGATCCGGCGCAAGGCCCGTGCTATCCGCGCGACTCTTTGCCCTCTATTCACTCAAGACCACGGATATCGATCGTCTCGATCGATATCCGCCCGAGAGGCGCTATCCATGAATAACATCGCCCCTACGCATTTCCCGATCGACGACCGATTGGCGACGCGCTGGAGCCCATATGTCTTCAGCGAGCAACCGGTGCCCCGCGACACACTGCGCTCGGTTTTCGAGGCCGCGCGTTGGTCGGCTTCATCCTTCAACGAACAGCCCTGGCGTTTTCTGGTCAGTCGCAAAAACCGAGACGATACGCACGATCGCATTGTCAACTGTCTGGCCGAAGGCAACCAAGTATGGGCCAAGCACGCGCCGGTACTGTTGATCGGCATCTACCGCCACCGCTTTGCCGAAAGCGGTAAGGAGAACAAGGCCGCACCACACGATCTCGGTTTGGCCGCGGGACAGATGGTGTTCGAGGCCAGCCGCCACGATCTGTTCGTTCACATGATGATCGGGCTGGACCCGGCCGCCGCTCGGCGAACATTCGGCATTCCGAACGATGCCGAAGCCTATACCGCCATGGCGATCGGCTATCGCGATGCGGCCGATAACGCTGACGCCTCGCTGCGCGAACGAGAAGCCAAACCATGCCAGCGCCTGCCACAGTGCGATTTTGTCTTTTCCAACCAATTCGGCACCAGCGCCGAATTCTGAACCATAGGAGTCTGTCATGCAGAGCAATCTCGCACTCGGCATGGATCATGTCGGCATCACGGTCAAAAATCTTGAAGCCGCCACACGTTTCTTTCAGGACGCCTTCGGCGCCGAGGTGATCTACGACTCGGTCGCGCCCGACGATGAGCCGCTCGAAGGCGAGGAGCCCGAACACATCCTGCACGTCGCCAAGGGTACGACCATTTCGGCCGTCCGCATGCTCAAACTGCAATACGGTCCCGGGCTCGAATTGTTCGAAATGAACGCGGCCGATCAGGCAGACCCGGTGCGGCCCAGCGACTACGGCCTGCAGCACTTCGCGGTTTACGTGGACGACATCGAAGAAGCCATTCGGCTTTTCGAGGCGGCCGGCGGGCGGATGTTCACCGAGCCGCAGCCGCTGATGTTTCCGCCCGAGAAAGGTGAAGGCAACTACTTCTGCTATGGCACGAGGCCCTGGGGCAGCGTCATCGAACTGATCACGCTACCCACACCGCTGCCCTCCTACGAAGACGACACGGAACTACGCCGTTGGAAGCCGGCCAAGCACGCTACGAACGAATCGCTATGAGTCCATCTAAGACGTCGTCGACCCTCGAGCATCGCGGCTAGCCCATAATCGAGTGCTGTTCGGTTTGGCATGCGCCCCGGTACAGCCGAGGACGTGGAGGGCGAGGACCGTGCCCGGGTCCTCGCCTTGTAACCAAAGGGCGCGGTGCAAAGCCAGAAGACATCGTATCGCCCCTGGCGACTTGGGAAGTCTCCGTTGCAACGGGACGCCACAGCGACAGCTATAACGCTAGCCTTGGCTTTTGGCCGATCGCGACCCAAAGCGGCCGTTCGCTCATGCATTTCTAGCAAGCAGTCTGTTGCCGGATATCTTGTCGACAGCTGTGCGTACGGCTTAGATAGACTATTGAAATAGGACTAGGTAGACTGACCTACCTATTTCGATCTCGGGACTAGGCATGCCAGAGCGCCAATCTGCACCGGGCCGCGCGCGTGACCGGTTGCTACGAGCCGCAAGCGATCTGTTCTATGCCGATGGCATCGCGGCCACGGGTATCGACACGATCACCGAAAGAGCGGGCGTCGCCAAACAAAGTCTGTACAACAACTTCCCATCGAAGGCGGCTCTTGTCAGTGCTTATATCGATGCGCGACACGACGAATGGCTCGCACTCTATGAAGTTCGCCAACAGGCCTCGGACGACCCTGTTGCAGGCGTAATCGCGGTATTCGATGCCTATATAGATCACGCTTCGACCGCGTATGAATACGGCTTTCGCGGTTGTGGGTTGTTGAATGCCGCGGCCGAACTGTCCGCCGGCGATCCGGGCCGGGCGGCCGTGCGACGGCATAAGGCGCAGGTCGAATCACTGCTGTGCGCTCATCTGAACGATATTTACCCCGAACAACCAGAACGTGCGGCTCGGATTGGAAAACATCTGGCGTTTTTGCTGGAGGGGGCGATCGCGCGTGGCGGTCTCGATGGCAACGCGAATTGTCTGCATGCAGCGAAAGCCATTGCCACCGATCTTTTGGAACAGTCATGACGAGCACTTCGAGTCAGCATTTACTCGGTGTACTGGGCATTGTCATCGCTGCAATCCTTTGGGGTACGACCGGTACCGCAGCGACATTCGCACCGGGCGTCGGACCGCTGGCTATCGGTGCCGCTGCAATGGGTATCGGTGGTCTATTACAAACACTGATCGCCTGGCGCGGTATTCAGCGCGGCCGAAGCGCACTGCTCGGCCAAGCTCGCCATCTTCTGCTCGGCGGCGTCGCGGTCGCGATTTATCCGCTTGCCTTCTACTCGTCCATGGATCTTGCCGGCGTTGCAATCGGGACCGTCGTTACCATTGGATCGGCCCCGTTACTGTCGGCCTTGATCGAATGGCAACTGGATAATTTGCGGCTCACTCGGCGCTGGTTTGCTGGATCCACGATTGGCCTGCTGGGCATGGCTTTACTGTGTTTTACCAGTCAGCACGGTTCTGGAGTATCTGAGGATGCAGCGCATGTTCTACCTGGCATCCTAGCCGGCCTGGTGGCGGGCCTCAGCTATGCAGTGTACTCCTGGGCCGCGCGTCGCATCATGCAGTCGGGCGTCCAATCGTCCGTCGCCATGGGCGCGATCTTCGGGCTCGGCGGCGCGCTGTTGATGCCTGTACTGTTTGTGACCGGCGGGCCGTTTCTGGAGTCCTGGCGCAACTTCAACGTGGGCGTTTATATGGCGCTCGTGCCGATGTTTATCGGCTACGTCTGCTTTGGATTCGGCCTCGCGCGTGTTCGCGCGAGCGCCGCTACAACCATCACGTTACTCGAGCCGGTGGTTGCCGCGATCCTTGCGATTGCGATCGTCGGGGAAATGCTCTCGCCTACGGGGTGGGCTGGCGTGGCGCTCATCATCACTAGCCTGGTGGTAATTACGGCGCCGATCCCTTCGCGCCCGCGCTTTAGGGTGTTTCGAACCGTCAAAACCGGATGAGCCCACTACTGGCCGATCGCGACCCAGGCTGTGTGAAAACGTGTGAGTTGGCGAACTTTCCCCATCAGTTGCCTATGTCAGACGCTGAGGGCGCCGCGTGGCGGCAATGGGCTAGAGTGATAAGAACTCGGCGACCGGACTTCATCACGCTCGGACACGCCTCCGGCCGCTTCGAAGGTGCCGTTTAAAGGGCACGAACAAGCTCAGGCAGCCATTGCCCGGATCAATGGCCCGATCCCGATAATCCGCATCACGCGTTTCATGTTGTACGCCAACACGTGCAGACTCATTTCCGTTCGTACATGCTTGAGCGTGCGCATCAGAAAGTGCGTCGACCCCATCCAGAACTTGAACTTGCCGAAGGGATGCTCGACCGTTTGTCGCCGTATCCGCATCAAGTTCGGGTCCCGATCCAGCGTTGCTGCATGGTCTCGAGCACCGATTCGTGCTCCCATCGCTTGACGCGGCGTTGCGCCGCCGACGTGCATTGCGTCTTGATTGCACAGGCCTTGCAGGCTGAGCTCCAATAGCAATGGAGTGTCTGGCCTTTCTCGACCGTGGTGAAGCGCCAGATGAGTATCTGGCCTGCCGGGCAGCGATAGGTATCGCTGCCCGGTTCATAGATGAAGTCGCGCTTGCCGAACTGGCCCCGGGCCTGGCTGTTGGAGGTCTGCGGCTTAGGCACATGAACCTGGATGCCAGACGTCTCGCAGGCCACGATCTGCTCGCCGTTGAAGTAACCGCGGTCGGCGACCGCGGCCAAAGCATCGGCCTGCATGACTGAACGGGCTCGATCCGCCATCGGCTGCAGTTGCGTGCGATCGTGGCCCACATTGGTGACCTCGTGATCTACGATCAGATGATGCTCGGCATCGACCGCTGACTGAACGTTGTAGCCGACCATCCCCGAGCCCTTACCGCTGGTCGCCATGGAGCGCGCATCCGGGTCGGTCAATGAGATTTGTTGGTCGGGCGCTGCTGCTACGGCCTTCGCCATAACCTGCATGCGCTGCATTTCCGATCGCAGCGTGTCGATCTTTTCTCGAAGCTTTGTCGTGCGAGCCTCGGTGACCTCGCTTTGACGTTGACGATCGCTACTGTCGAGTTCTGAAAGATAGCGCGCGACACTGGCGTCGATCTGCTCGATGCGCCGTTTGACCTTGGCGCGGGTGAAGTTGCGATCACGGCTATTAACGGCTTTGAACTTGCTGCCGTCGATGGCCACCAGCGCCTGCGAGAACAGGTTGAGACGACGGCACAGCATCACGAACTCACGGCATACGCGTCGGATCGCCGGACCATTGTTCCGGCGGAAGTCCGCGATCGTCTTGAAGTCTGGTGCCAAACGACCCGTCAGCCACATGAGCTCGATATTGCGCTGTGCTTCGCGCTCCAGCCGTCGGCTGGACTGTACCCGGTTGAGGTACCCGTAGATATAGATCTTGAGCAACGTGGCCGGGTGGTAGCCCGGTCGGCCGGTAGCCTGAGCGATGACGCGCTCGAAGCCGAGATCGGCGAGGTCGAGGTTGTCGACAAAGACATCGACCACTCGGACTGGATTGTCCTCGGTGACGTAGTCGTCGAGGCTCGCTGGCAGCAGCGTGCTCTGCGAACGATCTTCACCGGTCACGAAACGACTCATCAAGCACTCCGCTCTCAGCTCGGGAGTAGTTTAGACGGCGGGTGGCGTTTTCACACAGCCTAGGTCAAGACTGTGTACAACTCGGAACATGGACATTTCAGGGGTTCTTTTACCCGTGCCCAGTAGCCGATCGTGGCGCCAGCAGGCGTACAAAGCGTCGGTTTTCAGCTGGACCGCGACAGGAGTGAGTTTTCACACAGCCTGGACCCGAAGCGGACGTTAGCCGGGCCGCGCCAGACATGCTTTCTAGAAAAATCGGAACTAACAGCTTAAAGCGTGGGCCAACGTCCATCTGGCGTAAGTACGCCGGAAAAACTCGTCCATGCCGCTGGCCTAATGTCGCCCAACCAAAATGTCATCGAGGTTACGATTCCCGTGGGCGTCGCCCACGAGGCCGTGACCAAGGGCTGGTTGCCCGACTGGGACTAGCCCCCGACGATCTGGTGGGATGCGCGGCTGATTTGAGCCGGATCAGTCGGGGTCCCGGCGATACCCGTCAAGCGAGAGTCGACGGATGGAACGCCCACGTTGCCAGCTGCGGGCGATATTACCTAGTCCATAACGCCCAAGACCGGGTGACTCCTACGGTCTTTCCGAATGCCGTATCGTGGTTCGCGGACGTGGAAGCGAGGAGCGGCGTGAATGACGGGGGACAACGAGGGCGGGCCGGACGAGCAACCGGATGTGGCGGGCCGCCGGGCCCTGCTGTCGGGCCCGGTGTTCTATCGCGAAGGCTACGAGCTGCCGGTGCCGAAGGACTGGCAAGCCTTCGAGCGTCTCTGTGTCGAGCTCTTCGGGCGTTTTTACAACGACCCGAACCCGCAACCCTATGGCCGCGG
The DNA here is from genome assembly GCA_002715985.1 of Lysobacterales bacterium. Taxonomy (GTDB): domain Bacteria; phylum Pseudomonadota; class Gammaproteobacteria; order Nevskiales; family Salinisphaeraceae; genus Salinisphaera. Next base: position 13,782 of record PBAO01000053.1, on the reverse strand, counting down.
TGGCCAGGCCCAGGATGGCATCGACACTCTCATTGCGGTCGATGGTGATCCTCATCGGCTAATCGGGATCCAGTGCAAGCGCACGGACAATCCACTAATGGCAGAAGTACTGCGAACCGAAATCAAGAAGACGCGCAAGCTGCCCTTCAGTATCGACACCCTGATCTTTGCTACCACGGCGCCGGACGATCGGAAAGGCGTCGACGCCTTGGTCACAGTCCGAAAGGAATTCGCGGGCGGCGACGATCCGGCGATCGAGCTGCGGACCTGGAATGACATCTCGAAGATGGTCTACCAGGACGACGTCCTCTACCGCGCGTACTGCGGGAACAACGATGCGGACTTCACTTCTGGCGACGCGGACAGGCACAACGCGACCCAGACTATGGTTCGCGAGGTGCTCAGCCGGCTCGATCAAATGCAGGGCCCCGTCCCGGTCAGTGCCGGACTGCACACCCCCGACCATGCCGGCGACGAAGGCGAAGACGCCACCCTTCACGAATGGATCGACGAGCTCCAGGCGGCGGTCGATGCCGGCGATACCACCGAGGCCTTGGCGCAGCGACTGGAATCGATGCTCGACAAGCCGAGCGTGGCGGACGCGCCCCGGGCTCGATACCGGCTGCAAGCGCTGCTCGGTCATGTTCGCGGGCGTCGGCATGAGATCGCGAAGGCCATTGCGGCGTACGAGGCGGCCCACGCCCTCAACCCCACCCGTCCCCAGGCGATCGCGAATCTGGCCCTGGCGCGTCTGATGCAGGATGATTGCGAGGGCGCGGCCGAACTCGCCGCCCAATCACTCGCCGCGAGCGATGCGCCCGACAACGCCAGTGCGGTGATTGTTCGCCTGCTGGCGCTGGCGCGTATGGACTGGAGTGGCAATCCGGCGGATGATATCCCTGCAAACCTGGTCGGGACAGCGCAGGCGGCTCTCGGCCTGGCCGAATTCCACCGGTGGCGTCAGACCGACGGCTTCGCCGATACGATCGCCGCGCTGGCCGCGCTCCATCCAGAGCATACCGAGCTGCAGCGCCTGGGTGCCTTCGCGACGCTCGCGCGCGTGCTCGAAGGCCCGGATCAGAACCGGGCCCATGACGCACGCGTTGCACCGGATGTGCTGGCCCGGGCTGCGGATATCTCACTGGCTGGCTGTGAAGAGCAGCTGGCTGCTGAGCGGGTCGATGACGTCACGCTGTCGGCCCAGGCGAACAACACGGTGTTGCTCCTGCGCCTGTGCGATCGAGAACAAGAAGCGCTAGATTTGATCGTGCGCGTGTTCGATCGGATCTCGCTCGAACCACATCTGGAACATCTCTATGCCAGCTTGCTGGGTGAGGTCGGTCGCCTGGATGAGGCGCTGGCGTATCTGGCCACGCGCGAGACGCCCGCGAACCAGCTGCTGCGCGCCCAGATGCTCAATGCCCAGGGCAAGGACTCGGATGCCGTGGCTGTTCTGCGCGAGATGGGCGTGCAGGACGACAGCCTCGAGATTCAGCGATGTCGATTAATGGCCTTCTACAGCCTGGCCGCCGGCGACCAGGCGGCGTTGGACGACAGCATCGCGCGGCTGGCCGCGGCCGGGCGCGAGGCTCTGGCCGACGTGCTGGCCGTATGCCGTGATGTGGCGACCCCCCCGGGCGACCCGACCCGCCAGCGCGCGCGTGGTGTGGTCGAGTCCGTGCCTGAGGCCACGCCGTTCGCCGATCGGGCGCAGCTGGCTGAAATGCTCGCCGCGCGGGGTCTGCCCGACGCGGCCGTTCGGCTGATCGAAGGCCGGGTGAATGTCGCGTCGGGCTCTCGCGAGGCGGTCCAGTATCTGCGGCTGTTATCGTCAGCGCGCCGCGACGCCCTGTTCGATACGGAGCTCTCGCGACTGCCGGCGCCGGTACGTGAATCCAGCGAACTGCGCTGGATGGTTGCGCTTCACGCATGGAATACGAACAACCCGACCCGCGCCCGGGTCGAGCTCGAGCCGCTGATCGCCATGGCGCCGCGCTCAGGCATGGCGCATCTGCTGCTCAGCTATGCCTGCGCACGCGATAGAGACGTCCCGGCGGCGCGCGCGCTCCTCGCCGCGCCTGTCGAGGATATGGACTGGCCATCCCTCGAGCGTGAGTGTGAGATCGTCCATCTGCTGGCGCGCTTCGATTACATCGACCGGGCGGCTGCGCTCGCCTACCGGTTATATATGACGCATCAGGACGAACCCAAGGCCTGGGACTGTCTGTTTCAGTTGATCCAAGGCCATCAACTGCGCACCCCGGGCGACGAGCGATGGCGTCTTGATGGCGTCACCGCGCAGGCCGCCGTGACCATTCGGTATGACGACGGCGAACAGCGACAGTTTGTCGTTGAGCCCGATCCCGAGCTTCGCGCGATCGACCAAGCTGCACTTGAGCCCGACCAGCCGCTAGTGGCCACGCTTTGGGGCGCATCGCACGGCCACCAGTTCGAAGAGCAAGGGCGAGGTCGGGGTGAGGTTGTGCGGGTCCAGCACAAATACTTCGAGCGCGTGCGCACAATCGGATCGAATTTCGAGGCTCGCTTCTACCGCTCCGATATCCAGTCAATAGAGATGGACAGGGATGACCCGGAGGCGAGCCTCGCCCCGATCGAGGCGCAGATCAGAGCGCGCGCTGACGCGATCGCGCGCCAAGTCGAGCAATACTGCCGGTTGCCGATGCCGCTCGAGATGTTGGGCTGGGCGTTCAGTGTCGGCGGACTGGAAGCGGCGGACATGGTCCGCAAACAGGGTCGTCATATCGCGGTGGCTGGCGCCAACGCTTATCCGGTCAGCCAGGCGCACAGGCTGCTATCGCGCCCACCGTCGGGTTGCGTACTAGACATGATGAGCTACTGGGTAGCCTGGTCACAGGGCACGCTCGAGCTGATCGAACAGCTGTGCGGTCCGATCCACTTGCCACGCGCCGTGTTCGATCAGCTTCAGGGGCGGCTTGAGTACCTCGACGCCCAGCCGCCGGGCGATCAGCTCCATCTTGAGTGGACGGCGACGTCGGAGCGGCTGGTCGGGGTGACCACGGAGGAAGACCAGCTGGCGGCCCAGCGGTCTGCGCTCGAGGGCGCGATCGCCTGGGCAAATGAGCATGCTGTCCTCGCCCCTCAGGAGATGTCGGATGCGGTGCCAGCCGGCTTGCGTCAACTGGCGCTAGAAATGCCGCTGCCGGTATTCGATAGCATGGTGCTCGCGATCAACCAGGGGCTGTTATTGGTATCGGACGACGCCCGTGCCCGCGATCTCTTTGCGGCACTGACCCATGGCGAGGCGATATGTCCGCAGGTCATACACCTTGCTGGGGTCATGCACGGGGCGATGAGCCCCGAGCCCTTCGTTTGCTGCCAGGCGGACTACGCAGCGATTGGGAGTGACCTCAGTCTCGTGTCGCCCATCGACCTCGTGACCGCAGCCGCGTTGGATCATGCCGACGGGCACGCGGCGCCCGGGCCGCTGATCCAGCGCCTGGCCCCGGTGGGGGACAACCCGGGGCGGCCGGTTAACGCGTTATTCCATGCCTGGTTCATCGGTATGACCATCGATGCGCTGTGGGAGCCCGGCGGGAGATTCATTCCCAGTCGACACCTACCGTATCGCAACCGGGTCTCACATCACCTGCTGGAGCATTTGGTCGGCGGACGAGAAAACTACGGCGGCCCGTTGATCGAGGCTGCGTTTCGGTCGATGCGCAAGGATAATGTTGGGGCGTTGTCATGCACGGCCGGTTGGGCCATCGGTCATCTGCTGACGTCGGATCGGACGTACAGCGGGTCTCGTGTGTTCGCGACGCGCGCAGGGGGCGCGTAGTTCTCGTAGTCTTACCTCGTGCGGCTGCGGTGGCCCCCTCTGTCGATCAGCCTTAAGGTCAGACAGGACTCAATCCGAATTCGGATAGTTCGTATCCGGTCTGAGGCAATACCACGCTAGGCTGAGATGAAAAGCGAAATGTCTGCTTTTGGCCGTACGTGTAGGCGCCAAACGAGCCTCGCAGTTAGCTCGATTGGCGCCAACGTTACTCATACCTCTATTTGCTCCGACATCTCGAGCGCATCATCGACTTCAATCCCGAGATAGCGCACCGTGCTTTCTAGCTTGGTATGTCCCAGCAAGAGTTGTACGGCTCGCAAATTGCGCGTTCGCCTATACTCTGCAGTCGATTTCAGTAGACGACCGCTATTGGCCGATGAGCAGACTCACCGGCTGATACTTCCAAACGCTGCACTGATCACAGCGTTTGGAAGTAACAAACGGATGTTCTCAATAGGCGCAACGGCGGGAGGCGATAATCTGCCGACCCGAGCTTTCATGTCACAGATGCGACTACGCAACATCTGCCGAAGTTTCAGCCTATATGTCTTTCGACGCCGGCTGCATGCGACGACGCCGGCGTGGCCTGAGACCATGTCACCTGCGATTGGGCCTATTGGCAGGCGATCGGCGAATTGCCGCCAAGCTGGGCGTTGTCCGAAAAACTTCGCCGCGAAGGTGTCGCCATCCTTGTGCCGAGCCTGGCGATCGGTACCCGCAGTCATGACACGAATTTGGTGTTCTGGCAGTGGGGCGGTCAGCCGGCGCTGCAGGTTGCGGTCATCGATGACTATGCTCACCTACCCAGCGACCAGCGGTCTTGGCCTTGATCGAAAGTGACAATGCGTTGTTGGTATAACAGACGAAAAGCCCGCTCACGCGAACGCCATGAGCCATAAGAAGAAGCGCCAACTGGTTCCGGTCAGCAAGCTCGCCGAGTTCGCTGACGATCCCGATGCGTTCCGAAAGCATCTCGGTCGCGTGCGATATCCGAGGGCGCACCAGAACCGAGTCAGGCCGCGTGAAACCGGACCACGTATCGGCAAGGCCATCGCATTCGTCACGATAGCCGTGGCGATTGCGCTTTTCCTCTTGGCGCATTGAGCGAGCAGTCCGGCATGGCACTACAGACCATCATTGTCGTAGCGGTTGCGATCGCAATCGTCTGGTTTCGCAGCGACAGTTGGCGCTCGGCCCGTCGCGACTTTCATAAGACATTCGACGTCCGCCTCGAGCAAGCCGACATGGGGTGTGAGTGGCCACGGTCTCGATACGAGCCAGATCATCTTCTCGGATGGCCTGTCGGGCAAGCTCTATGCGCTATTCAGAGAGGGAAACCACTTCATCGTATAAGCGAGTACGAGAAAGCGCATTTTCGAGGCCAGATCCGCCGACGCGACCATTACCAGGCCACGCTCTACATGGGCATGCTCAAGAAAAAGCATCCGACGGCCAACGTAGAAGCCCTACTGCTGTATGCCGACGAACGCCGGACAGAGGCGTTCGATCCTGACGTGTATAGGAAGCTGCCGAGCCAGCGGGCCGAGTGCCTGGCGTTATTGGACGAAGCTGGGCTCTAAGCCGAATCGACCGTTTGGGAATCCTCGACAACGAACCGTCGGCTCGCTCCCCGCGGCGTATCGCACCAAGGTTCGCGCCTGACGGCGCCCGAGTTCGGCAAGGAAGGGCTCGGGGCGACTCGCCCGCGGTAGCCGCATGCGGCGGGCACACGATGGCGCCGTTCAGGCCTACGGGGGTGGCTAGTTCAGCGGCGATCTTTCGCCCGCCCACGGCGGCACACGGCCGGGCGCGGTCCAAGACATGTCGCACCCGGCCAGTCGTCGGTGTACTATTTGATAACACACGTGAAACGAGGCCATGCCATGCCACGCACCACCAGCGTGATTTTGAGCTCTCACTTCGAGCAATTTGTTCAGAGACAACTGGCCACCGGCCGCTATAGCAACGCCAGCGAAGTCATCCGCGAGTCACTACGTCAAATGGAAGACCGGGAAACGCACTTGTCCGCGTTGCGCGCCGAGCTCGATATCGGAATCGACCAACTGGACCGCGGTGAATATACCGATTGGCGCCGCCTGAAAGCCGAGTTGGATGCCGGTTAGACCCATTCGACTGTCGCCGGCCGCGGCGACGGACCTGCGAAAGATTCGGCAATACACGGTCGAGCAGTGGGGACACGAGCAGTGGCTACGTTATTCGGATGAGTTGGATCGTCGGTTTGAGCAATTGAGCAAGAATCCGGCGCTCGGTCCTGTACGTGACGAGATCCGTCCGGGTCTACGCAGCGCTCCCATGGGCTCGCATATCGTTTGGTATCGCATGCGGGTCGAGGATTTGGAAATTGTGCGCGTACTGCATGCGACCATGGATCCGAAGATGCGGTTGTAAAAACGTAGGCGTCCCGACCGACCGCCAGCTATGCTAGGCAGTTGGGGGAGAGGGTTGCCGCGATGGCTTCCAGATCGCCTTTGGCCGTCTCGACGATCATTCAGCGGCGTCGGGTCCAGCTTGTGCTTGATATTTACGCTCAAGGCGATCGAACACTGCCTCGGCTGGCTGAATGCGATCGGCATTAGCATCGGCCAATCCACGCTTGATCGCATCGTCAAGCGCTCTAAGCCGATCATTCCGCGTATTTTCGCTCAATGATCAAACTCCCACGGATTCAGTAAACCGACACCAGTCAGCTCGAAATCGGCGACGTTACGGGTCACGGCCGACATGCCATGTACAAGGGCGGTCGCGGCAATGAGCGCATCCCGCTCGCCGCGCTTGTCGGGCACATGAAGCCGGGCACACTGGCGTGCCACGGGCGTATCCACCGGCAACGTGCGGTCCGAGAACTCCGGCAGGACATGTTGATCCAGCCAGGCGCGCAGCAACTGGCCTTGCTCGGCATCCTTGCGTTCAACTCGCAGGACACCTAATTCCAACTCCATCACGGTGACGGCCGAGATGAAAAGGGCGGCGGCGTCGACGCTTTCCGACCACGCCGCGACGGCTGGATCGGCTTTGCCAAACCGCACCTTCCGCAACTCGGATACCACGTTGGTATCCAGGACGTACATCATGAAAACTCAGCCGGCTGGGTCTCGATGTCCACTCGCGGCGGTGAAAATTCGATATCCGCAACACCCGGCATCGCCAGCGCGTCCGCGATGTTGCGACGCTGGTGGGTGAGTCGCTGGTATTCCTCGATGCTCAAAAGTACATGCGCCGGCTTTCCCCGATCCGTAATGAACACCGGGCCATTCTCAGTCGCCTTCTTGGCACGGGTAACATCCTGGTTCAAGTCGCGGCTACTCACAGTCGTAATCGTCATGGCATCACCTCAAAACTGGGCCACTATGTAGTGATGTTACTATAGTGGCAGGAGATGATAACGCAAGCGGCGAAATTGCGCCCCTGTCGCTGTAGCGCTACGCTGTTTGTCGAGAAAGCATCAAGGTCGGAGGCGATCATGGCCACCCACAGTGCGCAGACGAACCCGGCAGCGAGGCACTCGACGTCGTCTGTCTGGACGATGATGCGCTGGCTTGGTGCCGGCACGGTGGGGATGGTCGCCTGGATCCTGCTGAGCGTGCTGACCGCGCTGCTGGATCCGCGGGCCGAAGGCGCCGGCCTGATCGGTGCGTTCGACAGCCTGAGCGCTTTCCTGGCCACCGGCGCGGCCCTGACGGTCATACCGATGATCGCCTATGCCATCCACCGCCACGGTTTTGGCCAACGAGCCACGATCGGCATCGCTGCGGCACTTGCCGCGATGGTTGTCGTCCTGGCGGTCATGCACTGGCAGGCCGTTCTCATCACCTTGACCGTTGCAACGCTTCTGGGCCTGGTGCTCGCGAACGGGATTCCTGAAAGTGCGACCGATGACGAAGACAATAGCTACGAGGACGATGACTACGATGGTATGCGCAATGGTTGGGATGGCTATGGTGAATATATGAACGGTTGGAGAATCAGGTAAAACAATAGGAAGCTGCCACACAAAAGTGGCGGCTGCCTGCAAAATTGTCATGGCGTTTATAGTTTCCCTCCTGACGCCATACTTTTGCCTTTTTCTCCTCCCTTCTTGCCTGCCGCGCCCGCTTCTTTCGAGCCTCCTTGAACGGCACTACCTAATCCAGAGCCGATTCCAGCCCCAGCCCAACCCAACATCGCAAGCCATGCGGTGGGTAACACAACCACCATCGTCGCCTGTACCAGGGTCAGAATCGAAATATCGTAGGCATTGCTCAGGCCGGCCATGAAGCCGAGCTTGGCCGCGTCGCTTTGGTAAAGCATGTCCACCAGGTTATTGCTCAGCCACCGGGACAGGGCGAACCAGAACGTCAGCGAGGCCATCCCGAAGTAGGAAAAGGTCAGGATCCCGACGACCTTGGCGCTGTAACCTGAAATCACGATCAGGATCGGCATGGCGATGACCATCGCCATCATCAGCAGGTACTGCACCATGGGCATGGCCCGTGCCGCGACATCCTTCATGCCTTCGGCCGGTAGCCAGCCGAGCCCGGCGCCGAAGGCACCGGCCACCGTCCCGACCGTGCTGTTAAGTCCGTTGCCGCCGCCGGAACCCGAGATCACATCGCTGCTCGAATTGCCGTTGGCCATCCCGCCATGCGTATTCAGCAGGGCCCGAATGGCATAGTCGTCGGCCGTCGACGACGTGAATGCCGCATGGATGTTCTGCCAAAGGCTGGTATCGATCTGATCGTGCAGGCGGGCCTTGAGCCCGTTCCCGGACGCGGACCACCACTGCTTGCAGGTGGGGTAGCCGCCTTGCGACGGTCCCGTCCCGAAGCCGGAGTCCCGCGACCCGTTGTAAGCAAACCCCTGGACCGGACGATGCGACTGGAAGCTATCGTAGTAGCCGGCGGTGTTCAGGAAATAGTGCGACCCGATCCAGTCGGTATCCTTGGCCGTGGCCGCGTCCAGACCGGCGGATTTACGGAACAGCTGGGTCCGGGAGCGGCCATAACACCAGCGCTGGAACCGCACGACCTCGCTGCGCAACGTCGGATCCTGGATCGCCGTGCGATCGAGTTCGGTGCGCAGATACTGATAGTCGGTGTTACAAGGCAGGGCGGCCAGCGCGGCGTTAGTGATACCGTTCGAGACCGCGTGGACAACCGCCCACCACAGCGGAATATCGGCCGTCTTGCCGCCCAAGGATGCCCCGGCGCCAGTTGACGTGCCGCTGCCCGCTACCTTCATGCCGCATTGCTCATAGTGCTGTTGATCGTAATTCGCCGGCGCGAACTGCACGCTCAGCAGCGGGACCGCGGCGAACGCATACACCAGCAGCATCGCGTACAGCGTGGTCTCGATCCGGTTGAGCGAGAGCAGACCCTTGTTGCCCTCGTCCTCGCCTTCACGCCGCGCGGTATACCACTCACGTATAATGAGCGCGGCAAAGGGCACCGCGGCGAGCATCGTCTTGTTGAGAACGCCCCAGATCGCGTTGTTCACGATCCAGCCGAGCATCAGCACGACGTTCTCGAAGAAATCGAATACGCTCAGATCCACACTCATGACGGTTCTCCGCTAGCCCGCCGACATCCAGCCGATGAGATCGGGCAGATTCGCCGCCTCGATCACGGCGATCACCACCAGCAACATCCGCTCGACACGAACAAGTCGTTGGTGAGCCGCTTCGCCGCCATCGGTCTGGCGTTGCTGGGCTGCGCGCAAGCGCGGGCGCCATCGGGTGATATAGAGCGTGCCGACGACGGCATAGACGCCAACACGCCAGATCAGGGCGTAGGGAGCGATGCGGGCCAGCCAGTCGCGGAAGCCGACCGCGCTGCCGGCCATCGACACGCCGACCGCGACGATAGCCAGCGCCGCGACAATGACCGCAGCCCAGGCGATCAGAAAGACCGCCCAGGCGCCGAGTCGGCTGGTTTTATGGGTTATTGCCATCGATGGCCCCTCGGCTGTCGATCTCGCGATCACCTGCCTCCGTGTTGGCGGGCGTACCGCGATCGGCGCTGCCCTGGTTGCGGGTCAGGGCCATCGTGGCGGCGTTGTGGGCCAGCGACCGACGGACTTCCATCTCGGTCCGCAATGCCTCGATACCGCGGTCGAGACGGGTCAATTCGCCGTTGATCGCGTCCTGACCCTCCTTGTTGTTGGCAATACCGGGCTCGTCCGCGCCGGCCAGCATGATCCGCCGTGCCCAGAGGGCCTGCGTGAGGGTTCGCGCCAAGGCCATCTCGGATGCCAGCCGATGCGTCAGGAGCTCGCCTTGTGGATCATGCTGCAGCGACTTGATGACACCGCGGGACACCGACAGCGTCGCACCGGCCGAGACCGCCCGCAGATTGGCATCGGTGATCGGCTGGCTGCCGTTGGCCATGGCCGTCAGCTTGGTTTCGATCTTGTCTTGCTGGTCCTCGAGGGCACGCATCAGGCCGGTACCGGACTTCGACTGCACTTTCTCGCAGCCGCTGCAGGTCCGGATCTGTCTCTCCCCGACGACGTCGGTAATCCATTGCGACGCCTCGGTAGGCGAGCCCCAGACCGTGCACATGCCGCCGTGACAACCGCTGCCCATGCTGCCCGATCCTCCGTTCGACCCCGAGCCGCCGCTGCCGGGCCACGAGCCGCTGGATGTCGGCACGCTGCCCCAGCCTTGGCCACCACCGGAGACCGGCTGCGTGCTGGTTGGATCCGTGCGGCCGTGCAGAATGTTGTAGCCGGCGACGGCGGTATCGTGTGTGACCTCGACCGGCGCTTGCGCGGTGCCGCCGCGCTTTTCGCCGCCAACCCAGGTCACGCCCTTGTCGCCGCCTTGCGACTCGACAGTCTGTTCGGCGGCCACCGCATCGCCGTTGGTCGCGGCGGTGTTCTCCCAGTTCTCCGCCTGGGCCTGTTGCTGCCAGCCGCCCGATGTAATGGCGTCCGCCGCACGTTTGGCCATGGCTTTGCAGGATGTCTTGGCTTTATTGAAGTCCAGCCGGCCTTGCAGCACACCGTTCGACAGCAGGTCATAAAGGCCCGGCGCGGCGCGCTGGATGATCATCGCCGGCAGGGCCGCGACCGCACCGGTGGCGTTCTGCACCACCGAGCCCATCATATTCTGAAAACCACGGGTCGCGCCGTTGAGCTGATTGGCGACGGTGGCTTGGGGATCGAGCCCACTGCAGGCCGAACCCTGGTTCCAGTTGATCCCTAAACCGAGTTGCCCGGGCTGATAGCCCCGGCCGGCCGACGCGCTCACCGGCCCTCCGCCGCCGATCCGGTAGTACAGATCGTCGCCGGAGGCGGTCCAGCCCGTCGCTGGCAGTGCCAGGCACAGCAAACAGAGCGATACGCCCACCCATGATCGATGTCGAACGAGTGACGTCACGACTGTTCGGAACCTCGTAATCATGACGATGCCTCTATTGGTAACCCTGCTGCACGTTGTAGATCTGCCAGGCGCCTTGTCCGGTGCGCTTGTAAATCAAGGTTGCGCGTTCGTCCTTGCCCTGCAGTGTCCCGGCTTTGCGCAACGCGAATTGCTGACGGATCGTTTTCGAGTGAGAGGACCGGACCTGTTGGGCACGTTCGGGATCGAGCTTGAAGCTGGCGACGATATGAAACTTCACCCGGTCCTCACTTAGCACCTGACGTTCATCGATCTCGAAGTCATGGGTCTCGAGCAGCCCGCCATACATCTGGTTCATCCGGTCGAGTAGATCCAGACGCACCTTGTCGACCGACGGCCCGACGTCGGATCCGCAACCGGCCAGCAATGCGATCCCGGCGATCAGCATTGCCATCATGGCCGTGCGCAGACCCCAGTGAGTGTCGTTGTTCATTGTTATCTCCCTAACTGGCAAAGATCAGTTCTTCGCCGCGCCGCTTGCAGCATTCGTAAGGGCGCCACAGCGCCCAGACATAGTCGCCGTCGTCGGCGAGCACGTTTGAATAGCTCGCGGCGATACCGCGATCGGGGAACACCGAGCACGACTTCGTCAGGTTCGGTTGCAGCCGTTGCCACTTGCCGGTCGACCCATCGCCTTCCCTGACCGGGCCCGGTGCCCAGTAACCTGGTTTGTCGTGACCCTGTAGCGGCGTATAGACATGCGGCTGGCCGGATCGAGTGACGAAATCCGCCACGCGCTGGGCGATCACGGCTGCGGCCTTGTAATCGTTGCTCTGCGTGACGAAGCCCGAGCGCGGATAGACGTGGCCCCACTGGTCGCCAGTCTGGCTGATGGTTCGTGCGCCGGGTGTCAGCGCTTCGGGATAGGCCGATTCCGGCACCCCCGCCCGCCAGGCCAGAGAATCGAATACCGACAGGAAATAGGGCTGCATCGGGGTCGCCGCCGCCTCACAGGTGTAGCCCACACTCGACAGCAGATCGAAGCCGGCCGCGGCGGGATGGCCGACTGCGTCGGCATTCTTGAACCGCAGCATCTTGTGGTCTCGGCCGGCCCAGCCTTCCGTGCGATTCCCGCCGCCTTCGGCGGTCGCGTTCGACGGGGCCAGGGGCGAGATAACCGACCACGGGTTATCGCCGCTTTGCTGATAAACCGAGACCACGAGCTCCGGCATGTAATGCCGGACCTTGACGCTGGTCTGCGTATAGCAGCCGAACGGGGTACAGGTCAGCCAGACACAGACGCCGGTCACCTGGTAATCCAAACAGGCCCAGGACGCCGCCGATGCGACGATCGTGCCAGTATCGATGGCCTGGGCCGGCCGCGGCACGACGGACGCGCTCACCAGCAATGTGAGCCCGGCAAACAACAGGATCGGGACACGTCGATCGGTCATGATCATTTCTCCCTGGTTTCGGCCCGGCGGATCTCGGCGACCGCGGCCGTCACGTCCGGCTGGCCATAGACGACGTAGGTGCCGTCGACCACGACCGCCGGGACTTTCGTCACACCGAGCCGCCAGGCCCGCATGAGCCCGCTATAAGCCTCGCCATACGCTTTCTTGAAGCCGGCCACGCGTTTCTGGACCGCCCGTGCCGCGGCATCCTTCTTGTCGGGCAGGCCCTGTGACAGCTGCTTGTCGAGCCGGGACGGCTTGTCGAGTTCGACCACCGTCGCGTTGTCCGGCACATGGGTCACCGGCACGCCGGCGACGGTGAAGACCTCGGTACCGGCCGTGGCCGCGAACGCCGCGGCCAGCAGGGCGATTCCGGTGATTGCGTCAACAACGCGTGTCATCGTTGCCCCATCAGTTCCCAACCGTGTCCGGCACCATCGCCATCTGGTACAGCGCCTGTTCGGCTTTGGCCACAGCAAAGGCGTCCCCGGATCGATTGGCCCACAAGGCCAGGTTCATACAGACCTCCTTGACGAAGGATTCGCCCTCGCAGACCTCGAGAAAACGCTGCATCAGGCCCAGGACATGGCTGCGCGATCGCCGGCGACCCAGCCGTTCGATCGCGGTCTCCTGGTCCTCGATCAGCCAGTTGGGGCCACACGCCGCCCGCTCGGGCGTCGTGACGATGTGATGAAAGGGCGCTTCGGCGTCGTTGCGCAGGTGCCTGTCGACGAAGTGAAACAACAAGCCGGCGAGCTCGACCGCCTGGTGGCTGTTGAGGGCCAACAGCACCTGGTGGCGCGAGCCGATACCGCCGCTGGCGAGCCGATAGCGTTCGCGCACATCGAGCACCACGTGATCGTGGCCGGTGTGCTCGAGCTCGAGCACAGGACCGGTCTGCCCGGGTGGGGGCGCTTGGCGAAACTTGACGCCGTGCTTGCCTTGAACGGCCTTGAACGGCGCGCGTGCCTGACAGGCGCTGGGCTGATCTTGATTCATGGGTCTCCCTGGGTTTTCGGCTTCATGCCGCGCGCCTCGTCCATCGTCGCGGCGATATGCAGTGCGGCATCGAGTTCGCTGCAGCCGAGCTCGTTCATCACCTGGCGGCGCTCGGCTTTTTCCTCTTTTTCGGTACCGGCCAGCGCCATATAGCGGCTCGGCGGCACGACCCG